>JARFRH010000156.1 GCA_029287355.1 Maribacter sp. | reverse complement strand
GCACCATCTGCACCAGCTAGGCCCTGCGGACCAGTCGCACCATCTACGCCATCAACCCCACCATTTAGGCCATCCGTACCATCTATGCCATCAACCCCATCTTGTCCGTCGACACCCGGTATGCCTTGCAAACCATCTCTGCCATCGACACCATCTTCAGCGGAGCAAGAGGCCAAAATCAAAGCAGCTGCCATGAGGCCAATTGTTAAAATGTTTTTAATTTTCTTCATAAGTTCTTTTGTTTATCAATATGTTATTTAGTTGAATCGAACCTACCGATAAATGTTTGGGTTGACTTAAAGTTCAGGACGAAACAACATAAATACTGTCCGAAGGACATGAATTACCTTCCAAGGGCTCGGAATTAGCCAAATCTCCGTAACATTCCGCTATAATTAATTGTTTGATTTCTTTTACCCTCTAACGCAAAATCCTAAAATCTAGCAAAGATTTATTCGCCTAAACAGGATATTGTTTTCTATGTATTTTCGCCTATGACCCTAAAACATCAATTCAAGACTGCTAGAGGCAATCGGTGGAGCTTTTGGAGGTGAAAAAGAAACCGGTGGTGGTCGTGAATCTGGTTCTGATGCTTGGAAAGTTTACATGCGCCGTCAAACAAATACGATTAACTATACCACGGAACTTCCCTTGGCTCAAGGAATCAAATTCGATTTATAGATTCTGGCTAGAATACCAATAAGAAAAGCTTTTGATTGCTTAGCTCCTTCATCCGCCGAAAGGCGAACTGGCTCAAACAATCAGAAGCTTTGATTTTAGCTATAGAATTCAAAACTTTTTATCCGGATAAGCTAAAAGTTTTAATTGGCCGATATTCTATAGTTTACTAGCTAAATCTCTTTAATATTAGTGTTGAATTGACTGAAAAGGTTAACATTCAAGGCATAAAAAATCCGCTGCTATTCAAAATCCATAGTTCCCCCGATCGATGGTTTTGATATAGCAGCGGAATTAACCAAACTAACTCAAACACTAAGTTATCTTATATATTATTTAGCTTCCACTTGCTTGATTTCTCTTTTTGGTTTCAAGTTCCGGAATCTTCCAGCTACCTTGAAACAACTCTTGTACCCCAAGAACTACAACCATACAGACAAAAGTTAATACTTTAACGAGTTCCGTTTTCATTATTCATATAGTTTCTTACTAATTTCATTTCTAAAGTATCCTATAATCTCCTTTCCTCGTAGTACTTGTGTATAATTGGGTCCCTTTTCTGTGTAACTGGTCATTTTTATCTATTCCTTAGATTCCCTTCTTTGGGAACATCTTTTAGAAGAGTCTCATATGCCAAATCAAACCACCTTACGTAATAAAACCCTATAACGATGCCGGAACTTTGTCGGGAGCCATAGGGTCTTCATATATTTTGGCGCGATATCTTTTTCATAAACCTTATAAAATAGATTCTATACTAACGGTAGCCAAAACTGTATGAATAGCAATAATTTAACATTTCATCATTTCTTATTGTATTGGTTTCTAGGATAGAATGGGAATAATTTAACATTTCGCTATTTTTTTAATACATTGTAGTACAAACACTAGATGAAATTTAGCAATGACAAAAACTACTACGAATCTGTTGTTGATGATCATTACCATTCTCGCGGGAATCTATTTTTACGTGACTTACTGTAGCTCTTGTGGTACGACTGTAAAAGAAGAGCCTGTAAAAGAAGCGGTAACGGCACCGGTAATGACAGAAAAAGGCAAAGCTACAATTAGTCGAACTGTAGTCACTTTAAACTAATCAATAAACATAAAAACAAAAGAACATGGATTTTGAAAATATGAACATTTGGTGCTGGCTGATTCCTTTATTGACCGGTTTAATTTGTGGAATTTTAGGGTATCTCATAGGTAAAGGTTCAAGCACGACCATTGATAATTCAGCGGAACTCAATACCTGGAAAGATAAGAATGCCAAATTGCAAGCTGATCTTGACGCATGTAACAACAAGCTTACGACTGCTTCAACAGTCGCTGCTGCAGCTACGGTTGCCGCTGTCGCCCCAGCAGTAGAAAAAGATCATCCATTCGATGCGGAAGCAGCGAAAATCGCTATGCGTAAGCCCATCCAAAAGGATGACCTTAAGGTAATTGAAGGTATAGGGCCTAAAATATCCGGCATGTTTCATGAAGCAGGAATTAAGACTTGGAAAGCGTTATCAGAGACTGCTGTTGCAAGATGCCAAGAAATATTAGCTGGCGGTGGAGAGCGCTATAAGGTTCACAATCCAGCATCATGGCCTATGCAAGCGAAAATGTGTTATGAAGGCAAATGGACCGAATTGATAAAATGGCAAGATGAACATGATCACGGGAAACTGTAATCACTCATTTCAATACTAAAAAAATCCGGTGCATTTCTGCACCGGATTTTTATTTTATCAATCTCAAGAAAATTATACCATTCCGTTGGCCTCTACCCATTTGAAACGATATTGATCTTCAGGAAATTTCATTCGTTCCGCTATGCGTTCTAATCTATCGGGAAGCCTAATTAAGTAATCACGAGCTTTATCAGCCTCTTCTGTAAGACTTCTTACGGTCTCCAACTCCCAATATGCATTCAATTTTCGTAAAATCTCGACATAATCTTGAGCGGTATATACCCCCAAACGTTGGGCACAGTTGGAAAAATTCTCAAATGCTTCGCCAATAAAGCCTCCTGATTCTCTTAAAAAATGAGCGGGCATCACAATCTTCTTCTTCATCATGTCCGCAAATGCCAACATCATTCCCGATGGGTCTTCCCCAAAAATGGTTTTTACAAATTCGCGATAGGCCAAATGATGACGCATCTCATCTCCGGCAATTATGGTACACATCTTGCCTAGAAGCGCATTTCCTTTTTTCTTAGCCATTTGACCAACTCTTTTATGAGAGATATTCGTTGCCAATTCTTGAAAAGAGGTGTATACAAAGTTCTTGTAAGGATCCCGATCCGTTCCGATATCAAATCCATCGGTAATTAAATGTTGGGTTGTAATTTCCACCTCTCTCATATTCACTCTTCCAGAGAGGTACAAATATTTACTCAGGACATCCCCGTGGCGATTTTCCTCTCCGGTCCAAGCACGCACCCATTTTGACCATCCATTGGTCTTGCCGTCATGTTGGTTGATTCCTTCGACATCCATCAGCCATGATTCATAGGTCGGCAACGCCTCTTCCGTAATAGTATCTGCGACCATAGTTACCCAAAAATCATAGCCAAGTTCCTTTGATTCTCCTCGTAAGGTTTCAACATCATCTAAAAAACTATCACTTTCTGAATTAGGCAAAAAGTCGGAAGGCTGCCAAATATCCTCAACAGGGATTAGAAATTTACCCATAAAGCCCTCTACCTGCGGCTCAATGGACTGCATTACCTCTAGTCGTATGTTTTTTTCGGCCATGTTCTATTTTTTACAAAGATCGTGAATAATATGATAAATTAAACTTTTATAATTTTAGGCTCTCAATTACGGCCTTTTTCAAGTGGGTATAGTTTATATACTGGATCGCTTTGCCAAACTTCTTTGGTGTCAACATCCATAATTGTCAATGGACCTTTGAAGGCTGCTCCAGTATCAATGTTCCAAACGTTGGCGGCATTTTTGGGCAAAGCTGTACCGATTTTAGAAATGGGTGTGTGACCAATATATATTTCTTTATAGTGTGTCAGTCGCTGCGGGTAGCTGACATCTTCTTTTAGCAACCCACGATCCATAGAGGTGGCCAATTCCCACAGTGTTCTATCCCAATAAAATATTTTAGGAAAATATTCGTAATCTACGCCCTTAAGATTGGTAAAACCGGCGTGAAGGAATAATCTGTTTTCGTCATCTAAATGATAATTCTCAAGATTTTGAAAGAACAGCATATGTTTATCGATAACCTCATTACTTGCTCTTTCATAGGAGGCCATCGTAGCAGCACCCCCATGCTGAATCCACATTGGATTATCTATGCCTTCTTGTAACCAGTTTAAACACAGTTCGTCATGATTTCCTCTGATAAAAATGCACATATGGGTAGTTTTCAGAGCAATCAAGAAATCGACCGTTTCTAAGGCTTGACTCCATCCATCAACATAATCCCCTAAAAAAATCAAGGTGTCTTCAGTGGTGATGCTTGCTCTTTGCAAGAGTTGTTCGAGGGCCTTTAATCCCGAATGGATATCCCCGACCACCAATGTTCTTTTTTTGCTCATTTTGAAAAAATCGAAATTATACAAATGACGGCAATGATGAATAGCACTAAAAGAAAAATTTTCCAGAAGGAGTAAGGGCGCGTTCCACTTAAGGCGCCCGTTTGCCCATTGATATAAAAATGATACTCTTTCCCATTGAATCTGTACGAACTGATGTATACAGGAAGTAGTACATGTTTAAAGGTCTCGTCTGTCAGTTTTATATCGGCATGGTGAATTCGCTGCACATCGCCACCAATATCTTTTCGAATCCAATTATGGGCAATTTCCTTGGCCTCTTGAAATGACCGGTGATGGCCCTCCTTTAGCGAAACAGTATATTTTTCGGTAACAAAACCGGAAAGGTATTTCGAATTGAACGCTACCAATTCTTTCATATTCCAAAATGCAATATTCGATGGAATATCGCGCCGTTTCTTTTGAGAAGCATTGATAAGGATATCATCAACAAAACCCTTTACGGATCCTGAGGCACTAGACCACCTTGTTTTTTGAACTTGCTGGGTTTGAACCCCATTTTTGGTACGCACGCGTCTGGTTTCATAGTAGTGGTCACCTCTTTGCCCAACGTAAGAAGCAAATAAATTAGCATCAAATGTCCAATAGGGTACATAAAGGCCATGCAATCCTTCTGGGGCCAAAGCTGCTCTTTTTAGATTATTAGGGGCGAACCAAATACCGCTTACCCAATTTTTGAAAATACTTCTGGCTTTTTTGGTGTCGAGTTGAAATGGAATTAGAGCACCAGGTAGAATCCACCCTTCCTTTTCAATATCTTCTTTGATGAGTGGCTCGCCACAATATACACAACCAAGGGATTTGTAATTCTCCTCTACATGTTGATTGGCACCACAATTTTTACAATGCAGAAGATCTATAGTTTCGGTATAGGCATTCTCACCAACAATCTTTATGTAATGCTCCAGTTCAAGCTCCTCAAAACTACTTTTGGTCTGTTCTATGAATTCCTCATATCCACAATACTCACATTTTAATTGATGCGAGCCGGGCTTGAACTTTAGTTCCGCTCCACAATTCGCACATGCTTTTTTATGTTCGGAGTTCGTTGGAATTGCTTGTTCTTGCATTGTCATTAGAAAATGATTTGGGAAATTCTTTCGTATGAGAAGTCCTCCTTAGACCCTCCGAGGGAGGGGAATGGTTTAAGTTTCTTTCAACTTATGCCGTTGGTAATGGCGGCGGTGTACTCCCGCCTAAGAATGATTTCAATTCTTCTACTTCCTTAAGGGGGGTCCAATTCTGCATGCCTTGTTTCCAAATCAAAGAATCTCTATTAATGGTTCTAGCAGCAAAAAGTTCCTTGAGTTTATCAATTGCTACCGGACCCATTTGCTGGCCATTGGCAGCATAGTGATACAAAACTTGAGTCGGCATTGGAGGTGGAGCTGCTTGTGCCTGCTGGGGTTGTGTGCCAAATACCTGCTGGGGTGCCTGCGGATTCATCATACTCCCCATTTGTTGAGCCAAAACAAATCCCATGCCCATACCCATTCCGGCCCCCGCCGTTCCGCCTTCATTTTTGGCAGCAGCTTCCATCGCCTTGGCGGCCTTAAACTGCGCTAGCTTGGTCATATCCAATTTATCAAGCCTACTATACTCGAAAATTTCCTTCTTGAGCTCTTCGGGCATCGATACATTTTCGATATAGAACTTCTCCAATTCGATTCCGACGCGACCAAATTCTGGTTGCATTACTTCTTGACAAGTTTCGGAAAGTTCAGATGTATTAGCTGCATATAATTCAACGGGTAAATTCGCTTCGCCCACAGTATCCGTAAATCGAGTAACGATCAAACTTTTTAGATGCTCGTTGATTTCGAAATTGGTAAAATTACCATCCGTACCGACCACATCAACTACAAATTTTCCGGGATCGCTGATTCTAAAACTATAGGTGCCAAAAGCGCGGATTTCAACTAAACCAAAACGTTCGTCGCTTAACATAAACGGGTTTTTCGTTCCCCATTTTTCATCCGTGAACAAGCGTGTATTTACAAAATAGACCTCCGCCTTGAACGGGCTATCAAAGCCATATTTCCATCCTTTTAAAGTTGTTAATACGGGAAGGTTCTGCGTGTTAAGGGTATACGTGCCAGGCTTGAAAACATCGGCAAGTTGTCCTTCATTTACAAAAACAGCAGCTTGACCTTCGCGTACGATTAGCTTTGCATTATTCTTAATCTCGTTTTGATAGCGTTCAAAGCGGTGTACTATGGTATCATCGTTAGTATCCAACCACTCGACTATGTCGATAAATTCGTTGCTTAATTTCTTTTTTATTTCGTCGAATAAGCTCATTTCAATAGTGTTTTATAGTTGATCAAAAGGTACGGATTTCTTCAAGTTTCTACAAAGTGAAAAAGTCACTTTGTTTCAGTTCCATAAAATCGACTTCAGGGTAAATTCTTATAAAATTTTAGAGTAAGCCCATTTTTGTCAGTACCTTGTCCCCTTGAATCACACGTACAATGAAGCATGTATATTGTATTGGGGAACTTTTGATAGATTTTGTTGCCGAAAAGCAAGGCAATGACCTCTCAAAGGCAAACACATTCACCAAAAAAGCCGGGGGAGCCCCTGCAAATGTGGCATGTGCCATATCAAAACTGGGTGGAAATAGTAAATTCGTCGGTTGTGTTGGCAATGACCCTTTTGGCACCTTTTTATTGAATGTTCTTGAAGAGAATAAGGTCGATATTTCTTTGACCCAACGTTCAAAAACCTTTACCACCTTAGCTTTTGTTTCTCTGGCAGATGATGGTGAGCGCGATTTTGTTTTCAGCAGGGGCGCTGATAAAAAACTCGTATATAATTCAGGAGTCAAAAACGATTTTAAAGGAAACATATTACACTTAGGAGCTGCAACCGCATTGCTAGGGGGTGATTTAGAAAAAGCTTATAGTCGCTACTTTTTCGACGCATTGACGCAAGATGTTTTCATAAGTTTTGACCCCAACTATAGAGGGGATCTTTGGAAAGATGAAGGGGATATTTTCGTAAAAAAGTGCATGCCTTTTATCGAAAAATCAGACTTGTGTAAATTCAGTTTGGAAGAGGCCCAATTGCTTTCAGGGAAAAAAGATTTAATCGAAGCATGCCACATACTGCATGAGGTTGGAGCTAAAGTAATCACCATTACCCTAGGTGGCGAGGGTACTTTGGTCAGTACTCCGGAAACAAAGCATACCATACCCAGTATTGAAGTGGTCCCCGTAGATACTACTGGTGCTGGCGATGCATTTATTGGTTGTTTACTGCAGCAGGTTTCAACATTAAATGACCCCCGTGAAATCGTTTCCAATATTGAATTATTATTGAAAATGGTCGAAAGAGCGAATAAGGCTGGAGCAATTACTACCACCAATTATGGGGCAATACCTTCGTTGCCCGATCAAAAACAACTTCTTTCAATAGAATGAACCAAGCCTCACTACATAGTTTACATACTTCAAAGCACCCCACTACTAAAGATTCTGATTTAAATGCGCTTTTTGAATTAAGGTTCGCCACTAATCTTACAATGATCAAAGACCTGTTTTTTTCACTCTATCCTGAGGAAAATAATAGTGCTTCTTTCGAAAAATTGCTCAAAACTCTCCCGGCTCTTTTTAAAAGCCGACCTAATTCGTTAAAAACACAAGATATCGACAGAATCTGCGAGGGCGACTGGTACAAATCCGCTCAGCTTACTGGCATGCAATTATATGTGGACCACTTCAGCGATGATCTCACGGGTTTGGAAAAGAAAATAGCGTACTTTGAAAAGTTAGGTGTAAATTTTCTACATCTAATGCCCATTACTCCAAGGCCAAAGGACGAAAATGATGGCGGTTATGCTGTAAATAACTATCATGAAATCGACCCTCGCTATGGTACAAAAGATGATTTTCTAAAGCTAACACACAAACTACGCGACAAAAATATTTTGCTCATGGTCGATTTTGTCGCGAACCATACTTCAAATGAATTTAGCTGGGCCAAGAAAGCCAAAGAAGGCAATGTCAAGTATCAAAGCTATTATTACACTTTTGAGGATAGGCAACTTCCTAATGCCTTCGAACAAACACTACCCGAGATTTTCCCTATGACTTCCCCGGGAAATTTCACGTATGACCAAGAAATGGAAAAATGGGTGATGACGGTATTCAATCGGTATCAATGGGATCTTAACTATTCAAATCCCGAAGTATTCATTGAAATGCTAGGGAATCTTTTGAGGTTGGTCAATTTGGGTGTTGATGTGGTCCGGTTGGACGCCTTGGCCTTTATGTGGAAAAAATTGGGCACTCAATCCCAGAATTTACCGGAAGCACATGCCTTGATTTCATTGTTCAGATTGTGTTTACAGGCAATAGCTCCAGGAGTTGTCTTTTTGGCAGAAGCAATAGTTGCGCCAAACGAAATCATAAAATATTTCGGATTAGGCACCATGAAAGGTAACGAATGTGAAATTGCCTATAATGCCACCTTAATGGCCTTGTTATGGGATGCCATCGCCACACAAAAAACCACCCTGCTCTATAAAAATCTGTATAATCTGCCCAAGAAACCCCTTGAGGCCACTTGGATAAATTATATACGATGTCACGACGACATAGGCCTTGGGTTCGAAGATCGATATATCGATGAGATTGGTTGGGACGTTAAGCAACACCGTAAGTTCTTATTGGATTATTATGCTGGAAATATCGAATGGTCGCCATCAAAAGGAGAAATTTTCATGTATAATCCGAAAAACGGCGATGGCAGAATTACTGGCAGTAGTGCTTCTCTTTTGGGGTTGGAAAAGGCCCTTGAACTAAAAAATAAAATAAAAATAAAAGAGGCCATCTCTAAAATAATCATGATGCATGGTATTATTTTTTCATACGGAGGAATCCCTTTGATTTACGCTGGTGATGAAATAGGAACTGTAAATGACTATTCTTATTTAAGTGACCTGAACAAAAAAGAAGATAGCCGATGGATCAATAGACCGAAACAAGACTGGAATGTTGTCGCAAAACTGGATGCTGAGATAAGTCATCATTCCGAAATTTTCTTTGCTTTGCAAGGGCTGATTCGTGTGCGCAAAAAGAACCCGGTATTGGCAGACAACAATAATCTTGTACTATACAATTCCCAAAATCCTCATGTTTTAATTTATGAGCGTACATCAGAAAAAGAAGAAGGAATCTTGATTGTATGTAATTTTAACCAATCTCCTCAAACCATTCGAAAAATTGAATTGGGTGCCTATTCAGAAAAGAACAAATCAAAAAATATCGTGATAGGGAAATCCATGAAATTCGATTTGGAGACAATTGAACTTAAGCCATACGAATTGTTGTGGTTGAAAAAAGCTTAATTATATTTTACCTTTCTCAAAATACGCAACGACTCTTTTAAGGTCTGATAGACCAATTTGTCCTGTTTTTTCAGAAGCGCCCGAGCAAGTTCCATTTGTTCCTTAGCTTCTTCAAAACCGTTGAAGTAGCAAATTAAATAAGTGTCGGGTAAATGTTTCAAATCATCCTTTTCACTTGGTTTTAGTCCGATTTTATTCTGAAGTTTTTGCAAAAGTGCGTTGTTCGAGTTCAAAATATGAAACAATGTCTTTTTATCATATTGCGGTGGCTCGAATACCAAATCACTCTGCATCTGATATGTACCATTGTCTGAAAAAGTAATCACTACTTCTTCTAAAGGATAATAACGCTGTTTTGAACCGAGTCCTAATTGCACATATTCTACAGTCGTAAATGAGTTTTCATCAAATGAAATGGTAATCTCATCAAGGGCCGAATAAAATAATTTAACCTGTTCATTGATCAACTCGATATCAACACGGGAATAGTAGGTTTCATTCTTTACTTTCTTCTGATTTCCGGCCCAGCAAACGACAAACTGTTCTTTAAAAACCTTGTAATTGCTTTCCAAGTCTTTATGCCTGTTGTTGATGAAATCAATGACGCCATCCAAGGTCAACTCGATATTGTTTCGGGCATGCAATTCTATAGTAGATACGGCTTCTGAGTTGATATCCTTCAATTCTATGCCATAGGCTTTTGGCATACTGATACTACCTTCTCTGAAAAAGACCATGCCTCCATAATACTTCCATATATTTTTACGTAGGGCACAGACCCTTCCACTTGATCTAATCGTGACCAACCCAACCACCTTACCTTCCTGGAGGTGCGGGAATGGGATGTTCTCATAGGCAATCAATGGCGCATTGTCCAAATAGGCGTTCACCAAATTTTGAATCTTGCTATCATCGAAGAAATCAACCCCGACTATTTTGTTGTCCTCGTCTTCAACACCAACTACAATAAAGGAGTTGTTCTTCGGATTGCTGTTGGCCATGGCGCAAACATGTTTTAAGAACTTTGCCTTTCCTTCCTTTTGCCCAATGGCCATAAAACGCTTTTTGTCATAAAAACTGTTCTCGTCATTATGGGCGAGAAGGTTTTTGACTAGAAGGCGTTTGTTGATCATAATCGTTTATTGTATCTGGAGGAATACCTCGGACTTAGTTTGAACAATACAATATTCAAGGGCAGCACTAAGATACTTCAATCTAGAATTTATAAAAATGACTTTTTGAAAATTACAAGCTATTTCAGCGACCCTTCATCCGTAGAAAAAATCCTATAAAATGATATAGATCATTTTGGTCCGTCTATGAAGGAGGTACATTTCAGAATAAACAATACCCTCATACGATGAAAACCAAACTACTCAAGTCATTTATGGTAATGGCTTCCATGTTATTCTTTACAACGAATGCTAAAAGCACCGAAACTATGAGAATTCATGAAGGTTCTTCGCCAATGAAAAAGATGGACGAAACAGTCACGAATCTCATTTCAGATACTTCAAAAGGACCTACTTATGAATTCTCATTAACAAGTTTTACTTTGGTCGATTCGGAAACTGATGAAGATCTGTTTGCCTTAACAGAGGGTCTTAGAATCGATTTGTCCAGCATTATTGGCAGGAAATTAAACATCAGGGTAAATACCCAAGGTGATATATCCAATGTTTTTGTGAGCCTGTCTTTAAGTGGTCCGATCAATGAAGATCGCAGGGAGAATTTTGCGCCCTTCGCGGTCTTTGGAGATATCAATGGTGATTATGCCGGCAAAGAATTGCCCGAAGGAGCTTACCTTATCAGCGCTAATGCTGAAAATCCGCTTTTGAATGAATTTACTGGAATTGGCGTTTCCTTTTCAATAGTGGGTACCCCTAAAATCACTGGTGTAGTAGCAACAATGGATCTGAATTCGCATTTTCCAACAGAACATTTAAATCTTTCTTTTCCAATTGAAGATGGTGCCATAATCGATAGAAGTCAGCAATCTACCTTACCGTCAATAGCTCCTTTTACTTTCAAAACTGCTTTGCTAGCTCAGCCCAATTTTGGAGTAGGCAGCGTCAGTTTTCAATTGAATGGACCTATAACTATTAATAGAACCGAAAATGTGCCCCCATACTCACTTTTCGGAGATATCGACGGTGACTTGAATTATTCAAATGGGCCATTCCCCACGGGAACCTATACCCTTGTTATTACCCCTTATAGCGAATCCCACTTGAAGGGTAACCGCGGAGAATTGCTTACCATCACATTTACAATCAAAGATGATGCAACTGTGAAACCTAAAATATTGGATTTGGTATATGGCATTGGTGGCGATGGCGGACCATTTGACTCGGCAATTTCAATTATGATGCCTACTGCGCCTGTGGGGTTTTATAACCTGTCTAAAATTGTAGCGCTTGGCAATCCGATGACCAAAAGTGTTGAAATGGCACTTACAAGCAGCAATGGGTTCTCACACAATACCGTTGAGATCCTCGGACCGTATGGCTTTAGTCTTTTTGGCCCTTCGGCTCCTCCATCACTAATACCAGGGGCGTACTCCCTTTCAATGACACCATATTCAGAAGTGGACAAACAAGGGGTTGTAGGGGAAACAATAACCATAAACTTGCTATTTGGAATAGAAAGTCTAGACATTATCGGTTTCGAATTTTCAAGTGAACTCTACAATTTTGAATCGTTTTATCCACTATCGGATGGCGATTTGTTTTATTATTTTAGTTTAGAAAGACCATTTGCTGTACCAGCGACCATTAAGGCCATGACGTATCTGCCTGAAGTAGGAAGCGTTAAATTGGAAATTGAAAATGAATACCTAGGATTTAGCCATTCAAGAATTGAGAATGTTGCCCCCTACACCTTATTTGGAGACAGCAATGGTGTTTTTAATGCCCGTTTATTAGCGAATGAAGACTTCCCTTATCCTATTGGACATTACAAAGTAACCGCCACAGCATTTAGTGAACCCAATGGCAAAGGTACTGCAGGTGTACCTCGCACAATTACTTTTAACATTTTCCGTGAATTAGACACTGAAAGTCCGGAAATAAGACTTATCGAGGCCGAAAGTGCTTCTCTTATTACCACTATGGGCATGATTGAAAAAACAGTTATCGACCAAAGTGTGACACCCACCGACAATGTTAATTTTGTTGCCGAGTACGTCAACTGTGGCAAGCCTGAATTTTGCCCCGAAAGTGTACTCTTTACACTGACAGGAGCAGTATATAAAACTACAATTGAGAGCAATGAACCCTATTCACTATTCGGTGATTATGATAGTACGGGCACCTTTCTTGGAGAGTCCTTGCCTGTAGGGGAGTATACCCTAATCGTGCAGGGCTATTCAGAAGACGGGGCGAAAGGATTTAAAGAAGGACTGGGAACATACAACTTTGAAATTATCAATGGCAATGCTTTGTTGTCAAAGGCTAAGAATACTGTTTTATACCCCAATCCGACAAGCAATACGACCTTTGTAAAAACGGAAGACCATACTGCTATCTTTAAAACGGCGATCTTTGATGTTACAGGTGAAAAAGTAAAAGAGTATTCCAGATCTGTTGATTCTGAACAGGCCATTGATGTCTCCGGTTTAAAAAAAGGCCTCTATTTTGTGCAGATTTATACCGGAAATGGGCGGATCACTAAAAAATTATTGGTACAGTGATTTATTTTGGTCATAAGATAAAGGGGAGTATTATTTTCAGGTTACTCCCCTTTAATTTTATAGACGTACTATAAATATAAATGACAGCTAGGTAAACGAAGCAGCAGGCCACTAGGTCGTTCCCGTTTTATAGCTTTTTATTCACAATCGTAGAAGAGGCTTGGGCGGTACACATCACTACTAAATCGGCTATATTCACATGGCTGGGTCTCGTGACCACAAAATAAACAATGTCGGCAACATCTTCGGGCATAAGTGGTTTGAAGCCTTTATAAACAGTAGCTGCGCGGTCAGTATCTCCTTTAAATCTAACATCACTGAACTCCGTTTCGACCAAACCTGGGTTGATTGCCCCTACTCGAATTCCATGAGCATTAAGGTCCATTCGCATTCCTTGATTAATGGCATCTACTGCATGTTTACTCGCACAATACACATTGCCTTTGGGGTATACTTCTTTACCGGCAATAGAACCGATATTGATAATATGACCATTCTTTTTAGCAACCATTTTTGGGATAATCGCTTTTGAAACATAAAGCAAACCCTTTACATTGATATCGATCATGTTATCCCAATCATCAACGCTTCCTTCATCAATGAAATCTAAGCCATGAGCATTTCCAGCGTTATTGATAAGAATATCAATTTCAGAAAAATCATTGGGCAAAGAATTTATACTGGTAGAAACCAAGTCTTTATCACGCACATCAAAATTCAAAGTATGTACTTTGGTTTTTTGACCAAGTTCCATTTTCATTTCATCCAAACGCTCTTGCCTTCTTCCACAAATAACCAATTGTATTCCATTTGCGGCAAAGCGTTCTGCAATCGCTCTTCCTATTCCGCTTGTGGCTCCCGTAATTAAAGCTGTTTTACTCATATCACTCTTTTTTTAAGGAACTTCTTGACCTTGACTTGCTTCCAAAAGCATAAACCAGTCTTGAAGTTCCAATTCTATTTCCATTGCCCTTAAGGCGTCTTTTAATCTGCTTTTAGTTGCGGTGCCTACCACTGGATAAACCTTCGAAGGATGCTTAAGAATCCATGCTAGCAACAATTGATCTACACTCGCATCATATTTTTCCATTAAAGGATTGATAACCTTTCGAATACGTTTTACTTGTGGATTCTTTTCCTTGAAATACGAACCTAGGGGGCTCCAAGACATGGCCATTCTTTTGTTGGCGATACAGTCATCCAAGGTGCCATCAAACATTACGTCATTTGCGGTCAATGAGAATTCGACTTGGTTAGCAGCAACGGTAACCGATGTTTCAAGCATTGCTATTTGGGAAGGCGTAAAATTCGAAACACCAAAATTCTTGATTTTCCCTTCCTTTACCAACCGTGAAATCACCTCCGAAATTTCATCTGGTTCCAGTAAGGGGCTGGGCCTGTGCAAAAGCAAAAAATCTAGGTAATCCGTTTGCAAATTTTTTAAAGACCGTTCGACCGACCACATAATATAGTCTCGAGAATATTCATAGTGCTTTACTTTATTAGGGCGAGCTTCTGCATCAAGCTGAATTCCACATTTGCTTATAAACTGTACGTTCTCTCTTTTTACTCTACTATGCTTAAATCCTACTCCGAAATCTGCCTCTGTGGTATATCCTCCATAAATGTCTGCATGATCAAACGTTGTTATTCCTATATCAAGGCAATATTTTATTAAATCTGAAACTTCTTCATGATTGAACCCCTTTCCCCATTGGCCCCAAGTCATGGCGCCAGCGATAATTCTAGAATACCTTGCGTTATTTATCATAGGAATTCGAAATTATAAAATAATACCTTAACAAAGTCCGTCTATGTTGAAATCCTTTCCATATTTCGGCCGTTCACTTTTTGTGACTATATTTCCTGCCGGTTATAATCTATTATAGAGATTACCTAATTCTATTAAAAGCAATTGTACCGTTAAATATGTCTTTTGGTTTGCCTAGAATCGAAATCCCTTAAATACTTCATAAAAATAAGGGTTTAAAGCAATTTTTAACCAATCATTAACAGCTGGGCAATGAATAAATTTTCAATTTGCAGACCTGATAAAATTACAACCAACCAATACCAAAATTTTTAAGTAATATATGGAAGAAAATACTACTATTGATATTAGTGCAGTAAATGAAAAAATCGCAAAGGAAAGCGCTTTTATCGACCTGTTACTATTAGAGATGAATAAGGTCATTGTGGGCCAAAATCATATGGTCGAGCGATTACTCATCGGACTTTTAGGTCAAGGCCATATTCTTCTTGAAGGTGTGCCAGGTCTGGCAAAGACCCTTGCCATTAATACCCTCTCAAAAGCGGTCAAGGGAGAGTTCAGCCGTATTCAGTTTACCCCTGACCTATTGCCTGCCGATGTTGTGGGCACTATGATTTATAATATGAAAGTCAATGACTTTTCTATAAAGAAAGGACCGATTTTCGCAAATTTCGTTCTGGCGGATGAAATAAACCGAGCTCCTGCAAAAGTGCAGTCAGCACTTCTAGAAGCCATGCAAGAGAAGCAGGTCACTATCGGCGATGAGACTTTTATACTTGACAAACCATTTTTGGTCATGGCGACCCAAAACCCAATTGAGCAAGAAGGCACCTACCCTTTGCCTGAAGCTCAAGTAGATCGTTTTATGTTGAAAACGGTCATTGACTATCCGAAGATGAATGAGGAGCAGATGATAATGCGCCAAAACCTTCTAGGTGATTATGAAACGGTAAAACCCGTCGTTACCTTGAAGCAGATTTTGAGTGCTCAACAAGCTGTTCGTGAAGTTTATATGGACGAAAAAATAGAAAAATACATTTTGGATATTGTTTTCGCTACCCGATATCCTGAAAAATATAACCTCGAAAATTTAAAACCTCTTATCAGTTTCGGGGCTTCCCCACGTGGAAGCATCAATCTTGGTAATGCTGCAAAATGTTATGCTTTTATAAAACGTAGAGGCTATGTGGTACCTGAAGATGTGCGAGCTGTCGTTCATGATGTTTTACGTCATAGAATAGGCCTAACCTATGAGGCGGAGGCGGAAAATATTACTTCAGAGGAAATCATCAACCAGATTGTAAACGAAATCGAAGTACCCTAAAAAGAGTCGGCAGTCGCAGTAGGCAGGTACTTCAATAGTTGAAATTACTGCAAACTGTTACTGAAAACTGCTTACTGAAAAATGGATACCAAAGAACTTCTTAAGAAAGTCCGTAAGATCGAAATCAAGACCAGGCGTCTATCCGATCATATTTTTGGGGGAGAATATCATTCTACCTTCAAAGGGCGAGGTATGACTTTTAGTGAGGTTCGCCAATACCAGTTTGGTGATGATGTTAGAAGTATTGATTGGAATGTCACCGCTAGATATAATGAGCCATATGTCAAGGTTTTTGAGGAAGAGCGAGAACTGACGATGATGCTCATGGTCGATGTCAGTGGCTCTGAACTTTTTGGCACAACCAATCGGTTCAAAAAAGAAATCATTACCGAAATCTCGGCCACCTTGGCTTTTTCAGCACTTCAAAATAATGATAAGGCAGGCCTAATTCTTTTTTCGGATGAAGTGGAGCTTTTTATTCCTCCTAAAAAAGGCAAGCGTCATGTGCTGCGAATCATACGCGAATTATTAGAGTTTAAGCCAAAAAGCAATAAAACCGATATTGCCGAAGCGTTAAAATTCATGACGAGTGTGATGAAAAAGAAAGCAATTGTATTTGTGCTTTCCGATTTTATCTCAGAAGATTACGAAAGAACCTTGAAAATTACAGGCAATAAGCATGACGTAACGGGTATTCGGGTATACGATCAAAGAGAAGCCGAAATCCCAAATCTAGGGATGGTACAAATGCAGGATGCTGAAACGGGTAAAATCGAATTAGTAAACACGCAATCTAAAAGTGTGCGCAGAGATTATGGTAAATACCACAACGAGCGCGTAATTTACTTTAAAGAATCTTTTACCAAATCAGGTTGTGGTGTTCTCGATTGTAGGGTCGATGAAAGCTATGTGAAGAAATTGTTGGGTTATTTTAAGCGTAGATGACAAAAATGAAAAGTGAAAAATCGATAATGAAAAATGATAGGACGCTAGTACAGCGTGTTGTTTTTTTATGCCTGTTTTTTGCCTTTGCCTCTCATGTCTTTTCACAGATTAGCCCGATAGTGAGTTCTGAAGTAGACACGACCTATATCAAAATTGGGGAGCAAATCAAATTCAAGATCATTGTAGAGGCTGATTCCATGGCTCAGGTGATTTTTCCAGAAGGGCAAACCTTTTCTCCATTAGAAACCGTTGAGGCTTTCGCAACAGATACCACTCGTAAAAAGGACAGGCTTACCTTGGCGAAGACCTATGCCCTGACCCAATTCGATTCGGGTTCGTACAAACTTCCGACCCAGCGTATAGAAATCAACGGACAAGGATTTTTTACAGATTCACTGCAAATCAATGTGGCTACAGTGCAAGTCGATACCCTCGCTCAGAAAATGTTCGATATCAAACCCTTGATCGAGGTTGAAAAAAGTTATTCCGACTGGTGGAAATGGGTTTTAGGAATTCTTATAACGCTCTTGATCGTTGGCGGTCTACTCTATTGGTTCGTCTTTCGTAGGAAAGCATTGACTGAAGAAGAAAAAGAAGCATTGCTTCCGCCCTATGACAGAGCATTAATGGAGCTGAAAAAACTGGAAAACTCCAAATACTTAATTCATGATGAGTACAAACAGTACTATTCCGAACTTACTGATATCGTTCGGTCGTATTTAGAAGAAGATGTAAACGTTACGGCTTTGGAAAGTACAACCGACCAATTGATAAATAAATTGGAATTGATGACCGACGCTGGAGAATTGGAACTGGACAAAGACACCATTTCGCAATTCAAAAGAATATTACAAACAGCTGATTTGGTAAAATTCGCCAAGTCAAAACCAGAAACTTCAGTTGCCGAACAAGATCGGAAATCCATAGAGCAAATCGTAATCAAGACACATGACGCGCTACCTGAACCTACCGAAGAGGAGCTCATGCAACAGGCCGAATACCAAGAGGAACTGGAACGTAAAAAACAAAAGAAGAAATTGATTGTAGCTGCCGCCGGTTTCGCTGGTATTTTACTTTTATCCGCTGCTTCCGCTATCGGTTATTATGGATGGGAATATTCCAAAGACACCCTTTTAGGACATCCTACCAAAGAATTATTAGAAAGCGAATGGGTGTCTAGCTCTTATGGGTACCCTCCGATTATTTTAGAGACACCTGAAGTGTTGAAACGTCAAAATGTTAAATTGCCTGCCGAACTAAAAGAATCCATCAAAGAAATTCAGGCCTTTGAATATCGCAGTGCAATCGGTTTGTTTACCGTAGGAGCAACTTCAATATCAATGACACAACTAGAGGAGCCCAAATTTGACCTCGCTATAGAGCAAATGATAAAAAATTTAGAGAAGATGGGCGCTAAGAACATCATAACTAAAGAAGAAGAATTCGTGACAATATCAGGTGTAAAAGGGGCAAAAGTCTTTGGAAGTGGCAAATTTCCCATTCCAGATTCCAATGAATTACTGCGTGGCAAATACACGCTGATTTTGTTCGGAGGAAAAGGTTTTCAACAAAACATCATGATTACCTGGTTGGATGGTGACACCTATGCTGAACAAATTGTAGATAAAATGCTAACAACCCTAGAAGTCAAAACGGAAATCTAAATGCTGAAAAACATAGAATTTGCCAATCCTGATTTTTTCTGGTTGCTAGTACTGCTACCATTGGCTATCCTATGGTACTTTTTCAAACATAATGAGCAAAATGCATCACTTCGGATTTCAAGCATTAAAGGGTTTGCCAAACACGGAATTCTTCCCAAATTAAAGCCCCTTTTGTTCATTCTCAGATTATCGGCATTAGCTGGAATCATCGTTGCGATGGCCAGACCACAAACGAAAGATGTATCCACAAGAACCAAAACCACAAAGGGTATCGATATTGTCATGGCCATAGATGTTTCTTCAAGTATGCTGGCCCGAGATTTAAAACCTAATCGTCTATCTGCCTTAAAAGAAGTGGCTGCCGATTTTATAAAAAAACGGCCTAATGACCGAATTGGATTGGTTGCATATGCGGGTGAGGGGTATACAAAAACACCGATTACCAGTGATAAATCAATTGTACTTAGTTCGTTACGCGAAATCACTTACGGGCAGTTGAACGATGGCACAGCCATAGGTATGGGCCTCGCAACTTCCGTGAATCGATTGAAAGAAAGTAAGGCTGTAAGTAAAATTATTATTCTTTTAACTGACGGAGTCAATAATTCTGGCTTTATTGAACCTCAAACAGCTGCCGACCTAGCTATAGAATATGGGATCAAAACATATACTATTGGTCTCGGTACAAATGGAAACGCACTTTCACCTATCGCTTATAATGCAGATGGTTCATTTAGATATGGAATGCGTCAAGTGGAAATCGACGAAGCACTTTTAAAAGATATTGCCAAGGTCACTGGTGGAAAATATTTTAGGGCCACCGATAATGAGAAGCTCGAGGCCATCTACGACGAAATCAATAAACTGGAAAAGACGGAAATCGAAGAATTCAAATACACGCGATATGAGGAAAAATTCAGGCCTTGGGTATTATTGGCAGGAGCACTTTTGTTATTCGAATGGGTATTGCGAAGTACATTGTTTAGAAGTTTTATATAAGCCATGATTCAGTTAGACGAAAAAATATATTTCTATTTGCTTTTCATCATTCCGGTGTTGATTGTATTATTCATATTGCTTCAAATCTGGAAAAAGAGCGCTCAGAAAAAGTTCGCTGAATATCCCTTGTTGAAGCGACTCACTCCTAATCGATCTAATTTCAAATCAACTTTGAAACTTATTTTATTTCTTCTTGGGCTATCTTTCTTGACCCTAGGTTTGGTCAACCCTAAAATAGGCACGAAACTTGAAACCGTAAAAAGAGAGGGAGTCGATATCGTTTTTGCGGTAGATGTTTCAAAAAGTATGTTGGCCGAGGACATTGCCCCTAACCGTTTGGAAAAGGCAAAACGACTTGTATCTGAAATAATCAATCAATTAGCTAGCGACCGAATAGGTATCATCGCCTATGCCGGGCAGGCTTTTCCACAATTGCCCATTACCACTGATTATGGAGCGGCTAAAATGTTCTTACAAAGCATGGATACCGATATGCTTACCTCACAGGGCACGGCAATTGATCAAGCAATCGAATTGGCAACTACCTACTATGACGATGAGGATCAAACCAATCGCGTCTTGTTTATCATCTCAGATGGCGAAGACCATTCAGAAGGAGCAACTTTAGGTGCTGTGGAAGATGCAACCGAATTAGGCATTCAAATTTATACGATTGGTGTCGGTATGCCAAAAGGAGCGCCGATTCCCATCAAAAGAAACGGTGTGGTAGAAAGCTTGAAAAAAGACGCAAAAGGTGAAGTAGTCATTACCAAGCTCAACGAAGAAGTGCTCATCGACATCGCAGATGATGGTAATGGTCAATATATTAATGGGTCAAACACTGAAGAGGCCGTTGAATATATCAAAGACCAATTGAACCAAATGGATAAAAAGGAATTTGAGGCCAAACAATTTGCAGAGTATAAAGACCAGTACCAATGGTTTTTGGGAGCAGGGCTATTATTTCTGTTTTTAGATGTATTTGTGTTGGATAGAAAAACCCAATGGCTGAAGAAGCTGAATTTGTTTAACGAGAAAAAAGTCGAATAGATGAGAATACTAATTGCTCTTGTTTTATTGGTGGGCTCTTTTTCAAATGCTCAGGAAGAAAAGGAAAAAAAGCAGGCCTTGAACGAATCCAAAAACCTCACATGGGAAGGAAATAAGGATCTTTCTGAAAACAACTTCATTGAGGCCGAAGTAGACTATAGAAAAGCTATTTCTAAAAGCGCCGAAAATGTCGCGGCACCCTTTAATTTGGGCAATGCCTACTACAATAACGAAACGTTTAGTGAAGCTTTTGGGCGTTTCAAAGAAGCCGGAGAAACGGCGTCTGCGAAAGTGGATAAGCACAAAGCCTATCACAATATGGGTAATGTATTCATGAAGCGCAAAGAATACGAAAAAGCAGTCGAGGCCTACAAAGAGGCCTTAAGAAACAATCCGAGCGATGAGGAAACCCGTTATAATTTGGCATTGGCAAAAGAAATGCTAAAAAAACAACAAGACGAGCAGAAGAACGATCAAAACGAAGACGACAAGGATAATAAGGAGAACGAAGACAAAAAAAACCAAAACGAAGATAAAAAGGAAGGCGACGAAGGAGACCAGGAAAAAGAGGATCAAAAAGAAGAAGGAGATAAGGGAGACCAAGAAAAAGAAGAAAACAAAGATGGGGAAGGAGACGAAAAAGAAGAACAAGAAAAGCAGCCCGACACGGGTGATCAAGAACAAGAACAAAAAGAACCGAGACCCAATCAGTTGTCTAAGCAGCAGATTCAAAACTTATTAGAGGCTATGCAAAACGAGGAGAAAAAAGTACAGCAAAAAATAGATGCTCAAAAGGTAAAAGGGGTTAAAGTAAAAAATGAGAAAGATTGGTAATTCAATGTTAAAAAGCTATTACATTATACTAGCGTTTTTGTTTTTGGCCTCACCAGTTCAGGCACAAGACAAAGAGGCGGTTAGCTTTGAATTGAATCTTAGCAAGGCAAAACTAGGTCTTAACGAACGCTTGCGAGTCGAATTCGCGATGAACCAAGATGGTGACAATTTCACTCCTCCGAAATTCGATGGTTTTCGCGTTTTGATGGGTCCATTACAATCCATCAGTTCGTCTTGGATCAATGGAGTACGCAGTTATTCCAAAACCTATTCGTATACGCTGGCCCCTACTTCCAGAGGAAAATTCACAATTGGTCAGGCCTCCATCGTAATCAAGGGCAAAACCTATAAATCACTTGCAAAACAAGTTGAAGTAACCGCTGCAGTAGACAAACCTAGCGATCAAATGACTATTGATGATGTAGCCGATGAAAGTTTGCATCTGGTTGCCGAGGTATCTAAAACAGAGCCATACCTCAATGAGGCGGTGAGCGTCGTTTATAAATTATTCGTAAGTCCTTCGATCAGTGTTTCCAATTATCGTCCGTTAGATAATCCGAAGTACAATAATTTCTGGAGCCAAGACATTCCTGTTTCAATAAGAAATGCCAAAAATGGAACTTACAACGGCAAGTCCTATCGGTATGTTATCTTGAAGAGGGTTGTTTTATATCCTCAAAAATCTGGGAATTTGGAGATAGAGCCCCTTTCTCTAGAGGTAACAGTTGATGTACCTACGAATAAACGTGATTTCTTTGGAGGACGCATCTATTCACAAACGAACAAAACAGTTTCAGCTGGAAAGCGCACCATTAATGTGAAGCAATTGCCATTAGAAGGTAAGCCTGCCGATTTTAGTGGAGCGGTTGGGGACTTTGATTTTTCAGTAACTACAAGCAAAACAAATCTTAATGCTTCCGAATCGCTACAGGCTAAAGTTGAGGTAAATGGTAAGGGAAATCTCAAACTTTTCCAATTACCAGAACCTAATCTGCCAAGTTCATTAGAAGTTTATGAACCTGAGTTCGATGAAAAAGTACGTACAACACTTGCTGGGTCGCAAGGTAAGGTAAGTAATAACTATACTGTTGTTCCTGAGTTCAGAGGAAAGTATCCTATTCCTTCTATTTCATTTAGCTATTTCAATCCGAAAACCGAAAAATACAACACCCTTTTATCCGATGAAATAGTAATCAACGTGCTTGAGGGGCCTACTAGTGCTTCCGCTGGAAATATGCCCTCCGGTGCGAATAGACAGACAGTTGTTGCAACAGGAGATCAATTTAACTTTATCAAGATCAATCCGAACCTAACAAACATAGGGAACAATTATTTTGTTGGCACACCCCGCTTTTGGATATGGTTACTGCTTCCATTACTCTTGATTCCGATAGCTATACTTCTCAGGAAAAAACGAGAGGCCATTGCAGGGGATATTGCAGGAAACAAAATTAAAAGAGCAAATAGACTCGCCAGAAAATACTTATCGGCTTCAAAAAAAGCTTTGGGGGATAAAGATGCGTTTTATGTGGCTCTTGAAAAAGGATTGCATAATTACCTTAAGGCCAAGCTTAAAATTGAAACTTCTGAGTTTAGCAAAGCTAAAATTGACACACTTTTGACTCAAAAAGAAGTGGACACTAATACCAAAGATGGATTTATTGGATTACTCAAAAACTGTGAAATGGCACGTTATAGTCCTTTTTCAGATGTAGAAATGCAACAAGATTACGATAGGGCCAGCGAGGTAATCTCATATTTAGATAAACAATTATAATTATGATTCGCATATTTGCTTTTCTAATGTTATGGTTTATTTCATTTGCCAATGCGCAAAATGATACACTGTTCAATAACGGTACGGAATCCTATAATCAAGGAGACTATAATAAGGCCATTGAGCATTATCTCAAAATACTGGAAAATGGTGAACATTCCGCTGAGCTCTACTATAATTTGGGTAATTCGTACTACAAACTAAATCAAATCGCACCAAGCATATATTACTACGAAAAAGCGTTGTTGTTAAAGCCCAATGATCCTGAAATTGAAAATAATCTCGGCTATGCTCAGAACATGACCCTAGACGCCATTGAAACCATGCCAGAAACTGGTCTTTCAAAAATATATTCAACTATTGTTAGTGTACTTTCCTTTGATCAATGGGGCTATACCGCAGTGATTTTAATGATGCTGTTTGTAATACTCTATATCGCATTTTATTATCTAAAATACGCAACTCATAAGCGTATCGCTTTCATTACTGGAATGTTGTGTTTGTTTTTGGCTATCACAGCTGCCATAATAGCATTTATGTCCTATGGCGATTTCAAAGCAGATCAACCTGCAATTATTTTTTCAGATGAAGTCATTATAAAATCGGAGCCGAACGCAAGAAGTCAAGAGGTCTTCCGTTTGCATGAAGGCACCAAGATCCATGTTCTTGAAGAGTTCAATGACTGGAAAAAAATACGGATAGTAGATGGTCAAACTGGCTGGTTGGCCTCAGAAAATATTAAACTGTTAAAGGATTTTTAGATTTTATTTAACAGAAAAATAATAGTAAGACTCCTATATTCGCGTATTAGCTTATACTAATAATGAAATCATCCTTTCTCATCATACTTTCTTTGTTGTTAGTCACAGCCATACTGGCCCCGTCGGTCATAACATTGGCCAACCTAGGTAATAAAACGGCAATCACATTTGATTTTAACGAAGAGGAAAAAAAAGAAGAAAAAAAAGAGGTTGACGAGAAAGACTTTTTTCTTGACCTTAATCTCAATTCTTTAACCGGGCTACAAGACGAAAATGTGCTGATTTCAAGTTTTTATTTCCAAAGTGATTATCCTGCTTCATTGGGTATTTTTCTGCCCCCTCCAGAACATAGCCTTTAGTAAAGTTTCCTTTTTATTTCAAATTAACTAATCAGTCTTCATAGCGCGTATGAGGACCAAACTATTTTTGTTATGTTTAAATATTTAAAGAACGATTTACCAGCCAGTATAGTCGTATTTTTTGTGGCCTTGCCCCTTTGTCTAGGAATCGCCTTAGCAAGTGGAGCACCCTTATTCTCAGGTCTAATTGCCGGTATTATTGGCGGTATTTTTGTCGGTGCCGCCAGCGGGTCTCAAATTGGCGTAAGTGGCCCAGCAGCAGGTTTGGCAGCCATTGTCTTAACAGCTATTGGTGCTTTGGGCGGATTTGAGAATTTCCTTCTCGCCGTAGTTTTAGGGGGGCTTATTCAACTAGGGTTTGGAATTCTTAAAGCGGGAATTATTGGATATTATTTTCCTTCCTCGGTTATTAAAGGAATGCTTACCGGAATTGGAATCATTATTATCTTAAAACAGATTCCCCATTTCTTCGGATATGACTCAGACCCTGAAGGGGATTTTGCTTTTTTTCAAGTAGATGGTGAGAATACCTTTTCAGAAATCTTTGAGACCTTTGAGAATATAAGTCCAGGGGCTACTATGGTTGCCGTAATAGGGTTGGCCATTTTATTGTTATGGAGTAATGTCTTGTCCAAAAAAGGAAAAATCTTCCAGCTGATACAAGGTCCGTTAGTGGCCGTAGTAGTTGGAATCATATTTTTCAATCTTACCAAAGAAAGTGACCTATGGGGCATCTCATCAGAACACTTAGTAAGTGTACCCGTACCTGAAGATGCATCCTCATTTTTAGCGCAGTTCAGCTTTCCGAATTTTGGAGCAATTACAAATCCCCAAATATGGATTACCGCATTTACGATTGCCTTAGTGGCCAGTCTGGAAACCCTTCTTTGTGTAGAGGCTACCGACAAATTAGACCCTGAGAAGAGAGTTACACCAACGAATCGCGAATTATTGGCTCAGGGAGCGGGCAATATCATTTCAGGAATGATCGGTGGCCTTCCAATAACCCAGGTAATTGTGCGAAGCTCGGCGAATATTCAGTCTGGAGGTAAAACCAAGCTCGCAGCGATTATCCACGGTTTTTTCTTGCTTATATCGGTAATGTTGATTCCAACCTTATTAAATATGATTCCTTTATCCGTGCTTGCGGCCATTTTATTCATTGTAGGTTTTAAACTGGCCAAACCCACGTTGTTTAAAACAATGTATAATTCAGGTTGGAAACAGTTTGTTCCTTTTATCGTGACTGTTATTGGAATTGTATTTACAGATCTATTGGTTGGTATTGGTCTTGGTCTAGCAGTAGGTATCGTTGTAATTTTGATTAAGAGTTATCAAAATTCGCATTTTCTGCATATCGAAGATCAAAGCAATGGAAAACACCGTATTAAGATGACGCTTGCCGAAGAAGTTACATTCTTTAATAAAGGGGCAATTCTAAAGGAATTGGACAGTTTACCAAGAGATACGGACTTAGAAATAGATGTTAGGAAAACAAGATATCTTGATAATGACATTATTGAAATTCTTGACGATTTCGCATTTAAGGCCAAAGAAAGAAATATCGATATAAAACTTATTTCGGAGCGAGGAATAGTCGAAAACCCAGAGAGTTTTATTGAGTTCTTTAAACTAAGGCCAAAATCAGCTTAAAAATAAACATATGAAAAAATATAAAATTTTAGTACTTTCTAATTTAGACGGTTCTACTCAAAAGATATTGAAAAGTGCAGTTAGTTTAGCAAAAATGATTAACGGTGAAATAGAGGTGTTTAGTGTGACCAAACTCACGGAAATTATAGACCGGGATAGTCAATTGTCAGCTATGCGAACGATCAATACTAAGCATACGGCCACGGGCAAAAAGATGAAGAATCTCATAACCCCAATAATCAAAGATTACGGCATAAATATTAAATATTCGTTCATATTTGGTAACGTAAAAAATGAAATTAAAAATTTTATAGAAGAACGGCAGCCAGATATTATAGTTCTCGGCAAGAGAAAATCTTCTCCTTTCCGGCTAATCGGAGATAGTATTACCCAGTATGTTTTTAAAACATTTAAAGGAGCGATAATGATAGCTGGTGATAAAAATACATTGGAGCCTAATCAAGAAATATCTTTAGGAATGCTTAATAATTTAGAGCCTCTGGTTAACTTAAAATTTGCTGGAGATTTATTGGCACATACAAAGAGCAGTTTGAAATCATTTAAAATCGTAAAAAAATTAGGTGCCTCTGAAGAGATGACTAAACCCGCTAACAAAAAAACAGTTGAATATGTATTCGAACATAATGACAGTTCAATCAAGAACCTGTCGAATTATTTAACTAAAAATAATATCAACTTGTTGTACTTAAGTAAAATGAAGAAACAAGCCGATAATTTTATGGTTTCAGATATCAAGAGCTTGGTTAACAATCTCAACGTTACACTCTTGGTAACTTCGGAGTAAAAATATCTATATTTAATTAAAACATTTTAGAATGAAAGCACATACAAAAGAAACACAAACAGCAATTTCGCCTAAAATGGCAATTGAACTTTTAAAAGAAGGAAATCAAAGATTTGTAGCTTCAAATATGGCAAATCGTGACCTCCTAAATCAAGTAAATGATACCGCCTCGGGACAATACCCATTTGCTACAATATTAAGTTGTATTGATTCAAGAGTATCAGCAGAGTTGATATTCGATCAAGGGGTTGGAG
>JARFRH010000240.1 GCA_029287355.1 Maribacter sp. | reverse complement strand
TTCGATGAATTTTTAGAAAGTAATTGATAAAGTATAGATACTTATTTCGAAGCGTGGGCCATCTATTTAGATGTTCACGCTTTTAATTTGTTCATAACCCGGTTAAAAACTAAAAAGAGGGTCATCTTTGCTCGGGCTTGTAATTTCTACCTTTATAAAAACCAAAGGTCATGAACGAACGGTCACACAGTCTTTTGAAAATTCGTCCGCAACTACTTTCCGCAAAAGTCAACGATGACATGAGCGATGACGAGCGTTTCCAGAACCAAACGCTTCGGCCAATTATCAAGCTTCAAAACCGACTTTTATTGGCAGTATTTCAAAACTACATTATAAAAAGAAAGAATAGCTTTTACGAACTCAATCTTGAAAAGCGCACGGCCTACATCACCCATGCCATACAAAAAGACTTGAAATTGCGAAATTCACTAAAAGGAATGATAATAGGTCATTTTACGGTTGAAGAGTACGATAGCTACATTCAAAACTCTTCTGCTATGAATAAGCGCATGATGAATATGGTCATCAAAAGAATTCAAGACCAGATACAATACTTCGAAAAGGAGGTGTTAATCTAGAAGTGATTCCCCATTCAAATTTGTGGTTAAGATATCGCTCATAAAATTGAAAAATGGTCGGATTGCCCTGAATCTATTACTGACATCTTCAAAGAATCCTTCAGCGACTACTTCTTTATCCGAAAACTCATGAGTGAAAATGTATCCTTTTTTCCGAATGAAATCGATGTTTGGGTGTTCTTTGTCAAAACCCTTCGGAGCAGTTTTTAGCTCCTCCCCTTTCAGTTCTCCCCAAGCATTCTTAAATGATTTTTCGTTAATGATCTTGTTGAATACGGTGACGTCCAATTCCAATTCTTTTCTGATGCGGAGTAAATCTTCTTTTTCAGGCTGCCAAAAACCGCAGGCCATAAAGCTTTCATTACCAGGTCTGATTCTCAAATAATACCCACCACGAAGTCTTGCACCTGAACGGGAGAAAGATCCTGCGAAATGATGTTGATATGGCGTTTTATCCTTAGAAAAACGAACATCCCTATAAATGCGGAACATCTTCAACTTCTCGATTTCATCGTGGCTGTTTAGTTCTTCCATAAGGCTATGGTAAAACCCTTTGACATCAGCTTCTATTGATTTAAACTCCTTTTTATGCTCCGTAAACCACTCGCGATTATTGTTCTGCTTTAAACGATTGAGAAATTGGATTACTTCTTTTGTAATTACCGGTTTTGACATGCGACCTAGATTTATGGATACTCCTAAGATAATTTAAAATTTCGGTTCGGAATAGTCTCACTTTTAAGCTAAACTTAACCTTTTATATCTATAGACTAATGGGTAAACAAGTATTTTTGATAGTACAATTACAACTTTTATGCATAAAAAGGAAATAGTAGAGCAAATCATAAAGCACAAAAAACAACCCAACCTCAGATTCCAATTGAAGGAAAGGACGGAAGTATTTACCAATCTATTGTTTTATACCCTTTTTGACATTGATACGGAGGTGGAAGACAATCTGAATACGCTGGAAATTGAATTTGACACCCTAGTAGATTTAGCCTGTTGGGATACCAAAAAACCGTGTAAAAAACTTTGGGAAAACTATGTGCAAAAACTTCCTGGTATTTTAAAGAAACTAAATCTTGATGCTGAAGCTACCGTGAATTGTGATCCTGCATCGCTTTCCATCGAAGAAGTATATATGGCTTATCCGGGTTTTTATGCTATTGCCATTTATCGACTGGCACATGAATTATATGGGGAAGGCTTTCCGTTGGTGCCACGTTTGATGACGGAATATGCCCATCGTCAGACGGGAGTGGACATCAATCCTGGCGCACAAATTGGGGATTCATTTCATATCGATCATGGTACTGGTGTGGTTATCGGCGAAACCGCTATCATAAAAAATCACGTTAAGATTTATCAAGGGGTTACTTTAGGCGGGTTATTCGTTGCCAAAAACCTAAAAAAAACAAAACGTCATCCAACGATAGAAAACAATGTCACTATTTATGCAAATGCCACGATTCTAGGAGGCGAAACCGTAATTGGTGAAAATACCGTTATTGGAGGTAATTCATGGCTCACAAAGTCAGTTGCTGCAAATTCAACTGTATTCCATTCTCCTGAAATTAAAATCAAACCCATTTCGCATGTCTCATAGTATTTTGGATTTAATTGGTCATACACCTTTAGTTGCGTCCCGTGTATTAAACAAAAATCCCAACGTGAAACTCTTTTTTAAGTTGGAAGGACATAATCCGGGTGGAAGTGTAAAAGACCGCGCCGCTTACAATATGATAAAGAGCGGATTGGAACGAGGTGCTTTTGATGAAAAATCAAAGTTAATCGAAGCCACAAGTGGCAATACGGGAATCGCTTTGGCAATGATAGCAGGCATTTACGGCTTGAATATTGAATTGGTCATGCCTGAAAACTCCACAATCGAACGTGTGCAAACCATGCGCGCTTATGGGGCAAAAGTTACACTAACTTCCGCTGACGTAGGCATTGAAGGAGCGCGGGACTATGCAGAAAATAAAGTGAAAGAAGAAGGATTCATTATGATGAACCAATTCGCCAATACCGATAATTGGAAAGCACATTACAAAACAACCGGACCCGAGATTTGGAACGATACCGACGGTAACATAACGCACTTCGTTTCCTCTATGGGAACTACTGGCACCATAATGGGTACATCCTCCTATTTGAAAGAACAGAACAAAGCCATTCAAATCATCGGTGTACAGCCCACTGATGGCTCTAAAATACCTGGAATTCGCAAATGGCCAGAGAAATATCTACCTAAAATATTCGATGCCTCGAAAGTTGACCGCGTTTTAGAAGTAAGTCAAGAAGAAGCCGAGGACATGGCAAGGAGGCTAGCAAGAGAGGAAGGCATTTTTTCTGGTGTAAGTAGTGGCGGGGCAGCGACAGCAGCACTAAGATTGGCCAATACCTTGGAAAACGGAACCATTGTTTCGATTGTATGTGACAGAGGAGATCGTTATTTGTCCTCGGGACTTTTTACATAGTGCCTCCTATTTAAAAGCTTCGGCCATTCCTTCCTTAAAAGCGTCAAAGTCTTGAAGGTAATTATGTCCAGCCCCTTCAACCGTGTATAATTTTTTCACTGTGGTCAAGGGGATTTCTTTGTAAAGTTTTTCAGCGAATTCATAGGGAATTACTTTGTCTTCCGTTCCATGAAAAATGTAGATAGGACAGCTCACCTTCTGCAGATATTCGTTCGAAGGAAATCGAAACTCTGACAACCAACCCACAGGGAGAATGGGGAATCGGTGTTTGCCCAAAGAAACTGCACTATAAAAGGGAGACTCCAAAATCAATTTACCGGGTTGGTTGGCTGCTGCGAGACCGGAAGCGATCCCGGTGCCGAACGAACGCCCATAAAGAACAATATTCTTTTCATCATATGTTGTTAAGGCATGATTATAAAACAACTGGGCATCTTTTTTAAGTGCTTCTTCGCTTAATTCTCCCGTGCTTTTTCCATAAGTTCTGTAATCCACTAAGATGGCGTCGTAGCCTTTTTGTTCTAGTAAATTGCTCACATGACTCAAATGCGATATGTTGCCCGAATTGCCATGAAAATAAAGCACCACTCCCCTAGCACCATCTTGCTTGATATGCACCGCATTCAACTTGGCCCCATCCTTGGCCATTAAATCGAACTCTTCGAAATTTTGGCAAAATTCATAGGTATGATTGAGGGGCATATTCTGAGGGAAGAAAATCAATCGCTCTTGAAAATAATAAGCTGAAATAACGAGTAAAACATATAGTAGTGCAAGCACAATACCGAATTTTTTAAGCCTGCGCATTTGTTCTTTTTGAAGTGTGTTTAACATCTATGCTTGACCCTTTCAAATTAACTTCTTTTGGTTTTGAAGTAATCACGTCCTCAAGTATTTTATGATACGATTCAAAAGTATTCAGATTTTTATGTCCGCCTCCTATAATAGAATGCAAAGTGGTCAAATTCGGTTTTATCCTTGATAATTTTAGACTGGTTTTAAAGGGAATCAACTTATCATCGGTACCGTGAATAATATGCACGGGACATTGCACATACTGAAGCCATTTGTAAGTCGGCATAGGAAATTTAATCAAAATTGAAAGTGGCATAAAAGGAAGATAACGCAAAGCGACCTTGCTCAGACTATAGTAAGGGGCGTCAAGAATCAGCATTCTGGGTTGGTTCATGGAGGCTAGTTTTGTCGCGAAACCCGAACCGAGCGACCTACCATATAAAATGATATATTTTTCCGATACATTCTCCTTGATTCTATTATATATGACCTGAAGGTCGCGCTTCACCGCCTTCTGTGTTCGTTTACCCGTACTTTTTCCGAAACCCCTATAATCAACCATGATGACATCGTAACCATGTCGTGTAAAATCCACTGCGAATTTGCCCCATCCTTTAATACTCTTCGAGTTCCCTTTAAGATAGAAGACCACGCCTTTAGGATGTTGGGTTTTAAAACGTAACCCGTTGATTATAGCGCCATCGCGGGTTTCCACGTTATACTCTTCAATTTCTTGATTTTCATAATAGAAATTGAAATCTTTCGGCAGCTTTTCTGGTTTGAACATGAAATAATCTTGTAAGAAAAAAAGCAAGACGCTAATTACAACATAAATCGCCAGAATCAATAATAGAATGTACGCCCAGTAAGGCATATTGTTTGGTTTTCAAACAATGTACGAAAATATTTAGTCATAAAATTGAATAAAGGAAACAAGGGTTTTCTATAGCCAGTGCCTATTTTTAAAATAAACAAGCATTGCCACGAAGAGTGTGATCATGACGCCCCAAACGACAAAGTAACCATATTCCGTCTGTAATTCGGGCATATTTTTAAAATTCATTCCATAGACACCTGCTATGAATGTGAGCGGTATGAAGATGGAGGCCATAATCGTAAGCACTTTCATCACCTCGTTCATTTTATTGCTCATATTACTCATATACATTTCCATCAAGCTCATTGTCATTTCCCGATATATCTGAAGACTTTCATTAATTTCAGTACAATGGTCATGTGCATCTCTCAGAAATAGCTTGGTATCTTTCGAAATCAAATGACTTTCGCTAGCGATTAAGCGACTTATCAATTCCTTTACGGGAAAAATGTAACGCCGAATTTTTAGCACGTCCTTTTTTAACTCTTGAATTCTAATCGCCACATCGGGAGTAGGATGATTATAGACCTCTTCCTCCAAAACTTCCATTCGGGTATTAATGTTTTCGAGCACCACAAAATAATTGTCTATAATGGCATCCAATAAGGCAAAGAATAGATAATCACTTCCTTTGGTGCGTATGCGCCCAAGTCCATTTGTGAGTCGATTTCTTACCCCTTCAAAAACATCGTCTTTTACTTCTTGAAAAACCAATACACATTTTTCAAAAAGTACGATGGCAACATGTTCATTGACCAATTCATTTTTATCAGTGAGATAAAGCATCTTGAACACCCCAAAAATATAAGCCTCGTATTCGTCAATTTTGGGCCTTTGTTGGGTGTTGATTGCGTCTTCAAGTAACAACGGATTCAAACCGAATTTCTTACCGAGATTTTCTATAAAAACTTCGTCACTTATACCTACTACATCAACCCAGGATATAGTATCAGAATTTTTATAGCCTAAAATCTCATTTAATGTCTTCGGATAACATTCATAAACATCTTTCGGAGTATAATCGAAAACATGAACACTGCTTTCAGTTTTTTCACGACGCCCTAAATAGGTTATCGTGCCGGGGGCTTTACCTATTTTCCCTCGCGCACGTGATACCTTTTGCATTTGTTGAGCTTTTGGTTTTCTTTTCATAATTAGTTGAGAAGTATTTAAAGATACTAAAACAAATAAGTGTTGATTTATTTGAACTCCAATTTATTCAACAACAGTCCGGAGCCTGGTGCGACATAAGTCATTTGAATCGAACTATTTTCTAAAAGAGACGCACTGATTTCCTTCAAAGACAGTTCTCCCTGACCGACTTGAATCAAGGCCCCCATAATCATTCGCACCTGATAGCGCATGAATCCTTCCGATTTAATATGCAAAGCATAGCTCTTCTTAGGAAAGAAGTTTGCTGCTATTATGGTATTATCGCGTATTTCGCAGCTTACGACTTTTCTATATGATTTGGTATTCTCTTGTATTCTGGCGGTATATGCCGAAAAATAATGCTCTCCTTCAAATAATTTGGCCGCCTGCTTCATCATGTCAATGTTAAGGTCCTCAAGGATATTTGCCAAGAACGGGGCACAAAAAGGGTGGTTCTTTTTTCCAAAGGAAAACAAGTACACGTATTCCTTTATTTTACTGTTCTGGATGATATTGAAATCTTCTGTAACCTCCGATATCTCGAGTGCCCTAATAT
>JARFRH010000094.1 GCA_029287355.1 Maribacter sp. | reverse complement strand
GGCAGCGTCAGATGTGTATAAGAGACAGCTTCACTGAATAAATCGGTAGCATATTCAAAACTTGAGGTCAGACGCCCATTTGATTCGTTAATAAAAAGTGTCAGATCGAATTTAGATACTTTGGAGTCGTACGTTTCACTTGTGACATCAAGGTTTGGTCCAAAACTGGCGGTTGTCGACACCGAATCATAGAGAAACATCACCTGAAAAAACGGATTGGTACTCAATGACCTCTTTGGTTTTAAGGTTCTAACCAAAGTCTCGAAGGATACATCATTGTTCTCAAAGGCCCCAAGCGTGCTATCCCGAACTTGAGAAACCAATTCTTTGAAAGACATTTTTGATTCCAATTTTGCCCTTAATACGACGGTATCATTGAAGAACCCCATCAGTTCTTCTAGAACTTTTTGATTCCTATTGGAAATGGGCGAGCCTACGAGAATATCATCCTGTTGTGTATATCTGAACAACTGTACATAGAAGACGGACAGTAAAAGTATGTAAGGCGTTGTACCGAGCTTAGCGGCCAACGCCAAGATATCCTTTGATAGTTTGCCATCTAGCAATTGAACACTAGATGCGCCTTTAAAGGAGGGTTGTAAGGGTGGTTGAAAATCTTTTGGAAGGTCAAGCCCTGGTATTTCACCTGATAATTTTTCTATCCAGTACTCTAGCTGTGATCGATCAACCTGTTTTTTAAATTGCCAATGCGCATAATCTTGATATTGGATTGGGGGCTTTTCAATTACCTGGTCCTTTCCCTCGCATAGATTCGAATAGTATTTAGCCAGCTGTTGATTAAAAATATCAAGAGACCACTTATCACCGACTATGTGATGAAGTGTAATGAACAATATGTGATGGTGCTCCCCAATTTTGATCAAAGAGACCCTAATTAAAGGGCCTTTTGCTAAATCAAAGGATTTTAACGCATCGACAGACATTATTTCGGAAGTTAGGGTTTCAACTTCCATATCGCCATGTGCACTTAAATCAACTATTTTTACGTCCAACTGCTCTTGATGATGAACAATTGCCTGGGGCAATCCATCTATGAGCTCATAGGTTGTTCTGAGTATATCTTGGGTATCATAAATGAATTGGAGGGCCTGCAACAAATTTTTGGTATCTAATGCCCCCATCAAGTTATACCTATGGGAATAATTATAAAATGGATTGCCAGGGTATAATTGTTGCAAAAACCATAACCGTTGCTGACCATGTGAAAGAACCATAGGACCATCTTCAGGGGCCTTTTGAATTCCTTCTAAGGTAGTTTCTTGGCGGTGCTTTTTCCATTTGGCCAGTAAAGATGTCTTGCTGGTTTCTTCTAACATATCAAGATTATAAATCAATAAGTGACTTTACCTCAGTCCCAAGGTCACTAATACCTCTCGCGCAACGGATCTTAAATAATCTTCCACTAATAAATTTACATCAAAAGCCCTTTCTGTAAACCAATAGAGTGATACGATGATAAGGAAAATAGAGCCGTATACTAAAATTTTGGGGTAGTTTTTTAGCTTTCGAATCAAAAATAGAACAGGAAAAATCAGCGCTATAATACATAGCTGACCAATTTCGACTCCGATATTGAAGCCTAAGAGGGATAGGGTCAAAAACTCTGACGTGAGTCCTAAATCCGACAGAACACTTGCAAAGCCAAAACCGTGGAACAATCCAAAAATAAAGGCGATTACCCAATCCTTTCCTTTGAATATTGGTCTGATGTTGTGGTACGCAGCCAAACCTATTGACAAGGCAATAATAGACTCCACAAAGCGAGACGGAAGATTAACGATTTCGAGAGACGCTAAACTAAGAGTAATTGTATGGGCAATAGTAAAAAAGGTAATGACCTTAATGATATATATAAAGGCAGGTTTAAAGCGTTCTACCGGATACCAATCCCAAGTTATAAATCCGGTTTTTACTATTTGAGATCCGGAACTTGAATTTGGAAAAGGCTCTTTGCTGTCTCTCCATCTTCTGACTACCGATGGTAATATGAGGGCAAGTAAAAACAAAATATGGTCAAGACCGATCCAAATATGATAGATACCTTGATTGATCATGGCGACAAAACCCTTCCATACCGAAGTGTCTGTCAATGACAAGGTATCACTGGTCTGTTCTGGGGTAAAGCTCAGTGAAATAATGGCCTCCCTATTTATAATTCCTGCTTTCCAGTTATATTCGATAATTAGAAAACCCCTATGGGTATCATCTTTTTCGAAAACAGCGTTATAGTTAACTTCAAGATCATCAGGGACTTTCTCCATATTTGACAAGTGAAAATTTACGAGCAAGAAACTACCCATTCCCAAACGGCGCATCCCCACCTCTTTGAATATCATTTCATGGTCTCCTTGAACAGATGAAAAGCTAGCATGGTTTAAGAGATATTCCCTAATACTTTTTAAATAAGGTTGCAATTTATCCAGTTCAACATCGTCAGAAAAATTGGTTCCGAAGACCTTGTTGACCTCTCTTATATTGAGTTCAAATCTCGCGTCAATACCCGCCTCTTCGTATACTCTTAAATAGATGTAACTTTGGTTAGGCGCATGGGCAGCCGCAAAAAAAGAAAAAAATAATAGGAATAACCATATGTAGTTAAAGGCCTTTCTCATAGTATTTAGTTATTAGGAAATTACTTAATTAATCTGATAAAAGTGGTTTTTTTTATAACAAAGTCCCGAAGTAAATAAAAAAGTATTTACAATCTAAATATAACCGTTGAAAGGGAGTTTTTTGGCACTATGATACAATAAAACCCAAAGAAGTAACAATTCGTCGAATGGTCAGTTCAAGTTTTAAGTTTAAAATACAATTTAACTATCTTGTGATAAATTGCAGCTTTATAGGGCTATTAACTACAACTTATAATGTTAGAAAAAGAAACCAGTACGCTTGTATTGACTGGAGCGGATGTGATATCGATTGCAGAACGCTATGGGTTGAATAAATTGATGGATACCTTAATCGTAAGATTGAAAAGGGCCATCGAAAACTACGACACGACAATTACTAAAATTCCTATTAGGGATGGATTCAATTATTCTGGAAAGAATCCCGGTCTGGTAGAATGGATGCCAATTCATGAAAAAGAAAAAGAAGTGGTTATAAAGGTGGTCGGATATCACCCACAGAACCCTGAAAATTTCAACCTTCCGACCATACTATCATCTATATCAAGCTATGATACACGCACAGGGCACCTGAAAGGCATCGCAGACGGTGTATTCTTGACAGCACTACGAACTGGGGCAGCCTCTGCTCTAGCAAGTAAATACCTCGCTAAACCCGAGAGTACTATACTTGGTTTAATAGGTTGCGGTGCGCAAGCAGTGACACAACTGCATGCCATTTCGAGAGTTTTTGAATTGAACGAGGTGATGATTTTCGACATTGATAAAAGTACCATGAGTTCTTTTAAGGAGCGAATTTCAATGCTTGATTTAGATATTTCCGTACAATTAGCTACAATTGATAAAATCATTGAAAAATCAGACATCGTATGTACCGAAACCTCAATTGAAGTAGGTACGGGACCCTTATTTAAAGAACTTGACAACAAAACACATTTGCATGTAAATGCGATAGGCTCTGATTTCCCTGGAAAAACAGAACTTCCGCTAGATATACTTAAACGAAGTTTTGTTTGCCCCGATTTTTTGGAACAAGCTAAAATTGAGGGAGAATGTCAACAACTGAAGGACTCTGACATTGGTCCTGATTGGGTCGAAGTTCTTCAAAATCCGGAGAACTTCCTTCATGTACAAGATAAAATGTCGATTTTCGATTCTACAGGTTGGGCTTTGGAAGATCAAGTGGTCATGGACCTGTTCTTAGATTTGGCGATTGAATTCGGTATCGGACTTGAGGTTGCCCTTGAAAATGTATCTGACGATGCAAAAAACCCTTATAATTTTTTGCTGAAAGCCGTTGAAATCTAACTATTAGGAACAAGGCTAGAATCAAAAATATTAAATGGCTTGTATGAATGCCAAATCAGAACACACACAAAAAAAAATCACGCTATGGATTTTTCTTGGACCCAGGAACAACTAAACTACAAATCTCGCATCATCGATTTTGCAAAAGAGCATTTAAATGAATCGATCGTTGAACGCGATGCCAAGCTCCAATTCTCAAGAGAGGCATGGCAAAAATGCGCGGACTTCGGTATACAAGGTTTGGCCTCGCCTTTGGTTTACGGTGGATATAAAAAAGAAATCGACATTCTAACGGCGACTTTAGCCATGGAAGGATTAGGGTATGGCTGCAAAGACAATGGTCTTCCCTTTAGCTTAAATGCCCAAATGTGGACGGTGCAATTACCAATTGCAGAATTCGGGACTGAAGCACAAAAGGAAAAATATCTTAAAAAGTTTACTTCTGGGGAATGGATCGGATGCCATGCACTGACAGAGAAGAATGCAGGCTCAGATGTTTTTGCGATGGAAACAACAGCTGAAAAAGTTGATGGGGGCTACCTTATCAACGGCTGTAAGCGCCTAATAACTCTTGGACCCGTAGCGGATGCTGCTTTAATATTCTGCGTCACCAATCCGAAATTGGGGAAATGGGGCATAAGCGGCTTCATAATAGACAAGGGTTCCAAAGGGTTTACACAAGGCCACAACCAAGCCAAAATGGGATTAAGAACCGTACCCATTGGTAATTTGACATTTACTGATTGTTTTGTCCCCGATGAGAATAGACTGGGTGCAGAAGGTGCAGGTTGGAGTATTACCACCAGTTCTTTGGAATATGATCGTGGAGGAATCTTAGGAAGTCAATTAGGCGCTATGGAACGCCAATTGGAAGATACCATAGCGTTTATAAAAAGTAGAAAACAATTCGGAAAATCAATTGGTGAATTTCAATCTGTATCGAATAGGATAGCCAATATGAAATTGCGATTGGAAACTTCAAGACTTTTACTCTACAAGGTAGCTTGGCTGAAAAGTATCGGCCAATCAGCAATGATGGAGGCCGCATTACTAAAACTACAACTTAGCGAGAGTTTTATTGAATCAAGCCTTGATGCGATTCGTTCACATGGTGGTACGGGTTATTTGACTGAAAACGAAATCGAACGTGATTTAAGGGATGCTGTCGGTGGTGTAATCTATGCCGGCACTTCGGACATACAAAAAAATATAATCGCCAACCTACTCGGCCTGTAATGGAACATCGAAAGGAAGTGATAAAAATACTGCCACATATCATTGAGAAAAGTGCCAAGCTCTATCCTAGGAAAGACGCTTTTCGTTTTGGTGACCGAGCTGTAAGCTTCAAAGCACTGCATGATAAGACCAATCAATTGGCGCAGCATCTCATCGAATCCGGCATAAAAAAAGGAGACCGGGTTGGCGTGTATATGAACCGTTGTTTGGAAACGGCCATTGCAATTTACGGTATTATGAAAGCTGGTTCGGCTTATGTGCCCTTAGATGCCATGGTGCCTCATGAACGAACATTGTTTTTATTGCAAGACTGTGGTATCGAGTTCTTGGTGACAACACCTCAGCAAACCAAAAGGGTTAGGAAATTACTTGAACGGAATTCCCCATTGAAACAAATAATAGGGATTTCGGAGCCAGTTGCCCTACCCTCTTTTTCATGGGATGCCATTTTTGAAATTGATATATCGACATACCAGCCAATCGAGATTTCCGAAAAAGATCTTGCCTATATCATGTATACTTCTGGTTCCACGGGAGCTCCAAAAGGCATCATGCACTCGCACAGCAGTGGCTTGGCCTATGCAAAACTATCGGCTGCGCTGTATGAAGTTGGCTCTGAGGATCGGGTTGCCAACCATGCGCCATTACATTTCGATATTTCTACTTTCGGTTATTTCTCCGCGCCTTTAAGAGGAGCAACAACAATAATCATATCGGATGCCCATACCAAATTGCCCGCAAGTCTTATTCAACTCATGGCGAAGGAGAAACTGAGCATTTGGTATTCGGTACCCTTGGCCTTGATTCAACTTCATCAAAGCGGTCTACTTCCAAATTATGATTTGAGCCCACTAAGGTGGGTTATTTTTGGAGGAGAGGTATTTACAGTCAAATACCTACGGGAACTTATGCTGCAATGGCCGCATGCCCGGTTTTCGAATTCTTACGGACCAGCAGAAATCAATCAATGTACTTTTTACCATTTAAAAAACATTCCGAAGGGTGATTCCACGGTCCCAATCGGTCACGTTTGGGGTAATAATACATACAAGATTCTGGACTCCGAAGACTGCGAGGTCTCTCAAGGTACTGCAGGTGAACTCGTTGTGAATACAGCTACTATGATGATGGGCTATTGGAATAATGAAATCCTTACGGGCCAATCTGTTTATACGGAGCTAAGCGCATCGGATGTTTCACAAGACTATTACCGTACCGGTGATTTGGTGAGGCAAAATGCAGCAGGAGAACTACTCTTTTTGGGTAGAAACGATCGCCAAGTAAAAATAAGGGGGTATCGTATAGAGATGGACGAAGTCGAGGCAGTTTTGAGTCGCCATAAGGAAGTTAAAGAGGCTACAGTATGTGCCGTGGAAAATTCAAATGGCGAAAAACAACTTTTGTCCGCTGTTATCATAAACCCAAGAAGTCAAATCGATGCAAACGGATTGTTGAGGTATTGCCGTTCAAGACTTCCTGTCTATGCCATACCCAGTAAAATCTATATTTTGGATGATTTTCCAAGAACCGGATCGGGTAAAATCGATTTGACCGGTATTAAACAAAAACTTATTGCGATATAATTATGAATGAAATACTACTAACATATATTCAAGAACAATTATTGAATAATGAAATGGAAGAGCAATTGGAAGCTCAAGACGATCTTTTGGGCGATGGCATTCTAGACTCCCTAGGAATGATGAAATTGATCTTATTCATCGAAACGGAGTTCGACACCAAAGTACCCCCTCAAGATATGGTCATTGAGAATTTTATGAGCGTACAGCACATTAGCGATTATCTGGCAAAGCCGAAAGCCTAGCCAAATGATTTGAATTATGAAAAATGCCATGAAAAATAACCCTTTACCCCTAACGCAGAGCCAGCTTTCGCTGTGGACAGGGCAACAACTCAACCCTAATGTTCCGCTATACAACATGGCGCATACCTTTGATATCAAGGGTAATCTTGACACGGACCATTTCACTTTGGCCTTCGCTGAATTAGTTCATCGGGTTGATATCATGCGAAAGTATTTAACGGAAATCGACAGTCTTCCCCAGCAGCATGTGTTACAAGAATACAAGTATTCATTACCGATTCTTGATTTCAGCTCAAAAACGGAGGCGGAAATCCAAACATGGTTAAAAAACCGGAGTCAGGTGAATTTTGATTTTTCCAAACCCCTTTTCGATTCCCTTTTACTAAAAGTTGATGTACAGCGGCATATTTGGTTTTTGAACATTCACCATTTAGTGACCGATGCCACGGCTTCCACCATTCTGTACAACCTCTTGACCGAACTTTACCGGCATAGCCTTGATAGTACCCTAGAAAAATTTAGAGAAACACCCCAATTCAGCGAATATGTAGCCTTTGAGGCAAAACAAAAAAAATCAGATAACCACGAAGTTATTACTGAGCAGTGGTCGAGCAAGCTGGCCAAACTCACAAAGGTGCCTGAATTCTATGGCAGAAAAAACGATGATTCCAGCAGTCGGGCAAAAAGAATTCGGTTAGATCTTGGATTGACCCGAACACAAAAGTTAAAAGAACTTGCCCAGCAATCGGAAATCAGATCATGGACCCAAGACTTAACCCATTTCAATCTCCTTGCGACTACTCTTTTTATATTTATGAATAGAGTAACAGGGCAACAAAATTTAGCCATTGGCGCCCCTTCCCATAACCGGCCAACGAAGAATTTCAAGCAAACACCAGGACTTTTCATTGAAGTTTTTCCACTACTTGCCGAGTTTGAATCTAACGATACGTATGCAAGTGTTCTAGACCGTGTCAAATTAGAAACCAATGATTATTTGCGATATGCCCAACCGGGCATGGCAACGCCCGAAATCAGTAGAAGCTTTAATGTAGTTTTGAACTATATTAATGCATCTTTCAATGATTTTGATGGCATGTCAATGAAATCAGAATGGATACATCCCGATCACTGCGATCCGGCGCACAGCCTTCGTTGTCATGTATACGACATGGATGCTTCAGGAGCAATGACACTATACTTCGACCTGAACACCTCCGTTTTTCATGAGTCGTTCATCAACGAAGTACCAAATCATTTTTTAAAGGTTCTTGATGGCATGCTTGCCGATGTTAACCAGTCTATTTATCAGCCAAGTTTAATCCCTTTTGGCCCGAACATCAAGACATCTGATATTTCAACTTTTGACGCTGTCATTCAGCAATTCGAACAACAGGTTAAAAAAAACCCTGCTGAGATTGCGTTGCGCTTTAAAAATGATTCCTATTCCTTTGCGGAATTGGACAAAAAAGCAAACCAATTGGCCAATTTTATTTCTAAAAAAGGTTTGGGCGCTGAAAATCGCGTGGCTTTATATTTAGAACGTTCTCCTGAATACATCATAAGTGTATTAGCCGTATTAAAACTAGGTGCTGCTTTTATCCCCATTTCATCAGACCAACCCCAGCAGCGCGTCTCGTATATTTTGAAAGATGCCAAGTGCTCCATGGTGTTAACCAACAAGCGTTTACAAAAAAACCTATTGAATAATGACATATCAATTATCAATATTAATGATGACATCTTAACTATTGATAATCAAAATGTTGAATTTGAGTCAGTACCTCCCAATAAAGAGGATTTGGCCTATATGATTTATACTTCAGGATCAACAGGGAATCCGAAAGGAGTACGTATTTCCCAAGCTGCGATTTCCCATTATTTGAATTGGGCAAAATCATATTACGCCACAGAAGATAAATTCATTTTTCCCTTATTTACTTCTATTGGATTTGACCTGACCATTACATCTACTTTTCTTCCTTTACTTACAGCTGGTGAACTTATCATCTACGCAGAAGCGGATCTAGGTCCGGATATTTCTTTGATGGAAGTTATGGCTCAAAATAAGGTAAACTGCATAAAACTCACCCCTTCGCATCTAGCCCTGATAAAAGGTTCCGATATGGCACATTCCAACATCAAGACCATGATTGTTGGCGGAGAGGATTTCAAGACCTATCTGGCAAAAACCGTACAAGATTCTTTTGACAAAGAACTTCGGATTTATAATGAATATGGTCCTACTGAAGCTACTGTTGGTTGTATTGTTTCTAAATATGACAAAGAGAAACACAAGCAGTCATCCGTACCGATAGGACTTCCTATTATTGGCATGGAGGCATTGATTCTTGATTCCCATAAAAACCCTGTCCCAAACGGAGTAATCGGTGAATTGTATTTGACCGGTGAAAGCTTGGCCGAAGGTTATGAAAACCTACCGGAACTTACGAAAGAAAAGTTCTTGCCTACTCCTTTTGACGGTGAGACGAAAATGTACCACACCGGTGACTTGGCACGAGTCAATATAGAAGGTGATTTCGAATATTTAGGGCGTGTTGACGAGCAGGTAAAACTTCGAGGTTTTCGATTAGAATTAACGGATATAGAGGCAAATTTAGCCAAACACGTGACTGTTGAAAATGCAGCAGTGGTGCTGATAGAAAACGAAAAATCAATCCCGGAAAATGAAGTTACAAATTGTTCGATCTGTGGATTGCCGTCAAACTATCCGAACACCGATTTCGATGAAAATGGAGTTTGTCACGTGTGCAACGCGTTTGAAGGATATAAAGACCAAGCTCAAAAATATTTTAAAACGGAAGAAGAACTCCGACGGATTTTGATATCCCAACGGGGTAAAAGTCCCAATTACGATTGTATCTCACTATTAAGTGGTGGAAAAGACAGCACCTATATTTTAGCACAGCTCATTAATATGGGGCTTCGCGTCTTGGCATTTACCCTTGATAACGGATACATTTCCGAACAGGCCAAAGGCAACATCGACCGTATCATCGCCAAACTTGATGTCGACCATATTTATGGAACGACGGAGCACATGAATGCTATTTTTGTAGACAGCCTACACCGTCATCAAAACGTATGTAACGGTTGTTTTAAAACCATTTATACCTTAAGCACGCAAATTGCACTGGAAAAACAGATACCCTTCGTAGTAACAGGTCTCTCTCGCGGACAGTTCTTTGAAACACGCCTAACCGAAGAACTCTTTTGGGATGAGCATGTTGACGTTAAAACCATAGACGATACCATTCTCGAAGCTCGGAAACTATACCATCAAGAAGAAGATGCTGTGAAGGAATTGATGGATGTTTCGATGTTCGATTATGACGATACCTTCCAGAAAGTTCAATTCATCGATTTCTACAGGTATAGTGATGTGAGTTTGGAGGAAATGCTCATTTTTCTCAAAGAGAAGGTTGATTGGGTACGTCCAACGGATACAGGTCGTTCAACAAATTGTTTGATCAACCAATTGGGGATTTATGTGCACAAAAAGGAAAAAGGATACAGCAATTACTCCTTCCCTTATAGTTGGGATGTGCGTATGGGGCACAAAACGAGAATGGAGACCCTTGAAGAAATCAATGAAGTCATTGACGAGAAGGAAGTAAAGCGGATCATGCTCGAAATCGACTACCAAGAATCGGGTGAAAGCGAATTAGAGCAGAAAAAACTAGTGGGCTATTACACGGGTAAAGAGAAGGTAGCATCTGTGGAACTGGTCAATCATTTGAAAAAGGAATTACCGGAATATATGGTTCCTACCTATTTCAAATACATGGAAGAGTTACCCTTGACCAAGAACGGAAAAGTTGATAAATCGGCTTTGAAGACTTTGAATACCTCGCAATTGGACATGGAAACGCCTTTTAAAGCGCCTGAGGGTGAAATCGAAGAATTGCTGGCCGAAATCTGGAAAGAAGTGCTGCGATTGCAACAAGTAAGTGCACATGATAATTTCATTGCTTTAGGTGGACATTCACTGGCAGCAATTCGCGTCACTGCTAGAATTAATGAAGAAATTGAAATGAAATTCCCGCTTAATAAAATATTCGAATTTCCCACGATATCGGAATATGCGACATATATAGGGGAAACGCTAGAGAACCTTTTGAGCGAACAAAACTAGAATTGATTTTTATATACTAACGAATTACATGCCAAACGGTACCTCACAAGGCTTGAAGCCAAAACTCTTCAAACAAATAGCATTGCTCATGAGCATCTGCTACTTGCTGGGTCCACTTCAGCCTTTGCTGACCGCACTGTTGCATGAACTTTCACATGGATTGGAGATGCCAACCTCGGTACTTTCGCATGAAACCACAGCTTCCGATTATATGGAAGTTCATGATGCGCATACACATGACAATCCGAAGGCCGACCATGACCACAAGCTCATTGCTTTAGTAGATAGCATTTTTGAGGCGTCGAACGAAAATCATGAATCAGATAAAAACCCGACTCTTGAAACCAAGTTAAAAAAACATATTACCTCTGACGTCATGGTCGTATTGATACAATTCTTGGAAAAAGACCCAAAAGAGTTCGGAACTCTCAAAGTACCATTGCATCTAGGGCATTCAAAAGTACCTGATGTTCCTCCACAACTTCTATTTGCCTAAAATTCCGTGCTGGACAATGTTTTTTTGACCAACGCATATTTCCACAAACTAGTTTATTCCAATTAACGCATTTTGCTCAGGCTATTCCATCTATGGGAAACTGAGCTTAGTGTGCATTAATACCCTAAAAAAATAAAATGAAAAAATTATTCTTATATCTAACGTTCTTGGGCTTCTGTCTATCGGCAAGTGCCCACGAACTAAGCGGAACCGTTGTAGACGAAAACAACATACCCATCGATGGCGTAGGTGTTTATAACAAAACGACCAATGGCCATACCTATACGAATATTTCCGGTTATTTTGAATTGGATGACATCTCAGTTGGAGACCTCATCATCTTTAATAGCTTAGGTTTTAAAACACAGGAAATAACCGTGACAGAAAATGAGTTGGATGCCACTCTAAAAATAACCATGTTGGAATCGGCTGTATCTTTAGATCAAGTAGTTTTGGTCTCTAAGGTTAATGCTTTAAGTCAATTTGTAAATGTTGATGTCAAAGCTAACCCGGTAAAATCATCCCAAGAAATTCTTCGTAAGGTGCCTGGCTTGATTATTGGTCAACATGCCGGTGGCGGTAAGGCCGAACAAATATTTTTGCGCGGCTTCGATATTGACCACGGTACCGATATCACCATAGACGTAGATGGCTTACCAGTCAATATGGTTTCTCACGCACATGGTCAAGGCTATGCCGACATGCACTTTATTATTCCTGAAACTATCGACAATATTGACTTTGGGAAAGGATCGTACTACGCAAGCAAGGGTAATTTCAACACTGCTGGCTATGTGGATTTAAAGACTAAAAGGAAAATTTCCAACAGCACGCTATCCCTTGAAGCTGGAATGTTCAACACCATTCGTTCTGTAGGGATGTTCAAAGTAGCGGAAGGTGAAAAGAGCAACGCCTATATTGCCTCTGAGCTCGTCTTATCCGATGGTGCATTTGAATCGCCACAAAATTTCAACCGATTGAATCTAATGGGTCGGTATACCTTCAATAATCGGGAAGACCAAGACTTTAGTATAACCCTTTCACATTTTCAAAGCAAATGGGATGCTTCAGGGCAAGTTCCCCAACGTGCTATTGACCAAGGCCTTATAAGTAGATTTGGAGCAATCGATGATACTGAAGGTGGCACTACCGGCCGATCGAACTTCTTAGTAAATCACGTGAGACAGCTTGATGAACATTCAAGTGTAACATCCAAAGCATATATATCAAAATATGATTTTGAATTGTTTTCGAATTTCACCTTCTTTTTGGAAGACCCCATAAATGCGGACCAAATAAGACAAAAGGAAGACCGAACCATCATTGGTGCAGAAACCAAATACATGCACTCCATTCATGTTGGCGACCATGATTCGCAATTGAGCTATGAAACGGGGCTTGGCTTTCGCTATGACGATGTCAACGAGGTGCAATTATCGAGAACTAAAAATCGACAAGAGCTTTTGGAACGTCTGGCATACGGAAATATCGACGAATTGAACGTGTATGGTTTTTTTGATCTGACCTACAAAAAGAACCAATGGACCTTAAATTCTGGGCTACGCTTAGACTACTTCAAATTCGATTATGTCAATTTACTTACGGAGACTTATGATAATCAAAGTGAGAACAAAATCTTCGTCGGACCAAAATTGAACGCCATTTATGCGGCATCCGATAAGCTGCAACTTTTTGCAAAAACCGGTGTAGGCTATCATTCCAATGATACTCGTGTTGTAGTAGCTAACAGTGGTGAAGATATATTACCGGCCGCCTATTCAGCCGATTTGGGAGCAATTATAAAGCCCACTACCAAATTAGTTTTAAATGCGGCACTTTGGAGTCTTTTCTTGGAACAAGAATTCGTTTATGTTGGTGATGCCGCCATTGTTGAGCCAAGCGGTAAATCACGAAGAGTGGGTGCTGATTTTGGTTTCCGGTACCAAGTGACCGATTGGATGTACACCAATGCCGATATCAATTACACCTTGGCACGCAGCACTGAGGAACCAGAGGGACAAGATTTTATTCCCCTTGCACCTGATTTAACTTCTTCTGGGGGTTTATCATTTACGGATGTTGGAAACTTTACGGGAGGTATAAGTTATCGTTTCATCAAGGATAGACCGGCAAACGAAGACAATTCCATCATTGCGGAGGGCTATTTTATTACAGATCTAAACTTGAATTACAATTGGAAAAAATGGACTTTCGGCATTATAGTGGAAAACCTTTTTGATTCAGAATGGAACGAAACGCAGTTTGCCACTGAAAGTCGATTGCTAAACGAGCCAAACGCTTTTGAAGAAATTCACTTTACTCCTGGCACCCCTTTCTATTTAAGAGGGAAAATCGTGGTTTCTTTTTAGAACAAACCGGAATATCATCCGTTTTTCGAGCCTATAGTACTAGTACTGTAGGCTTGAAAATTGAACAGAGGTACTAAAGTCTATAATTTAGTGTTAACTATATGTACTACTTTTACAGACCAAACAATTTATCATGATCAGTTTCTTTACCAAGAAAACCTATTTGGTAGACCTTCTCGAAGGTTTTACTGATATTCATAATCATATTCTTCCTGGTATCGATGATGGGGCCCGAACCGTTGATGATTCTAAAAAGCTTTTAAAGTCCTTCGGAGAATTCGGGGTACAAAATTTCATCGCCACACCGCATATCATGCACAACTATCATGACAATAATCCTGTAACCATAAAGACCGCTTTGTCCTATCTAAAGAATGAATTGATTCATGATGGTTTAGACCATATAAAAATCGATGCTAGTGCAGAGCATATGATAGATGATAATTTCGAGGTTATACTTTCAAAAAAACAAGTGCAACCCTTAGCAAGGGACTACCTGCTTATTGAGATGAGTTATCTGCAGCCCCCAATAAATTTTGATACGGCAATCGAAGCCATCGCACAAAATCGTTTCTTTCCAGTTCTAGCTCACCCAGAACGTTATAATTTTCTTCATAAAAGATTACGCAGATATTCAGAGTTTAAAGAACAAGGCATTCAATTTCAACTCAATATGCTTTCGTTGGGTAATTATTATGGTAAAGAAGTATCCAAAATAGGAATAAAACTCCTGGAAGAAGGTATGATTGATTTTATAGGTTCCGATGTTCATAATATGGATCATCTGAACGCTCTAAAAAAATTAACCCTATCAAAAAAATTGGTTGCATTAGTCGAGCCTATAATACACAGAACAAGTTATACCTTTTCAATTTGATGGTGCTAGCAATAATTGTTTTAAGAGAACTTATCTAAGTTAGCCAAGTTGAATTCACAAACTCAAGACTTGTATAGCATTCTGAGAATCATCGCTCTTTAAATAGTATAAGAAAGGCCAGCTTAGTAAGCTGGCCTTTCTTAATACTCATATTTTGAAGTTATTTAGTTCGCAACCAAGAGTTTAAGTATCGTATATTCACCATCACTCATAACAACCCTCACTAAATATATTCCGTTTCTAAATGTCGATATAGGCACCTCATACATATTACCGACTAAAATGTCATCAGCGATATAGCCTGCTATATAGCGACCCCCGATATCATGCACAGTAATGTTCATGACCTCCACATTCTCAGGCAGGTTAACCACTAGTATTCGAACGATACCACCATCATCAGGATTAGCTGGATTTGTTTCTAAAAGAATATCCACTTTGGTCCCTTCGGTAACAACGATATCAATAGTTGCCGTATTGGTGAGTCCGTCAGCATCAGTGACCGTTAAACTGGCCATGTAAGTACCAGGTATCGTATAAATGTGTTCAGGATTGATATCCGTTGAACTATTACCGTCACCAAACTCCCAAGCATAACTTACGATAGCAAAATCATCGGTTGAATTGCTGCCGGTAAAGGTCACAAGAAGTGGAGCTCCACCCGCTGATAGGTCTACCTCTATCGCAGCGACTGGTGGTAAATTCCCTACATCCCCTACTGCAATCGATACGATTGCAGTATCCATTAAACCTTCGGAATCGGTTACCGTGAGTTCAACATTATATAGACCATCTGCGGTAAATATATGGCTTGGATCCGCTTCAGAGGAAGTTGCCCCGTCCATGAAATCCCAAGCATAAGTAACAATGGCTACATCATCGGAAGAATTACTGCCAGTAAAGGAAACCTCTAAAGGAGTATCACCTGATGTGGGCGTCGCTTCAGCAATGGCCGTTGGAGCTTGATTACCTGCAGGCCCCACCGTTATGGTCACCGTAGCGGTATCAGTAAGACCTTCCGCATCCGTTACGGTTAATTCCACCGCGTAGGTCCCTTCCGTAGTAAATGTATGTGTAGGATCCGCTTCAGAGGAGGTCTCCCCATCCATGAAATCCCAGGCGTAAGTCACAATACCTATATCATCCATCGAATTACTACCTGTAAAAATTACATCTAATGGCGCATCTCCAGTTAGCGGGGTCGCTGTAGCAACAGCCGTTGGAGCTTGATTACCTACAGTTATGGTAACCGTCGCAGTATCAGTAAGATCTTCGGCATCCGTTACCGTTAATTCCACATCATAGGTACCATCAGTGGTAAATGTGTGTGTTGGATTCGCTTCAGAGGAAGTCGCCCCATCCATGAAATCCCAGGCGTAAGTCACAATACCTATATCATCCATCGAATTACTACCTGTAAAGGTTACCTCTAATGGCGCATCTCCAGTTAGCGGGGTTGCTGTAGCAACAGCTGTTGGAGCCATATTTCCGTTTTCGGGAAGAACAGTTATGATAACTTCATCAAAACCGGTTACATCCTCATCATCGGTCACGGTTAACCTGAATACGTATTCTCCTTCAATTAAATCACTTGCCGTAAGGTCGGCCGTGGCCTCACCTACCAAAGTAGCATTTCCTGGCCCATTTTCTTGAGTCCATTGATAAGACACAATTGCTCCTCCATCGGGATCTGTTCCAGTTCCATTGAGCACAACGCTATTGGAAGGTAAAGTTATCGTCTGATCCACACCGGCATCTGCTTCCGGGGGACTGGTTATAAACACGCCAATACCAGAAATTTTTGGATTCTCAACTACCGCAGTCAGCGTAATCGTCAAATTACCGTCATTTACGGTTACTGCCTTAAAGCTCTCTACTATTGCCGTTAGAGCACCAGCATTTTCGAAAATATCGTAATTGTTAACTTGCACCTGACCATTTTCAACATTGATATTAAAAACCCTAGATCCTACACCTCCTCCTGAACCAAATCCGGGCGCGCCAAAATACAGTTCTGCAAAGTGCAGATCAACATTATAATCTCCTACTGCAACTACAGGTATTTCATAGATTACGGTTGTCCCATTATTGCCAAAACGCTCTGTTTGATACAACTGATCATTTGCAGTATTGGCTATAGGATCTGTAACCTCAAAAATTTGTCCATTTAAAAAGTGAATATCTTCATTCCAGTCTTCGACGCCGAAAGTAAAACTTGGCCCTCCAGAGTTTATGAGAATATCAGCTGCTGAAATGGGATCGCTGGCAGTTATGGTTATTGTTGTCGTGCTTTCGTTTCCATCGGTATCCGCAACGGTAAGCTCAACTTCGTAGGTTCCAGCCGTTGTGAAAGTATGCGTTGGGTCGGCATCGGTGACCGTTGGGCTACCGTCCTTAAAATCCCATAGATAACTCGTAATGCCTACGTCGTCAGTCGAGTTGCTACCCGTAAAAGTAACATCAAAAGGAATAAAACCACTATTCGGATTTGCCTCTGCACTGGCAATGGGGTCCCCCACTTCACCTATGTACCAAGTGAATTGGGTATTCCCGGTTAGAGGTGGATTTCCATTGTTAGTACCCGTAACGGTAACGGTGTATGGACTATTGTCTGCTGCTCCAATGCCTCCAGTTCGATTTGATTCGGGCGCTGCGGTCAATTGACCATCCGATAAATTTCCGTTATCCACTTTATAGAGGGCTACCCTATCTATCGCATGACCGGCAGAGCGTTCGGATATTTCCATAGTATAGGTACCCGCGTTCACAAACCACACATATACGTCATGTCCTTCATTATCACTGGTCTGAGCCTGCCAATCATAAACTTCGGACGCACCACCAGCTCTAAATATTTTAAAATACCCATTACTGCCAGCACCATCTGGGGTGGTAGTAGGTGTCACCCTACTGCTTCCTATAGGGAAAACGATATTCGTGGGATTGGGCGAGGTTACATTAGCTATTAAGCTTGCCTCGTCGGCAGGTGTTCCATTAAATCCGAAAAACCATACATCATTGTCATTTGGGAATTTTAGCCAGTTGTCATTCTCTTCTGTTGGATTCGCGCCACTATAAAAACTTCTCCAATTAAATCGATAAACACCAGGGGTGCTAACCGTGACCTGATAGGGTATGGTCCCTCCATTTTGAGTGGTCAGATGCGTAGAACCTGCCAAAATACCCGTTGCACCACCCAAAGTGGTCTCCGTCCAAGTGGGCACCAATGTGCCAGATTCAGCTTCAATAACCAATAAACCATTTTGCTCTTCAAATGGTCCTGTATTTCCACCTCCCGCGGAAACAGTACCAGAAATCAGACCCGTAGTAGGATTGATTGTCAGGGTAGGAGGAAGACCTGTAGCACTATAATTACTGGCCCCACTGGCTTGTATCTGTAATGACACGACATCTCCTTCGTTATTATTTTGAGTGCCTGGATTAGTAACATTTAAATTGTTATCAAAATTTGCTAGATTAACTGTTATAGACTCGCCGTCACCATAATTTATGGTCAAAACAGCAGATCTATTGGCTCCAGTACCCGACAAACCAACAGTCATTGTTTGAGATGAATTTACATTCAACAGTTGATTGGTAAGCTCCCCAGAGGTTATAGTGAAATCGGCGGCATCAGGACCGGTGATTGCCATTGAAGTAACAAAAACACCTACATTACCGTTACCCACATTCAATGCGACATCTTCGGTCGTTCCATCAGCGATAATTACGTTGGCCGGTGCAGAAAGCACGCTTGAAGTACTTGGTGCACCAATTGGGTTATCCGCGCCTAAATATTCCATATTCTTCTGATTACCACCACCTAAATTTGGTGAACCTCCAAGAATGAATATTCCATTACCGGATGTAATGGCCTGTGTACCGTGTCTTTCGCTATTCAAATCATCTAATCGTAACCAAGACTGTGTGGTAGGGTCATATTCCTCTGTTATGGGTAGAGCGCCAGTAGTCGGTGTTCCATAAACCAATTGATTTTCAACTTCGCCACCAATAACAACCAATTTACTATCGAAATTAACGACAGATGCGCCAGCTCTTGGCGTTGGAATATTCTGACCGGCAGGCAGTGTACTCCAAGTATTTGAACCAAAATCAAAAACATCAACTTCGGGTATGGTAGGTGCAAAAACACCCCCTGCCCCACCGGACAAACGTCCTCCGGCAACATACAACTGGTTTCCAATGACCGCAGCTGCAAAATGATCTCGTGCCCTTGGGGCATCCGCCAAAGGAGTCCAAACCCCTGTGGCGGGGTCATATTCGTCAAACCAAGGTACATAACCACCATCATGACCATCGGTATTTCCTCCTACAATATAGAATTTGTTATTCTGAACGACGAGCCCCGTGGAACCACGACGTCTACCCACAGGAATCTGAGGTCCTTGTATCCAATCATTCGTTGCAGGGTCAAAAGCCCAAATAAATTCTTCAGGAACTTCATTCGGGAAACCATTATCGCCAAAAGCTCCAATGACCCAGATAAGGCCTTGATATTCTGTCGCCTGAAAATGGTTAAGTTCAGCAGGGGCCGAACCGGTCAGGTTTACCCATGTATTTGTGGTATAATCATATACGTCAACGGTCTGGGCATTTTCACGCCCTCCCATTAAAAAGAACTTATCACCTGCTTGAACAAAAGAATTCTCATGTCTTGCCGTATAATTCTCATTTTCGTTTTTATCTACCCAGGTACTGGAGCCTATCGTCCAAACAAAACTAATAGAAGTCGTATCAGTGGTAGACCCATCGCTGTCATTAACAGTAATAGTTACGGTGAATGGGCTATTTGCCTCAGCTGAGGGATCTATGGTACCGCCTATCTGTCCATTGGTAGGTTCAATGGTCACCCCTGTTGGCAGACCCGTAGCTGAATACTGTAAATTGCCATCGCCTCCAAAGGCATTGACACCTAAACTTCCTGTAAGTTGCTGCCCAGGATTATTAAATTGGTCTGCAATGGGATTCACATAGATAGGGGTATCGTCTTCAGAGGCATTTAAAATCTCTATCGCATTAACTAAGGGATTTTCAGCAGCTCCATGCAAAAATGCTACATCAAGTGTTCCATCAGTAACTTTCAATATATGTGAGATAACCGTACCGGTCTCATGACCGTATGTTGCGGACAAATCAATATCATTAAGCAAAGGAAGCACCACTCCCTCGATCTCCGTATCAAAAATCCTAGTCCCAGGCTGCGAAGTACCTATGAAGCTATTCGCCATATAAAGTCTTACTTCATAATTTCCGCTTTGAGGTACTGGAAACGAATACGTCATATTAGGAGCACCTGAGCTACCGTCATAACGTTCCGAAGCAAAAATACCCAAGGGTGTCGTTGACTGATCAACTGATCCATCTACAGGAATATTTGTGGATGGAAAAGCTTGGTTTGTGCCAACAACTGACAAAAATTGAGAATTTGTTGTTGGAGTATCAGCCTCCCAATCCAATCCGCCATCAATGGCGGTAATTTGTACCCCTCCACTATTGACCCTGTAGAGCGCTATTGGAGCATCCGTTACGGTAACCGTAAATGAATTGTCAACAAAAAAGGAATCGTTATCCGTAGCCCGAATCGTAAGGTTAGAAACGGCAGGAGCTCCCGGGAAGGTCAAGTTCAGATTATTGCCTGATATGGTGGCCCCAATTGCTGGATCACTATTTTGGAAAATCGTGTAGGTCAAGTTAGCTGTTCCATTATCATCACTAAAGTAGTCGTTCAAATCGATACTTTCATTGGGTGCGCTAATTGCACGGGTAATGTCTGGTAATTGCTGGCTAATTGTAGGTACTTCCCCTATAACATTGAGAAAATCCCATGTGCCTTCCAATTCCAAGCCATTGGTGCCTGAGGATCCGAGGAAACCCACCGCGAGATCTTGATTGGCTTGTTGTATGGCTGTTAAAATACTTCCTTGGGCGGTAATTGATCCTATAGTCTGTCTAGCCCCACCATCAATTGCATATTCCAAATCGACTTGACCGTTGGTCGGGTCCACTATAAAAAAGAAGACAATCCCATTATTAGGCCGGTTTGCGATAGAAAGCGGAACATTTATAGGTGTTTGCGGAACATCGTTTATTTCCTGTAGCGCTGTTATACCCGCTGTGGTAAGCACTATCTTAATATAATTGCTTTGCGTACCGTCACCAATGAAGTGTCCAAGTTCCCCATTAGTCACTCCTTGGGTATTATTATATAATTGTAAAGCACCGGATAAATTAATAAGATTCCCAATGACGGTAAACTTTCCGGAACTTGTGTTGGTCTGGACGCCGTATTGGTATCCCTTTTCTTGCGTATTCGTATTTCCTAATGCCGTGCCGGAGGTCATATGCGAGGTCATTAAACCTGGAGCACCACCCAAGACATCATTGGGGTTCGGACCTGCGTCTATATCATCTAACCAATCTAACCAATTGGGATTTGGATTTCCGTTATTCATTAATCCTGTCAAGCCAAGACCGAAAATACCTCCAAGACCTTGTTGATCATTGAATAAATCATTGTTCACAGGTATTGTAAAGGCATCGCTTCCACTACTATTAGGGTTACCCAATTGAAAAGGATCTAAAGCATCGGAAATGCCATCAGCATCATCATCCAAGTCGTTCAAATCAGAAACAAAAGGAGCACCTGCATCCTTATCAAAGTCTGCCGGTTGCGAACCACCATTGCAGGGGTCGGTTCCGTTGTCTTCCTCATCTTGATTACTATAGCCATCATTATCATAATCCGCATTGGCATCATAACCCAATTCCCCGGGCTGGATACACGTAAAATCTTGAGGTTCGAATACGACGATCTTACCGTTCAACGTTCCTGCCCAGACTGTACCAGGAAAAATCTCCAAATCGCCATTACAGGTAATACCTAAAGCGTTGCCACCGATACCCGACATAAAGGTCTGATTTAAATTCTGTAGTCCTCCAGAGCCGTTTAGTTCTGCGCGCCTCACGTTTCCTCCATTATGACCCGCTAAAAGATCTCCCTGCATTGCACCTCCGAAATTTGAGGCCGTATACTCATCGATTCCATTTGTATTCGTACCCCAAGTTGCTACGGGATTGTCTTGTGGCCCATCGGGATTTGTTACCGTAGGTCCGCGCCAATCGCCTTCGTCAGGGTTCGCCACTTGTACAGGAGGCCAATTTGCAGGCAAGGCTATCGAAGCATTGGTAGTTGATCCCGGTGTCGAACCATCAGGATCATAAGTTTGAGTTCTAAAGACGGCTCCAGAATTACCATTTACGTTAGGAGCTGTGTAAAGCCCCGCTCCATTAGGGTTTGCCCGGGTAGGATTCGGATGCCCGCCGTAAAGACTACCAGGCGAATACGTTTGAAGGTTTGTAGTCACCAGTTGTAAATGGTCTACATTATCGATCAACTCATTACCTGATCCGGGAGGTTCACTTCCAGGTTCGGCAGGGTCATAGTCGTTCGTTGCGGAACCACCTCCTTCATTTACAGGAAAACCACCCCAACCTCCGTTGGCGCCATTATCGGTAACATACAAGGCCCCGGTTTCAGTAACGACCAAGTCATAAGAGTTTCGATAACCCGGGGAAAAAATCTGTACCGGTCCACCAGGAACAACAACAGCTTGGTTCAAACCGTCGTTACCACCAAAAGGATCGTTAACATCAATTCCATTATAGCCAGGGGTGTTTGGGTCGGTTATTCCATTTACGTTCGCCCTTGAAGGATCATCGAGCGTTGGAAGGTCGTAGATGTAACTTCTACCATTATCCGATAAAATAGGGAGACTGTTTATGGCATCAAGGTCTATAGACAAAATCGCTGCCGAAAGCGCGTATTCACAGGTATACACAAAATTGGTCGAGGGCGAACCTGCGTTGGTAAACCCCCCCGACGCTACAATAAGATATTCAGTACCGTTGATCGTCGTAAGTTCCAAACCATTGGTCGCATGATTTTCTTCAGATCTCGGCAAACCTCTTACTAAATCAACCACATCCCAAGAACCACCGTTCCATGTAAAACGGGTTATCACTCCTGAGTTCGTATCCAAGCCTATATCTCCATTACCGCCACCTTCTCCAGAACCGATTCGGACGTCACTCGAGGAAACATAAATAATCGGGTTTCCGGCAGTACCAGCTACCGTAAGCCCGGTGACCTGTCTATTGACTTCGGTATGTAACGTGCCGCTGTCTCTTATACACATCT
>JARFRH010000081.1 GCA_029287355.1 Maribacter sp. | reverse complement strand
ATAAGAGACAGCCGTGTACCACATTGTCACGATCATTGAAATCTACATAATTTTGGTCCTCCTGAGCAAAACTCATTACCCCAAATAGAGAACATAATAGTAGTACGATTGATTTTTGATTGTTCATAGTATTGTTTTATGATGATTGACTACTTAATAGAGAATCCAGTTCTTTAAAAGTTGCATAAGAACCAATTTTTTTTGAAAAATTTCAATAACTGGTTCAAACTGACCAGGGACAGATGAATATGTTTTGACCTTGATTATTTTGGTCAAGCTATCTTTCAACCATTATTGGTTCTGTGTTTTTAGACCTCTCGCATAGCAACAAAACAGAATATATTGGTATTATTGAAAGAGATAAATGATCTATATCATATAGCATTTTAGTGAAATTCTTAATACCTTATTGCTGGTTACCAAGCATTTAAAATATGATCTTCATGGAAAACCCCAAATATTTTGTACTTCTTTTCATTTTTAGCATGGGTTGTTTAGCGTTAAAGGGCCAAGTTGGCATTGGCCTCGATTCCCTAGAGTGGCTTCCGAAAAGTGAAAAAGTTCGGGCAGGGGCCATTTTGGTTCCTGAAAATCATGATGCCCCGGAAGGAAAACAGATTCAGATTGCATATGTCGTTCTGAAAGCTAGAGACACGAGTGCTATTGAATTCCCCATGATATTCTTTTCCGGTGGGCCGGGAGGGAATTCATTGAACCAAGGTATGGTAGGTTTCTTAACGGAACATCCAATGCGGGAAGCACGTGATATTATCCTATTCGATCAACGGGGCATTGGATATTCATCCGCTTTGCCCGATATGTCTTTCAAGGCATTCGATATTATGGCAAAAGATGCCAATGAGGAGGAAGAACTGGTTTTGACAACGGATATGATTCTTGAATACCAAAAGAAATGTGAGGAACAAGGAAGCAGCCCTGAGTACTATAACACTATTCAAAATGCTAAGGATGTAGGGCTACTCTTCAAGCATTTAGGATATGAAAAATACAACCTTTTTGGCGGATCTTATGGTACGCGCATCGCTCGGGTAGTTCAGGATATGTTCCCCGAATATATACACAGTTCCGTGCTCGATAGCCCTGCACCACTCAGCGGGGACTTCCTTTTAAACCGGTTGGACAGTTTTTCCCTTGCCTTGGGTAGAATTTTTGATTATTGTGAAAACAATGTTTCTTGCAAGGAACAATATCCGAATCTAAAAGAAGATTATTTCACCGCCATTTCAAAATTGGAGGAAACCCCGCTTACGGTGACCATGAACGATTCAATACCGGTAACAATCAACGCACAAGACGGAATTTATTTATTGAGAAGGTTACTCTATCAAAACAATGCCAGAGAGAAAGCACCTGAACTGGTAAAAGCCTATATCGAAGGCGGAGGGCACGTTATCAATGAGGTCTTACAATTTGAATATGCGCTGACCGGAGGCCTAAACCTTACCATGCTGTTGTCAGTCGAAAAGTATGAAAATTTCAATATAAACAATACCGCTTCGGTAATTGAAGCGAGCTATCAAGAATATCCCTTGATTCCGGTTAAACTAGGTTTTTTTGACGCCTTCTATCAGGCCGGGATGAATTGGCATCCCAATAGCTTGCCAATGGAAGAGCGAAAATTTCAAGATTCCGATATACCAACACTCCTATTCGTCAATAGATTCGACCCGGTCACCCCTCCAAAAAACGGCATTCTCTTTAAAGAAAACCTGACGAGGGCCAAGCTGTTAATTCTTGATGAAGGCGGTCATGGGGGCGGCGACGATGACTGTAAAAATCAAGTGATCAACGATTTTATGAAAGATCCCAACAGTGAACTTGACACCACATGCCTTAATCTTTTTAAAGGATAAAAAAGTACGAAGTTTGCAGTACGAAATACAAGGTGACCTGTTAAATGAAACTTCGTACCGCGCACCTTGTATCTTAATAAAATGCATTAAAATTTATTTTTCGATATAAGAACTTAGTCGCCGGTCTCTTCGATAATACCCGCAGGCACCTTGCCCGTTTCATCTAAAATGCCATCCATTTTGAGGTGGGTCACAACAGGTTCTTTGGCCATGCGTACTAAGGTTACGTGATCAAAGGAGAGCGAGTCGCCTTCTTTTTGACCGCCTCCTGTGGTGCCGAGGATGGTGTAGTCTCTGCCGTTTCTTTTTTCATGTAAAAAGGAATGAAAATGACCATTGATAACCGTATAGGGTCGTTCGGCGAGTAAAGCTTCCAACTGCCCCAGACCTTTTTCATCTTCCCGCATCCAGAGGGGTTTGTGCATGAGTACAAACGTCCATTTGGTGGTAGGGTATTTATTTAAAACGCTCTTAAAATAGGTCAATTGGTCGGCGCTCATACTTCCGATTTTTCGCTCGGGCATATTAAAGTATTCCGATTCCTCATAGGTGCCTTCGATTTCTCCGGCGATGATCTTCAAAGCTTTGTCCCTAGCAGAATAGATTTCAAGCATACGTTTTTCATTATAATCCTCAGAATCGAGCATCAAGAACAAGACATCTTCATATACGAAGTGATAGTAACGAGGTCCCAAACGGTTTTTCCAAAAAGTACGCATTCTCGGGTTGGTGAGGTCATGATTGCCACCAAGGTAAAAGAAGGGCATATTCAGTTTTGAAGTGCGTTGGTCGAAAGAGTCCCATTCTGTGGCCAGTTGCAATGAATCTTCCGTGCCACCATCGATTAAATCGCCTACACTGAGTACAAATGTAGGATCCAAGCGATTCAATTGTGAAACTGCTGTGCTGTAAACGCCTTCACGTTCCCCACCATTTAAGTCCGAAATAATGGCAAAGGTGAAGTCTTCTTCCCCTAATTCGAAGTCGGTGCTGGTCCATGGGGTAGCATCCGTGGTAACATCATGTTCAAATTTGGGTGTCTGGGTCTTTTTGATTTTTGTTCTGCAACTGATGCTGAAAAGTATAATCAGTAAAAGAATGGCTTTGGTTTTCATGGGTTTTGGTTTTTAAGCGGTTATCATACGTGCTCCAAAATATCTTTATTCTCCAAAATTTCCATGTCTGCCCCATTCAGACCGACATGAAACATGGCCTTGGCCAATTCGGTTGATTTGATACTGGCATTTTTACCAAAGAGCTTGATAAGCGGATATAAAATTCTTGAAATGCGATACATCAGGTTGGGTTCTTTTCTTGGACTTACAGGGTAAATATAAGCCGGTCGAAAGCTGAAAAAAGTCATCTCAAGTTCGGAAATTTGATTTTCGGCCATACCCTTGAAACGGGCAAAGGCAGTACGGCTTTTTTCTGTTCTATCTGCCCCGGCACCACTCAACATGCATAAATTAGCTACTTGACTGTTCCTTTTTAGGGCGCTGGCAAAGGCAACTGCGTAATCCACCGTAATTTTTTTAAATACATCATTCGAAACCTGACCCGTATATGCCCCGATACAGAAAAACCCAACAGCAACATTTTGAAATATGTCGTTTATATCGGTATACTCTTCAAAATCTTGAATTATGATTTGAGTCAATTTATGATGGTTTTGGGTACTTGGTTTGCGAACCAAACTGATGACTTCATTTATATGTTCCGAATGCAAGCACTGCTCTATAATCAGGCTACCTATCATGCCCGAACCACCCACTAATAGTGCTTTCATAGATTGTTATAAAGTTAGTACACCACTTTGTCCCTCACACTTATAATTTTGCACCCTTTACTTAGGAGCACTCTGCCATATGATGTTCATGATTTTCCAGTGACCTTTGACTTTGGATAAATGAAATAAATCAATACCCCATTCCGCAGTCAATTTACCCGTTGCGGTCTTATCATTTACTTCATAGATAACTATCTCTTTTGGGGAGTCTTCGGTAATCTGACTGCCGTCCTTGTTCCAAGACCCTGCTAAGTCGTAGAGCTGCTGATAGGTCATGGGCAAATTATCTTTGTATTCGTTCGATTTCGAATCATACCAATAGCCGATTTTACGTAAAGTAGTATCGACACTTCGTTCGATTTTAGATGGATCGACATCATAGAGTGCATTGACATAATCTTCAATGGAGGATTGAACTAGCGCTTTATCGTTATCTTGACTTGTGCCAGATTGGGTCGATAAAACGAGTAGGGCGAACAGTAATAATGCACCTGATTTTTTCATAGCTATAGACATTGATGATGGAATCTAAAACTACAATAATTGAGAGAATAAATCAATAGGGAAAAGCAAGTACGAGGTGTTGCATAAAATGGACGAAATTCGAATTGTATAATAAAATTGATAAGAAGAATTCCGTTCTTCCAACTTCGCACCTGTTACTTTTAATTCCACCACACTACGAAGAATTTCTCGAACCTTGTGTCCGATTTCTTCATCCATACCATAGGTGCATTTTCGTTGCACATACGTAGGTTGATTTCCGTAAGGATTTCAAAATGATTTTGCCATTGAACATGAGCATGCGGTTCAACCACCCATTCCGATTTAAATGGAATGTAGAATTGATAAGAATTGAATTCCGCAGTATTGAAATTATTGAATCGCAACCAATACCCATAGATACAGTCATTGTTCAAGGGACCAATATGGGGTAAACTAGCACCATAAGGTGTGAAC
>JARFRH010000061.1 GCA_029287355.1 Maribacter sp. | reverse complement strand
CACCCCCCCCCCCCAGCTCTACCCCCTCTACAGGTCGTCGGCAGCGTCAGATGTGTATAAGAGACAGATCCAAGGATATGGGATTTAGCAAGGAAAATGTTCTAGCGATAAAACTTGGCTCGCAAGAAGTAAAAAATAGATTCAACGCAACTAAAGAACAATTTAAGGTTTTGTCCGATGTTTCGGAGGTTTCGGGCACCAATAATTACCCCTCAGCGAGGGTCATGGGGGATGTGGGCTTACACCTACCTGGTGAAAACCCTGACAATATGAGGTCTGTTTATTACAACGGTGTAGCGGAAAATTATTTTAATACGGTAGGAACTAAACTTTTGGCAGGAAGGCCTCTAAGGCAAAATGATAGTACACAGATCATTGTAAATAAGGCCACGCTGGAGGCTTTCGGTATTACCATGGAAAATGCTATTTCTTCTAAACTACTTAGAGTCAACCAAGGAAGAAGTATGGAGTATGAAATTGTAGGTGTTTCAGAGGATTACCATTTTGCCTCTTTAAAGCATGCGATTGATCCTATGATACTTTTTATGGATAATACCCCAGATTGGCTTGTTCTAAAAACGCAAACAAGAGATTTTGAGACACTGTTGTCTAGTCTTGAAAATAGTTGGCAAGAGTTAAACCCGTACTCACCATTCGAGTATACTTTTATAAATGACGGGGTTCAAAAACTGTTTAAAGAAGAAAAACGTCTTGGTCAAATTTCGTTGGTTTTTACTATTCTGGCTATTCTTATAAGTTGTTTAGGTCTTTTTGGACTAGTCTCTTTTGTCGCCGAACAAAAGAAAAAAGAAATCGGTATACGTAAGGTTTTAGGAGCAAGTATCAACTCTGTAGTAGAACTACTGACCAGAGACTTTCTAAAACTGGTTGGCATCGCATTTTTGATAGCGTCTCCAATTGCCTACTATTTTATGCAACGTTGGCTGGAAGATTTTACGTATCGCATCGATATTCAATGGTGGGTGTTTGTTTTGGCAGGAGGTTTTGCTTTGATGATAACGCTATTGACCGTAGGATTTCAATCCATCAAATCAGCGATGGCCAACCCTGTAAAAAGCTTACGGACGGAATGAAATCAATACCAAGATTGCCCGATAACCAGAGAAAATGGAATAAAAAGTAACCACCCATGGAAAGAAGTTAGAGCGAAATATTCTTTCATATGTTTAAATTAGCAGCTACTGCCGTGTAAATATATTATACACGACCTGTCCAAATAGTTTACAGTGGAGGTAAATTTTAAATTCCTTTATTAAGGTAAGAAATTGATTTTCAGAACAGTAAGAACATGGCATAGAAGTCGATTTCGCAATTGCTCTTATATCAATCAAAAACGAGAATCATGTTCAAAAACCACATAAAAATCGCTTGGAGAAGTCTAAAAAAGCAACCCTTTTTTACATTTCTGAACACCTTCGGACTCGCCATCGGCATGGCCGGGGGAATATTAATTTCTTTGTACATCTACGACGAATTGAGTTTCGATAAAATGTTCGTTGATGCGGAACGTATTTACCGGATCGATACCGACATTAAATTTGGGGGCGCCGAAATAAGGGCTGCCGAGGCAGCTGCTCCTATGGCCAGCGCTATGCAAAGGGATTTTTCGGAAGTAGAATCGACCATTCGATTCAGGAATCGGGGCAGTGCACTTATTAGAAAAAACCGTACGGAGACCAACACAAAAGAACGCAACGTGACCTTTGTCGATTCCACGTTCTTTGACTTTTTTGGAATCGAACTCTTGGTAGGCAATATAAAAAACGCCTTGACCGAGCCGAACACCTTGGTGATGACCAAGACGGCTGCTGAAAAGCACTTTGGGGTGCAAAATGCATTGGGGCAAAGTCTTTTGTTGAACAACACAGATACCTATACGGTAACTGGGGTAATAGATGATTTGCCGAAAAACTCTATGTTGAGGGACCACAGTGTTTTTATGGCGATGTCCGGTTATGAAGATTCCCGTGAGAATGATTGGGGAAGCCAAAACTACTTTACGTTCGTCAAATTGATATCTGGTGCTGATATAGCCAAGTTTCAAGAATTGTTACAAGGCATGTTGGAGCAGTATATGCTTCCTTGGGCACAGCAATTTTTTCCAGGTATGACAAAAGAGACCTTTGAAGCATCAGGAAATTACCTAAGGTATCACACCATGGCACTGACCTCGATTCATTTACATTCCAATCGTCAATCTGAGATGAGTGCGAATAGTAGCATTCAGAATGTTTATATTCTTTCGTTTATAGGCCTCTTTCTTATAGTACTTGCCAGTGTCAATTTTATGAACCTTTCAACGGCACATTCCTTGAAAAGGGCAAAGGAAGTGGGTGTTAGAAAAACATTGGGCTCGAATAAGAGGGACCTCATACAACAGTTCTTGACCGAATCGGGTTTGATCACCTTCATCTCGTTGTTGCTGGCCCTAATTATTACGCTCATCGCGCTTCCGTTTTTTAACGATCTTTCGGGAAAGTCCGTTTCCTTGCCAATTTCGAATCCCTTTTTCTGGTTGATACTTTTGATGGCAACCCTACTTCTAGGACTTTTCTCTGGGAGTTACCCAGCATTTTTTATGTCGCGGTTCATGCCCGTAAAAACACTTAAAGGCGGAAATCAGAGTAATGTCGGGGCGGGAAGGATTCGAAATGGTTTGGTCGTATTCCAATTCGCCATATCCGTTTTTTTAATTGTGAGTACGATAGTCGTTTTTCAACAATTAAAGTATATTCAAAATAAGGATCTTGGCTTTGTCAAAGACCAAGTGTTGCTGATAAATGATGCCTTTGCCGCTGGAAATCAAGTGCAAGCCTTTAAAGAAGAAGTCCTTAATTTAAGCCAAGTTCAAAGTGCCACAATCAGTAGTTTCTTGCCAACTCCTTCGGCAAGATCCAATAGCTCTTATTTTAAGGAAGGGGCAATGACCCAAGAAAATGCCATTCAAATACAAACGTGGGATGTTGACCATGATTATATTCCGACCTTGAATATGGAGCTGATTGCGGGAAGGAACTTTAGTAAGGAATATCCCACTGATTCCACGGCGGTTATCCTAAACGAGGCTACCCTGAGCGTTCTTGGGCTAAGTGCCAAAGAAGTTATAGGAACACAGATTTCACAAGATATTGAACAGTCAAGACCCCAATTTTACAAGGTTATCGGTGTTGTAAAAAACTTTCACTATGAATCATTAAGGGAAAATATCGGAGCGCTCGGACTTTTCTTGAACCCCTCTTCCGAAAACATGGCGGTAAAATTGAGCGCCAATGATTTTTCACAAACTATTGGGGCTATTGAAGCGATGTGGAACAAACTTGCTCCTGGCCAACCCTTCAGTTATCGCTTTATGGACGAATCGTTCAATACAACCTACGAAGCCGAACAACGATTGGGCAAAATTTTCATGGTATTTACAGTTCTATCGATTTTGATTGCCTGTCTAGGTCTATTTGGCTTGGCTGCATTCAACGCTCAAAAGCGCACCAAGGAAATAGGAATACGAAAGGTTCTCGGTGCCAGCATCGGACAAATCACCTATCGTCTTACCACCGATTTTTTAAAAATGGTAGGTATCGCGATTCTTATTTCGTTGCCAATCGGCTGGTTCGCCATGAATAAATGGCTTGAAGATTTTTCATATCGCATAGAGATTGGCATATGGATCTTTGTTTTGGCCGCCTTTTTGGCTGTGGCCATCTCGATTATTACTGTAAGTTATCAAAGTATCAAAGCAGCGATAGTGAATCCCATAAAAAGTTTGCGTACAGAATGAAGGAATAACATCAATCATCGAAAACGAGAATCATGTTCAAAAACAACCTAAAAATTGCTTGGCGGAACATCCTAAAGAACAAGGGTATTTTTTCTATTAACATCGTGGGTCTTGCCTTGGGCATAGCCTCATGTTTGATTATTATGCTTTTTGTAATCGATGAACTAAGCTATGATCGCTACAATGAAAAGGCTGATCAGATCGTCAATGTTGTTTTCAGGGCAAAAGTCAATGGTGAAGAAATAAAGGAAGGCGCTGTTATGGCCCCAGTTGGGCAGACCTTAAAACAAGAATTCCCTGAAGTGCTCGATGCAACTCGCATCCGAAATATCGGAGCACCGAAGATCATCGTAGCAAATCAATCATATCGTGAAGACAGCTTCGCTTTTGTAGATGATAATTTTTTCAATGTATTCACACTTCCAATTATCGAAGGAGATGCTAGAAATCCACTTCAAGAACCAAATACGGCGGTAATCACCAAAGCCGAAGCCGAAAAGTTGTTTGGCGCTACGAATGCTATCGGCAAACTATTCTATATAGAGGGAGAAGAACAACCTTTTCGAGTGACTGGTGTTATTGATAAAGTTCCTCAAAACTCACACTTTCACTTTGATATTTTTGCCTCCATCAAGGGGCTTGATGAGGCCAAAAGCGACTCTTGGTTTAAAGGCGATTTCTATACCTATTTACTTCTCAAAGAAGGTGCTGAACCCAAAAATTTGGAAACGAAGCTGCCCTACATTCTAGAAAAGTATATGGGGTCTAAGATGCAGGAGGAAATGGGGGTGCCCTTTGAAGAATTTACCAAGGAAAACCAATTAGGGTTTCGCATTTTTCCGTTGACCGATATTCATTTATACGCTGATAATTCCTCGTATAGCCGTTTAGAACAGGGTGGCGATATTAAGTATGTCTACATTTTTAGTGCAATCGCCCTTTTTATGTTGCTGATTGCGTGTATTAATTTTATGAACCTCGCTACAGCGACTGCTGCGAAGCGAGCTAAAGAGGTGGGCATTCGTAAAGTCTTGGGGTCCAATAAAAACCAGTTGCTTTATCAATTTTTATCAGAATCCCTAATCGCCACCCTATTGGCAATGGTATTCGCGATTAGTATGGTATTCGTATCCCTTCCGTTCTACAATGAATTGTCGGGGAAAGAATTACAACTCGCTTTTCTATGGCAGCCTACCGTTTTAGTATCGCTAATGCTTTTGACTCTTTTTATAAGCCTTTTGGCTGGAGGGTATCCTGCTTTCTTTTTGTCATCTTTCAAACCAATAGCGGCATTGAAAAATAAGTTCTTAGGAGGAAATAAAAATAAGGGCCTCCGCAGCGGCTTGGTAATATTTCAGTTTGTCATTTCTGCCGGATTGATATTGGCGACATTGGTCGTCAACCAGCAAATGCAGTATATCCAAAATAAGGATATCGGTTATGATAGAGACCAATTATTGGTGCTCCGAGAGGCATATTTACTTGGAAACGATAGGGATGCCTTTAGAAATGAGCTGCTCAAGAACCCTAAAGTTGCTTCGATTACGAACGCTGCTTCCATTCCCGCAGGAAGTACGGATAATTACATGTCGCAAGTCTATATCGATGGCGAGTTTAATAGACGCATGCCCGTTTATAATATCGATGAAAACTACATAACTACCATGGGAATGGAGCTGGTCGCAGGGCGAAATTTTTCAAAGGAGTTCGGCACCGATTCCACTAATGTCATCATCAACCAAACCGCTGCAAAAGTTTTAGGTTTTGGCACTAACGCCATAGGTAAAATAGTAACGGACGGCAGCGGAGATCATACCGTAGTGGGGGTAATCAAAGATTTTCATTTCAAATCCTTACACCAGACCATCGACCCGTTGTTTTTGTTTTACAGACCTTTTGGCGGACTGATTATCAAGGCAAAATCTGCTGATATGGCCGGCCTGATATCAGATGCCAATACACTTTGGAACCGTTTCAATACCGATGAAACATTTGGTTACTCTCTATTAGATGAATCGTATCGACAGACCTATGTCGACGAACAAAAAATGGGAACCCTTCTAAACGTTTTCGCCCTCTTGACCATTTTGGTAGCCTGTTTGGGACTTTTCGGATTGGTCACTTTCACGGCCGAACAACGGTTCAAGGAAATTGGTATCCGAAAGGTTTTGGGATCTAGCGTTTCCGAGATTGTGGCCATGCTTTCAAAAGACTTTTTAAAGCTGGTGTTTCTTTCTTTTTTCATCGCTTTCCCCCTTGGGTATTACCTAATGAATAAATGGCTGGAAGGATTTGCCTATCGAATCGAAATACAATGGGGGCTATTTACTATAACAGCTTTGATTACGCTATTGATTGCCTTTGGCACCATTGGTTGGAAGAGTTTTAGGGCCGCGACATTGAATCCGGTAAGCGCACTGAAAGACGAATAATTCCGATAGCTATCAGGACATCAAATCAATAAATCGAAAAATCATGATTAAAAACTATCTAAAAATCGCTTGGCGAAACCTCTTTAAAAATCGAGGGTATACACTAATAAACATATCCGGATTAGCGGTAGGAGTATGTTGCTTTATCTTGATAGCGCTGTATGTCAAAAATGAATTTAGTTATGATCGGTTTCATTCGAATTCAGATAATATCTATAGGGTATGGCAGTATGAAAATTACGGCCCTAAAGAGGAATTCGTAAATACAACGACACCTATATCGATGGTGAATGTGCTAAAAAACAATTATCCAGAAATCGAAGATGGTAGCCGGGTTTATCGCTTTAATGCGCTTGTTAAAAAAAGTGACTCGGAATTCAACGAAGAAATTAGGGGAGTTGACCCTTCCTTTTTTCAAATATTTGATTTTGAGCTTATAGAAGGCAATACTTCAGCCCCATTTTCTAGTGCAAATTCGATTATCCTTTCAGAATCTTCGGCAAAAAAATATTTCGGAGAAGAAGATCCAATTGGCAAATCACTTTCTGTGGAGTTTGATGAAGAAATCAAATTTTTTGAAGTTGCTGCGATTGCGGCCAATCCTCCTCAAGAATCCAGCATTCAATTCGACATGTTGGTTTCTCTTGAAAATGAAGCCTTGTTTTTTAGTGAAAGAGCAAGAGAAAGTTGGTTCAATGTTGTAGTCGAATCATATCTGTTGTTAAAACCCAACCAGTCTGCTGCACAATTAGAAGCTAAATTCCCAACGATCATCAAACAATATTTAGGTGACAATTATGAAGAAGGCACGTTTTTTCTGCATTTACAACCCATGACCGAAATACACCTTGACCCCTCCTTACCACCGGGTCTCGAGCCCATTTCAAATCCGAAATATGCCTATGTAATGGGCACAATCGGGTTTTTAATATTGTTGTTGGCGTGTATCAACTTTGTGACCTTGGCCGTTGGGCGTTCTTTTTCAAGGGCGACCGAAGTGGGTGTGCGAAAAGCATTAGGGGCGTTCCGTAAGCAAATTGTTCACCAGTTTTGGGGTGAGGCTTTGTTGATTACCCTTATGGCGGTATCGCTTGGTATATTTCTCGCCCTTTTGTTTCAAGAAACCTTTAACTCCCTTACGGGTAAGCTGCTTTATATCGATTTTGACCTAAGCTTTTGGCTTATCACCTTAGGTTTGGTGGTATTTATTGCGCTGATTGCAGGAATCTATCCTTCCATAGTGCTTTCGAAATACAATCCTATTGAAGTACTGAGAAGTAGAATGGTCAAAGGTGCTTCGATGGGGTTATTCGGGAAAAGCTTGGTCATAACACAATTCGTGGCTTCAATCGTTATGCTCATTGGTACCTTGATGATCGGTCGACAAATAGACTTTTTGGTCAGCAAAGACCTAGGCTATCAAAAAGACGCCATAGTGGTGGTGCCAACCAATATGTCAGGAGAAGAGGCTGATGCCTTTGCCGAATTGTATGTTGCCGAACTCAAAAAGCAGCCCGAGGTAGCCGAAGCTTCTTGGTCGATCCTCAGTTTTGCAGAGAATGGTTGGGTCAATGCAGGTTTTACCGATAAGAAAAACACCTACCGTGAATTTGCAGTGAACATTGTGAATCCAGGGTTTCTTCAAACACACAATATTCAGATAACCGAAGGAAGGGATTTTATTATAGGGAATGCCAGTGACGCTCAAAACGGAGTCTTAGTGAACGAGACCTTTGTGAAGCGGTTTGGTCTTGAAAATCCGATTGGTAAACCTTACGACAAATTCGACATCAAAATTCTTGGGGTGATGAAAGACTTTAATTTCGAGTCTTTGAACAACAATATAGAACCGCTATTGTTGACCATTAATCTAGATCCAATTTTTAAGCACACTGAAAATGTTGAATTACAACACACGACCCAGCCAAGAGTTTCAGTGCGCCTTGAGGCGCAAAATATGACAGCTAGTATTGCGACCTTGAAGAACATCTGGGAAAAAACAAATCCTGGGCAAGAATTCGAATATTCTTTTTTAGATGAAGCTTTGTCTGCACAATATCAGAATGAATTGCGGTCAAAAAGTGTTGTCAACATCGCTTCGATTCTTGCCATATTCATAGCATGTATGGGATTATTCGGATTGGCCACCTTGACCGTAGCTAGAAGGAAGGCCGAAATAGGCATTCGAAAAGTAATGGGCGCGACCATAACCGACATTGTAGGGATGATTTCGAAGGACTTTATCAAATTAGTGTTGATCGCCACATTGTTCGCTTTCCCAATCGCTTGGTGGGTCATGGATCAGTGGCTACAAGGTTTTGCCTATAGTGTTGGAATCAGTTGGTGGACCTTTGTTTTGGTGGGAATTATTGTTGTCGGAATCGCCTTGGTTACCGTAAGTTTTCAATCTATCAAAGCATCAATGACCAATCCTGTAAAAAGTTTACGAACAGAGTGAAACTTTTTAGCATAAAGTGACTCTTTAATAGGGGAGGGATTTAATTTTGAAAATTAGGAATCAATCAAATCGATCAATCATGTTTAAAAACTATCTTAAAATTGCCTGGAGAAATCTGATAAAGAACAAAGGCTATACTGCCATTAATATTGGGGGACTTGCTTTAGGTATGGCCGTAACTTTACTTATTGGGCTTTGGGTTGTAGATGAACTTTCGCATAATAGTCATTTTGAGAACCAGGAGAAAATCGCACAGGTCTATCAATCCCAAACCTTCAATGGGCGCACAGGTACGGGTCCCGCGATACCGAGACCTTTGGAAAAAGCCTTACGAGATGGTTATGGCGATAATTTCAAGCACCTTATCATGTCGTCATGGACGAGTGATCTCTATCTGAAATACAATGAGACCAATCTTTCCCGTTCCGGAAATTTCATGCAAAGTGAAGCCCCTGAACTGTTAGATCTGCAAATCATCAAAGGGGAGAAAGATGGGCTTAGGGAGGTGAATTCGATTATGCTTTCTGAAGATACTGCCGGGGCCTTATTTGGTGACCTAGATCCCATAGGAAAAGTCGTAAAAGTGAGTAACCAATATGATTTGATGGTTACTGCTGTTTATAAGGACATTCCCGTAAACAACACTTTTAACGATACGAAATATATCATTCCATGGAAACAATACCTTGCGTCAAGGGAATGGGTCAATGAGGCTGAAGACCAATGGGGCAACAACTCCTTTCAAATGTTCGTAGAACTTCAGGACAATGGGGATATGGAAAAAGTAAGCCAAACGATTCACAATGTCAAGAAAGATTTGAATGAGGATACCGCGGAATTTAACCCGCAGATTTTCCTTTTCCCCATGAAAGAATGGTATTTGCGGGGCAATTTTGAGAATGGAAAACAGACAGGTGGCAGAATAAAATATGTGTGGCTTTTTGGCATTATCGGCGGCTTTGTATTGCTTTTAGCCTGTATCAATTTTATGAACCTAAGTACAGCGAGATCGGAAAAACGGGCCAAAGAAGTCGGTATACGGAAATCGATAGGCTCGCAAAGGAATCAGTTAATCAACCAGTTTTTGAGCGAATCTTTTTTAGTCGTGTTATTTTCCTTTTTCATAGCTGTCGTAATAGTCCTTATCTCCTTAAATGGCTTCAACGATTTATCAAAGAAAGAGATATTCTTTCCTTGGGCCAGTGGTGTTTTTTGGTTGAGTTCATTGCTGTTTATTTTGTTTACGGCCTTGGTGGCAGGCAGTTATCCGGCATTGTATCTTTCCTCGTTTCGACCGGTCGACGTCTTAAAAGGAACGTTTAAGGCCGGAAAATATGCAGGGTTGCCAAGGAAAATATTGGTCGTGCTCCAATTTACGGTTTCAGTGGCGTTTATCATTGGTACCGTCATCGTCATGCAACAGATCAACCATGCCAAGAACAGACCCGTTGGATATGACAAGGAAGGATTAATACAGGTGCCAACATTTAGTCAAGACTTCAATGGCAAGTATGATTTGATGCGAAGTGAATTTTTGAATACGAATGCCGTTGTCGAAATGTCATCATCCAGTAGCCCGACCACGAGAATTTGGTCGAATCGAGGGGGGTATACCTGGGAGGGAAAACCGGAAGGTTTCCAAGAAGATTTGGCGTGGACGGAAGTCTCCCCGGAATATGCAAAGTCACTGAACCTCAAAATCGTTGAAGGAAGGGATTTTTCCAGGGATTTTGCATCTGATTCGATGGCGATTCTTATCAATGAAACCGCCAAAAAGTATTTAGGGATGGAAAATCCGGTTGGTAAATTCTTAAAAGACGATGATGAAGAAGATCCAAGCCCTCCCTTAAAAATCATTGGCGTGGTGCAAGATATGATTGCACAATCGCCCTATGAACCGGTAAAACAGGGGCTGTATGTTTTTGATCGATTTGATAATTCGAGTTATTATAACCTTCGGTTGAATCCTAAACAGAGTGCCAGTCAAAATATAGCGGTAATCGAGAGGGTTTTTAAAGAGCACTTTCCAGACATACCCTTCGAATATGAATTTGTTGACGCAGAATACGGAGAAAAATTTGCTTCGGAGGAACGGATCGGAACCTTATCAGGAATTTTTACGGCCTTGGCTATACTGATAAGTTGTCTAGGCCTGTTTGGCCTTACCTCATTCGTAGCGGAACAGCGTACCAAAGAAATCGGGGTGCGCAAGGTCTTGGGCGCATCGGTCTTTAATGTTTGGAGAATGCTTTCCAAAGACTTTTTAAAGTTGGTCATTATATCTTGTTTTATCGCAATTCCTATTTCCTACTATGTCATGAACGGCTGGTTGCAAGATTACCCGTATCGGGTCATTCTCGAGTGGTGGATTTTCGTATTGGCCGTTGTGGGAGCTTTGGCGATTACCATTCTTACCGTCAGCTTTCAGGCCATAAAGGCTGCAAATTCGAACCCGGTTAATAGTTTGCGTACGGAATAAAATAACATCAATCAAAAACACTCGTCATGTTTAAAAATCATTTAAAAATTGCCTGGAGAAGCCTAAAAAAGCAACCCTTTTTTACCTTTCTCAACACTTTCGGCCTCGCCATCGATATGGCCGGAGGTTTGCTCATTACTTTATATATCTATGACGAGCTAAGCTTTGACCAAATGTTCGCCGATGCTGACCGAGTTTATCGAATTGATACCGATATTAAATTTGGAGGGGGCCGAAATTGAGGCTTCCGAATCAGCAGCGCCTATGGCAGCGACAATGCAAAGAGATTTTTCTCAAGTGGAGTCTACGGTAAGATTTAGGGATCGTGGGAGCGCCCTTATTAGAAAAAGTGGTACAGGTACCAATACGAAAGAACTCAAGGTGACCTTTGCCGACACCACCTTTTTTGAATTCTTCGGTTTGAATTTACTTGTGGGCGACCCCAAGACCGCGTTGACCGAACTGAACACCTTGGTGCTTACTAAAGCCGCCGCTGAGGCATTAAAGGAGGAATGAATTAAAATAACAAAACAAAAAATTATGCTTTTAGAATTAAATAATATATTCAAATGGGTACAACAAGGAGGGCAGCGTGTCTTTCTTCTAAAAGATATCAATCTTGAAGTCGAAGAAGGAGAGTTCATTTCCATCATGGGCCCATCAGGTTCTGGTAAATCCACGCTGCTAAATGTGATGGGCATGCTCGATACCTTCGATGAAGGGGAATATAATTTTTTGGACGAACCCGTTCATCAACTGAGAGAAAAACACCGAGCTAATTTGTACAAACAGTATATCGGGTTTGTCTTTCAGGCCTATCATTTGATCGATGAATTGACGGTCTACGAAAACCTGGAAATGCCTTTACTTTATAAAAAAATTTCAGGTTCGGAACGAAAGGCCATGGTCGCCGATATGTTGGATCGTTTCAATATCGTTGGGAAGAAAGATCTATTCCCCGCGCAATTGAGCGGTGGACAACAACAATTGGTAGGTGTCGCAAGAGCATTGATCAGCAAGCCAAAATTGATTTTGGCCGATGAGCCAACGGGAAACCTAAATTCTAAACAAGGAGAAGATATCATGGAGCTGTTCAAACAACTGAATAGTGAGGGTGTTACTATCATTCAGGTAACACACTCCGAAAAAAACGCCGAATACGGCAAGCGAACGATCAACTTACTGGATGGAAGAATGATTTAGCTGAAATGAATGGCGCACCATTCCAAAACAGAAATTTACGGTTCCTAGTCAATGGTCTTATCCGTCAATTTTGGAATTCCAAAAGTTTTCCCGCCGTTTGTAAACCGAGCATTTTCGAAATGGTGGGTGCAATTTGATTGCTATACAATTGTTCTTTATCATTGATTTCACTTCTTGGAGCAACATTTTTGCCAAAAAGAATCAACCAAACACTGCCCGCATCTTTTATTTTGCTGCCATGACCTGTCCATGTTTTCAAGTCCGTCGCCCCTCTACCATGGTCTGTGGTAATAATGAAAAGGGTTTGGTCTTTATAAAAAGAATCGTTTTGGGTGAATTCCCATAGCTGTTTTAGCAGCGTATCGGTGTTGTGGGCCGATTTGAGGTAGGCCTCGTAATCGCCGTCGTGCGCAAAATCATCGGTTTCACCATAGGCAATATAAACCAGTTTGGGGTGGTTCTTTTTCATATGCTCTACCGCATAATGATGGGTAAAAGCATCTAGACGAACCGTTCCCCATGGACTTGGCACCCTTGGCTGTAATTCATTTAAAAATTGTTCGCGTGCCGTCAAATTATTTCCAACCGCCAATTCGAATCCGGCGTTGACCGGGACACCTGAACGTTCCTCATTGATGATATAGGGGAAAACATCCCAACTGCCGAAAGCAGCAACTTTGCCTTTATACCTAGGCTCTTTATTGACTATTTCCAAAATCGTTTTATTAGGGTTAGGTATCTTGTCATTGCTATCGATTCTATCGTCGTCGGCTTTACCCGATAAGATTTCGTTATAACCAGGATACGAAAACCACATTTTGTTGGTCAAATCGACCTTGCTTCCCAAATCACGATTACCATGAAGTTGTCCCATTCTTGTTACCTCCTTCCAAAGAAAAGGCAATAATACTTCCCGTCGCGCTGTTGCTGTTTCGCGCCAAAAGTGTTTTTTCAATCCTGTTGTATCCCTTACATATTCCGTATTTGAAATTAAAAGTGGATCCGCACCTGAAAACAGTTCTTGCCAGCGTAATCCGTCCAGGGTAACCAAAACGACCTTTGGATCTTCTTGCGAGAAAGTATTGAACGAGTTCAAAAAGAGAAAAAGACAGATGGAAGCTGCCAATAATCTGCACATAGCATTTATTTTATATCGATTTTTCTAATTTGGCAGAAAAATAATAAGTTTATACTTATAAAAATAAGACATAACCTTAGAAGTAATGACAAAGAAATTTTTTTTCGTAGCCTGTTTTTTGATATTTATCGATTGTAAAGAAGAATCGAATACTGAAACACCAATGACAGATTTGGAAACGGAAACGGAAATGGAAACCGAACCTGAATCTGAGAATGAGGAAGTAACATTGCAATGGCTGTCGGTAATGTCAAAAGATGATAGTAAACCTGTACAGCGTCATGAGGCTGCTTTTGTTCGTGTAGCCGATAAGTTTTATTTGTTAGGCGGGAGAGCTATACGAGCCGTGAGCATTTTCGACACCCAAACTGAAAGTTGGTCAACAGGAGCAGAGCCACCAATAGAGTTACATCATTTTCAACCCCTTGTCATTGATAGTAAAATCTATATTATTGGAGCATTAACCGGTGGATGGCCAAATGAAACACCGACCTCCCACATCTACATCTATGACTCGGTTACGGATACATGGAGTCAAGGAGACGAGATTCCTGAGGAACGAAGACGTGGGTCGACTGGAAATGTACTCCATAATGGAAAGGTGTATGTCGCCTGCGGTATCAAAAACGGCCATATCGGAGACCATAAAAATTGGCTGGATCAATACGATCCCGCAACGGGAGAATGGGAAACTCTGGCAGACGCTCCCAGAGCCCGAGACCATTTTCAAGCAGTTTTGGTCAATGGAAAAATTGTTGCACCTGCTGGACGAAATACAGGAATAATCCCTGATGAATCATTTGGTGGCACCATAGCTGAAGTTGACGTCTATGATATTGCCAGTAATACATGGGTAACTTTACCTAATGACATTCCTACACAAAGAGCAGGGAATGCTGCCACGCTCTTTGAAGGTGACGTTTTGGTTGTTGGTGGGGAATCTATGACTCAAGAAAAAGCGCATGCTGAGGTAGAGGCTTTGAATTTAACGACCAATGAGTGGAAAGTGTTGCCTTCTTTAATTGAAGGGCGGCACGGAACGGGTTTATTGGAATACCAAGGGGCGCTATACATTGCCTCAGGCTGTGGTAATCGAGGCGGTACTCCTGAGTTGTTCACTATGGAAAAGTATGGAGAATAGCTATTCTTTGCTATCCTCTTTAATCGAAATTTCTTTGCTGAAAGGAATGAACAAAGGATCGACATCATCCGTTTCACCTACCACAGCTTCGATTTCTCGTTTCAGGTAGTTCAAATGGGCAATCGTAAGCCTATCTGTCATTACAGGTAGCGTTCTTTTGATTTTCCCCTGAAGGGTCAGCAGATTATCTAAGGCTAAAGATCGTACATCGGTATTAGAAGTATATCCCTTAGAAAGTTTTGCCAATAGCCCCTCGACAAGACCTTCGGTAACATCAGGTTTATATAGTGCTATCATGTTAGATACATACGACTTCTGTAGTTTACGCCTATAGGCATTAGTCTGATAAAAAACATTCATATCTCCCCAAACTAATTGATTGAGGTCATCGATATACTCTTCAGGGCGATAGGGATTTTCATCAACATAGCGTTCAGAAATAAAGGTCATTCGGCTTATCCTACTTCCCCCTAATAAATTGACCATAACACTTTCCATGGTTTTCGTTACACTTTCTTTTGATTGAGGTGAGCGTATGGCGTTTAAAATTTCATTGCGCATCAACCACTTAGGTTCTTTAAAGATATAGGTGTTCAGAAAGGCCAAAGCTTGTTTTTGAGTCTGTTTAGGGACTGGGCGATACACTTCTCCGTCTTCACCCATGGTTTTGGGCGTCACGTAAATACCCCCGATATTTTTGGAAACGTGAAAGATATAATCACTGTATTGATTGATGAGGTCTTTATAGATTTGATCCAAGTTGGCATAATCGTCACTTTCATTTTCTTTTACCCATTCTTTGATACAAGGTGCAATACGCTGCAGGTTGAGAATGCCATACATACTAGCTTCCATAGAATTGTCACCCAGGTCTTCCGTTTGAGACCTTGGGTCAAAATCGCGACCTTCACCACCAAACCACAGTCTGGGATTGTTCCCAACACTATCGACGACCATTTGACTTAATAGCTCTTTCTCTTCTATAGCCTCTAATTCTTGCGGAAATCTAGAATATCCCCATTGTATGGCCCATTTGTCATAATCACCAATACGGGGCATCAAATTTTCTACGGGAATGTTATCTTCAGGTTGTGCTACATAGTTGAAACGAGCATAGTCCATTATCGAACTGGTATGTCCGTTTTTTGAAAGCCATTCGGCATCTCTCAACTTTTCCGTTGGTGTTGCGAAACTTGCACCCATATTATGACGAAGCCCCAAAGTATGGCCCACTTCATGAGAGCTTACAAAGCGAACTAATTGCCCCATAAGTTCAGTATCGAATTCCATTTGCTGTGCTCTTTCATCTACGGCCCCTGCTTGAACCATATACCAGCTGTGGAGTAAATTCAGCAGGTTGTGATACCAGCCAATGTGGCTTTCTAAAATTTCGCCACTACGGGGATCAACAATATTAGGGCCATACGCATTTTTGGAAGGAGAAGCGAAATAACGGAGTACCGAGAAACGAGAATCTTCAAGACTCATGGTCTGATCGTTCTCAGGCCATTCCATGCCAACAATGGCATTTTTGAACCCGGCTTGTTCAAAAGCTATTTGCCAATCACTTATACCTTGTATCAGATAAGGCCTCCATTTCTTTGGAGTTGCAGGGTCGATATAATAAATAATAGGTTTTTTAGGCTCAACCAACTCACCTCGTTTCCATTTGTCGATATCTTCTGGTTTCACTTCCAATCGCCATCGGTGGATGTAGGTGTTTTTGTCGACCTTCTGTTGGTCATCGCCGTACTCTAAATACGAACTTGCGAAATACCCGACACGAGCATCGAAATATCGTTTTTGCATCGGTTCTTTGGGAAGCAGAATAAATGAATTGTTGATTTCCAAGGTAACCACACCAGCCAGAACCGCTGCCGGTAATTGCTTCTTGCGTTTTTCCTTACTCGATTTGGCCTTATACGTTTTGACAGTCTTAATTTCAGTGTTTAAGGGAAATGAGTTGATTTCGTTGATGTACGATTTGTCTTTTTCGATACCCAAAAGGCGATAGGCATCTTTCTGCTGATTACTGAGGGCTAACAAAGGGTTTTCACTGTTCAAGAAGTTCGTCACTTCTATCAAGTGAGCGTTTTTCTTTTTATTACTAGCCTTTATTTCGAAGGCTTCGAGAATAGGCGTGATATTCGAATTATTGACGGCTTTGGAAATTGCGTCGTCTTCGTTGGCGGCACTTACGAGGGTCGCTATACGTAGAAAAATATTGTGCGTTGGCCCTTTTTCAAAAACAATCGTATTCTCAGCTATTTTCTCACCACCGTAGTTTCGTGCACCTGAAGGTGTTTTTATAAACCGCGTAACCACTAAGATTTCACGATTCAGCAGACTATCGGGAATTTCAAAGAAGTATTTCTCACCAACTTGGTGCACATTGAACAGTCCTTCTTGTGAAATAGCATCTTTGGGAATCAGCTCAGAGAAGGATTTTTCTTTGTCGGATAATTTTGTGCTTTGGGTTGCAACAGGGTTTTTCTTACCTGCAAGGCCAAGGGTACTACAAGCGCTTAAAGAAAAAATAAGACCCAAAAATAGCATGAACAATCTCATATGTAGCGAACGTTTCTATCAAGTGTTTCGTATGAATTGGGGTCGGGTCGTGCATCGATTTAACATAATTAGGGCCTAATCGATGAAAGGCAAGATACAATTATTGCTCAAAAAGTCAATGGAAGTTAGACAAAACATAAGCCCAACGGGATATTCTTATAGCTCTTTTTGGGTTATAATTGTATCTTGGACAATGCCGATTATCGGAATGAAGTTAGTTTTGAAAGAGTTTATACACAAGATTAACCGAACATCTTTAAAAAATCGTATTTTACAATCCCCCAATTTTAAGCCTTGATAACGACTTACTTAGGGTAAGTTGCTAAAAAAAGATTACTATGACCAAAAACAACAAGCCTATGTTCAAATTAGAGGATAAAATAGAGAGTTCGGCCTCTAAGATCGATATCATCAAGAATCTGATTTTTGGTGAAACCATTCAAACTTACGACACGGAGTTCGAGGCACTAAAAAAAGATATACTTGATAAAAAGAAGGTATTAGAAGATCTAATAGAAGAGATTCGCACCGACTTAACTACAACACTCGACAACGTATCTACAGATGTCAATATTCGTATTACCGAATTAGAGCATAATCTTTCAGAGAAAATCGATGCCATCGAAACCGATAAGGTAAATAAGAAAATGCTAGGTAAGTTATTGGTGGATCTAGGTGAAAAAATAGCTGCAAAATAGAACACGCGATGTATCCTAAAATGGATGAAAAAGACAAGCTTGAGATTCTCAAGGACATTCTCTTTGCCGATGAGCACGAGTTCGAGCAACGCATTTCAGCCCGTATCGAGGTACTAGAACAAACGCTCAACGAGCGTAATAAACTATCAGAGAGAGTTGATCCAATTATCGAACAGCAGATCGATGAATTCAAAGCCAGCATTCCTACAACATTGGGTCCTGTTATTACAGCTACTTTAAAGGAAGAAATCAAAAACAGCAAAGACGAAGTTGTAGATGCCATTTACCCAATTTTAGGTAAAATGGTGAAGAAGTATGTGGCACAAGAAATTAAGCTGCTCTCTGAAAAAATAGACGATCAGTTAGGATTTTTGAAGCGGTGGAAAAGAAAATTTCGGTCTTTTGTAACGGGGGTCAATGAGGAGGGGTTGATGCTGCGTGATTTGGCAGCTACCAAAATCGAACAAGTGTTGCTTATCGAAAAAGACTCGGGTATTCTAAAGGCCAGTTATGCCAAATCACAAACTATGGACGAAGAAATGGTCTCAGGAATGCTGACTGCAATCAAATCTTTTGTTGAGGACGCCTTTAATCAAAAAAATCAAAATCTAGAACTTATCGAATATGAGTTATATCATATTCATATTCAAAGCTTTGCAACTCACTTTGTTGCCGTTGTGATTTCTGGAAATTACATAACCCGGTCTAAAAATGCACTACAGGATATCATTTTTGATTTCTATAATAGTTATATGGCAATGAATCTAGATTTGATTTTCGAAACCGCAAGTAACGAAAATAGTATTGTACCCGCGGGGAAAATACGTTTGGAAAAGGAATTGAGAAAATATTTTGGCAATGCTAAAATCTAAGAAAATTGTTGTTCTTGGTCATTTTGGTGTTGGCAAAACCTCCTTGATCCGTAGATTCGTTACCGATACTTTTTCCGATAATTATAAGGTCACCATTGGCGTACATATTACAAAAAAGGTGGTAGTGATTTCTCCAGACAACACTATTTCAATGATTTTATGGGATTTGGAGGGTACAGATGATATCGCATCAATCCGAAAAGCGTATTTGTTGGGTACACATGGTGTTGTTTTTGTTTTCGACATCGCGAGGCCTTCTACTTTTCAGCATCTGAACGATGATTTAAAGATTGTTTCCGCGAAAATTCCAAATACGCCCTTATTGGTCGTTGGCAATAAGATCGATTTGGTCGACGCTAATGAATTGAAAACGACTTTGGTTGAAAATAGCATCTTGGTAGACTTTTTAACAAGTGCCAAAACGGGCGATGCGGTGAACGACCTGTTCGCCAATCTGGCCAGCCAATTAGCCAATGATGCTTGAGCAGTACCGTGAACTATATATCAATAAAAACACACAGTTCATTTTTGTTGATCAAAAAGGATTTGTTCAAGAAAGTGACCAAGTTCTTTTTGATGTGAAATCAGGAAGCTCCATTTTTGAGCTGCATCCTTTTTTTGAAAGTTTGGGGGCAATTTTTGAAGGTCCTGAGGAAGAAATTGACTTAAATTGTGTACATCTTTCATTACAGGAAGGTCTCTTCATAATAGATATTAAAATACTCAAGAAGCAAGGGGGGTTGCTTCTTATCATCCACGATTTTACACAGCATTATAATTCATATCGGTTGGTAACCCAAGCGCGTAATGAATCGGTAATCAAAACGGAACTTACGGTGATCAAGAACCTTGAATTAGAAGAAAGGGAACGCTTCAAGAATCGTTTCATTCAAAATTTCAGTCATGAACTCAGAAATCCGTTGACCAGCATCATGGCGATTACCGATTTATTGCAAGACACGAAATTGGATGTGGAGCAAAGCCAAATGATGAGATTTCTAAAAGATTCGAACAGCAATCTGAAGTTGTTGTTAGAAGACATACTTAGCATGAGCATGATTGATTCAGGAAGATTGACCATTATTCCAAAAATGTTCGATTTGGTCGATTTTTTAGAACTGCTCAAGTTTACATATCAAGCAAAAGCGAAGGAAAAAGGCTTGAGTTTCATCGCTTCTTGGGATGGTGACATTCCAGATATCCTGGAAGGGGATCGGCTTCGGCTTTTTCAGGTATTGACTAATTTACTTGACAATGCATTGAAATATACTGAAAAAGGCACAGTGACTCTAAACGTGAAGCTAAATCAGAAAAGGGCGAATCGCGTAAGTTTACGGTTTCAAGTAAAAGATACTGGAATAGGAATCAGCCCTGAAGATTTTCCTGTGATTTTTGAAATCTTTAAGCAATTGAATTCCAATAACCAAAGTGCTGGCAATGGTTTGGGTTTGGCTATTGCATAGGGCTTACTACATTTGATGGACAGCAAGATCAAAATAAAGTCAAAAATTGATCAAGGCTCCGAATTTTACTTTGATCTTGGGTTGAAATATCAATTGCTTACTTCGGTAAGGACCAAAGTAGCAGGCCCCAAGACCAGTGTCGGAAAGTTGGAAATAAGTGACGGACCAAAACTTAGGTTATTGTTGGTCGAAGATGATTTACAGGTGCAAACTACCCTCTTCAAAAGCTTGTTGAGTACAGGCAGATTTCATATTGATCTTGTTTACGATGGTGCCTTGGTACTGCAAGAAGTAGTGAGTTCTAACTATGATATCATCATTATGGATGTGCATCTTCCCAACATATCGGGAGACCAGATTACCAAACTGATAAGGGAATTTCCGTTCAAGAATATTAAAGATATTCCTATCATTGGGATAACCGCCGATGGATATCCGGAGAATATCAAAAAATGCCTCCATGCTGGCATGAACAAAGTTATGATTAAGCCATTCGATAAAGAAGTCTTTCTAGATACCATTTTTAAGACGGTAGGTCATTTCAAGGGCTGAGAAATCAACTAAATTTTAAAAATTTGTAAGTTAAAGCTTACAATAATGCATTTCAGCGAAGAAATTGGCATTTCAACGATGCTTTAAATTAAATTGTTCATTCTTCTTTCTACTCGTTGCTCACTTTTTAGATTTAGGGAATAATAATTCAAAAAGAAACTTTTTAGGACTTGTTCAGGTTCACATTGAACAGGCCGATTCAAGTGAGAAGCATGAAGTTTATAGATATCCCATATTTGGCCGAGAGTCTTTTTGCCATGAGTGTTTTGATATTCATTGTTACCCTTTATCTGGTACTGCCTGCTTTTATCTTAAAAAAAAGAACACTTATACATCCGATATTGATTAATTCACTTTGGCTGGGAACATTTAAAAAGCCAATGTATACACTTAAAAACATATTGGATTTATCTCAAAGAAAAAGCTGAATCAAATACAAATTTCTCAGACTGGGCGAAAAATGATTTAAATAAAAAACAAAAAATACAAGAGGCTATACTAACACTAACCATGAAGTATAAACCTTTGTCGCTAAAGTAAGTAAAACGTAAAAAGGAATTTTATTAAAATAATTTAAGTATTGCATTTTAATAGAATATAAAATTTTGATTTAGGTTGGGTTTTTAGTTACTAGAGCGTGTTTAAAAGGCCTTGAAAACAAGGCCTTTTTTAAATAGTTATGCATGGAAGATTTCAATAAAGACGACACAACATTTCACAGCTGGCACGACTTTGTTCTAGCCTCTATTCATAAGAGTTTCAAGAAATCTTTTTTGAAAAAAGAACGGCAAGAGCCTCAACAAATAAGAGCAGTGGCGCATCACGTTGCAGGTCAGATGGACAACCGATTAAACGCCCACTTTGATGAACATCTATTTATCTAAAACCTTTACCGAAACAAAATCATCACCGCGCCAAAGGCCGTAAGCACCAAAATCATTTTTCGATAGAAATCTTCCTTGATCAATTTTACCATTCTGATTCCTAAGAAAATCCCAATAGCGATTCCTGGAATAAGCTTTAAATCAAAAATAAAAGTTTCGAGCGTTATGGTTTCCCAAACAAAAATGTGCAATGGGAGTTTCAATATATTTACAATTAGAAACAACCAAGCTGCGGTACCTATAAATTCGTTTTTTGGTACCCGCATGGCCAGAAAATAGATATTGGTAAATGCACCGCCAAGATTGCCTATCATAGTAGTAATGCCGGCCATGGTTCCAACAGTACCGGCAAACAGCCAGTGCGTGGGTACCGTTTTTGATTTTCTTTTATCCCACCAATACATCATCACCACACTGAGCAAAATAATAATGGCCATGCCTATTTTGAAGGTAGATTCATTTAAGTCGTTCCCCACAAAAACACCGATGATAATACCAAAAACAATCCAGGGTAAAAAACGAAAGATGTACGACCACTTCGCATGTCTGTTATAATATAGTACAGCGAAAATATCACCAAAAATCAGAAGTGGAACCACAATGCCCGTTGATTCTTTTGCTTCAAATGCCAAGGCCATTAAAGTTACATTCACCACTGCAATTCCCTTAATTCCTGCCTTGGAAAGTCCTATGACGATCGCCGCAATAAAGGCAAGGGCCCATGCGGTGGTTGAAATAGTTGAGGTGCCCAATAAAATCACATGTAAGGTTTAGCGAACAAAGGGCAAAAGTATACTAATTTATTTTATCTTTAAAGGCTAACGAACCAATCAAACCGACTATGGAATTAAGTGCTCTCGATTATAGTTTTATAATCGTATTCTTCACAATTGTCTTAGGAATAGGAATTTACGTTTCTAAAAAATCAGGAAAAAATTCCTCCGAATTTTTTCTTTCCGGAAGAACCATGCCTTGGTGGTTGTTGGGTCTTTCCATGGTGGCGACTACTTTTTCTACCGACACTCCGAATTTGGTTACTGATTTAGTGCGGTCAAGCGGGGTTTCCGGTAACTGGGGATGGATGTGCTTCTTGCTTACAGGGATGTTGACCGTTTTTGTTTATGCGAAACTATGGAGAAGATCGAATGTTAAAACGGATTTAGAGTTTTACGCATTGCGCTATGGAGGCAAACCTGCTAGTTTCCTAAGAAAATTCAGGGCTATTTATTTAGGGGTTATTTTCAATGTTATTACCATGTCCGCGGTTACCTTGGCCGCAATCAAAATAGGAGGTATCATGTTAGGGCTTGAACCTTGGGAAACTGTAGTTGGAGCTGGTCTTATTACTGTTGTGTTTAGTGCTTTAGGGGGCTTTAAGGGAGTGGTCTATACTGATTTTTTATTATTTTTTGTAGCTATGTCCGGTGCTATAGGTGCCGCCTATTATTTGGTCAATATGCCAGAAGTAGGGGGTATTGAAGCAATGTTGACGAATGAATTGGTCGTCTCGAAAATGAATATACTGCCTGATTTTAGTGACAGTAAAATGGTCATTACCTTACTTGTTATTCCTTTGGCAGTGCAATGGTGGAGTTCTTGGTATCCGGGTGGGGAACCTGGCGGAGGGGGTTATATTGCACAACGAATGTTAGCTGCTAAGAATGAGAATCACGCCATTGGAGCAACTTTCTTTTTCAACATCATGCACTATGCTTTGCGACCTTGGCCATGGATTTTGGTAGCATTGGCTTCTTTGGTGGTATATCCTGATATCGCGAGTATTGCCGAAGCATTTCCTAATGTTCCCACTGATAAATTGGGCCACGATTTGGCCTATTCGGCGATGTTGACCAAATTACCTAGTGGTCTTTTGGGGCTAGTGCTGGCTTCCTTGATAGCAGCCTATATGAGTACGATATCGACCCAATTGAATTGGGGCTCCTCCTATATTGTATTTGATTTTTATAAGGAACAGGTTAATCCAAATGCTTCTGAAAAAAGGCTAGTGGCCGTGGGTAGAATTTCCACCATAATTTTAATGGTACTAAGTGCTTTACTTGCCCTGTTAATGCAAAATGCACAACAAATTTTTGAATTGCTTTTGCTTTTTGGTGCTGGAACTGGGCTTATATTTATTTTGCGTTGGTTTTGGTGGCGGATTAATGCCTGGACCGAAATTTCTGCGATGTTCGCTTCAGGAATTTTATCCATAGCATTGAAAGCAACACCTTTTGGCGCATTTTTGTTTGCAACCGAGTCAGGGATATTTCCCGACTGGGGGGAAATACCTTTTGTAATGGTGGTTACTACGGCTATTTGGGTAACAGCGACTTTTATAACGAAACCCGAATCCAAAGAGGTGTTACAATCATTTTACAAAAAAATACAACCAGGAGGACCCGGATGGAGCAAAGTAGTTATGGAGGCCAAGGAAGATAACGTTGAGATTGATTCTGGAGAAAAATGGAGTGTACCCTCGGGCATTATCGCCATGCTTTTAGGGGTAATTCTTATTTATTCCATTATGTTCGCTACCGGTCATTGGATTTATGGCTTCTTGACCTCAGCGGCTATTTTGACTGCTGTAGCGGCCATTTCCGGATTCCTATTAATAAAGGTTTGGAATCGAATGAAAGAAAACATCTTATAATCGTAGCCGATGAAAGAAAGAATATTATCCGTAGATATATTTAGAGGAGCGACAATAGTTTTGATGATTTTGGTGAATACTCCCGGTACATGGTCAGCGGTATTTCCGCCCTTACTGCATGCAGAATGGGATGGCTATACGCCCACAGATTTGGTATTCCCCTTTTTCTTGTTCATAGTGGGCACTTCAATCGTGTTTGCTTACAAGGATAAAGTGACCAGTTCGGCCACCTATAAAAAAATCACGATTCGTACCTTAAAGTTAATTGGTCTTGGACTTTTTCTTGGGGCATTTACACTTAGTTTTCCATTTTTTAAAGATTTTGCTGACATTCGATTTCCGGGCGTTTTGCAGCGTATTGGTGTCGTATTCTTTTTTGCATCCATACTATTCCTCAATTTTAATTGGAAGGTTTTGATCGGCATTGCGGTTTTTTTCTTGATTGGATATTGGCTTCTGATGACTTTAATTCCGGTTGAAGGTGTAGCTTCTACTTTGGAGCGAGCGCCTAATAATTTAGCGAACTGGCTAGATGTTAAAGTCTTAGGAACTCACAACTATAAGGTAGATTATGACCCTGAAGGTATTTTGAGTACTATTCCGTCGATAGCTAGTTCGCTCTTAGGAATTTTTACAGGGTTGATTTTGACATCTAAACTAGAAAAAAAAGCTACGATTCTTATGGGTATCGGTGGGGCGATGTTGATTTTGGGGCACCTTTGGGATGTAGTATTTCCTATAAATAAAGCACTTTGGACAAGTAGTTTCGTTCTCGTAACTGCCGGATGGGCGAATCTAGTCTTGGCTCTGATTTATTATCTAACGGATGTAAAAGGAATCAAATTTGGAAGTGTTTTCAGATATGCCGGTGCCAATGCCATCATACTATATTTCTTGTCAAGCTTTATCAGTAAAATAATGGGAATGATCAAAGTAGGGGAGACATCTTTGCATGGCAGGCTTTTTGATACGGTATATGTGCATGATTTTATGTCATTGCAACTTTCTTCCCTTTTATATGGGTTAACGGTAGTTGCCTTTTATATGTTGTTGGCTTATGTTCTATACAAGAAAAAGGTTTTTATTAAAGTTTAATAGCGGCTCCATCCAAGAATTCAACCTTTGCATTCTTCTTTTAGTATTCATAATGCCTTCTTCGATGTTTGGACAAAAGCATTACGAAGAAGGTTTTATTGTTTTGAATAATCAGGACACCATATATGGTCTTGTAAAAGACAGAAAACCACATCCGTTTGCACGACTTTATAAAAAGATAAAATTCAGAGGTAGAAAGGGAACTTCAAAATATGGACCTAAACAGATTAAGGTTTATAAAAAAGGCCAAAGCACTTTCGAAAGTATTTGGATAAATGAAACTGGGCATTTTCTAAATCAAAACTACGCATCGGTTCCCAATTCGGGTGAACGTCAATTTTTAAAGGTTGTAGAAAAGGGATATCTGACGTATTACCAATTAGAATTTGAAGATGGGGATTCTGACTACATAGATACAATCGACTTATTCAAGAAACGAGATGGCAATGAGCTGATTCGAGTGACTCAAGGGCTATTCGGACTGAAAAGGAAAAGCTTGATCCGTTTTTTAAATGACTGTCCTGCTTTAGTCAAAAAGATTGAAAGGAAAGAATTCAAATATCCTATTGAAGTGGCAACCTTTTACAATGCCTGTAAAAACGGGCAGCTTTAATTTATTTCATATGCCGAATATCATACTTTTCTATGCGAAGTCTGAAATACCGAATAACGTTTTGGGAGGTTCGTTACAATCTTGTTGTTTTGAACCTAAGACGGGGTTTTATCGCGATGGATTTTGCAAAACCGGTGATGAAGATTATGGCACCCATGTGGTTTGTGCGATAATGACCGAAGAATTTTTGGAATTCACCAAGTTACGGGGTAATGATTTGTCGACTCCCAATCCACAATGGGGCTTTGCAGGATTGAAACCGGGCGATAAGTGGTGCTTGTGTGTGTTGCGATGGGTAGCGGCCCAAAAAGCGGGAAAGGCACCAAGAGTAGTTCTAGAAGCAACTCATGAAAAAGCATTGGAATATATGTCACTCGAAGTTTTGCTGAGCTATCAGGCTTAATCCCAATTGGACTTGTATTCAAAAAGAGTATTTTAACAGATTTTTAATGCTGTACTTGTAGATGAAAATCATATATTGTTTAATATTTGAACAATAATATTAAACAATATGAATGGTTTCCTTAAAACTAGCCTTTTCAACTTCAAAAGGGCTTCCCAAATTAAGCCTCATTATTCTTTTGCTAATGGCGGTTCAAGTAAAAGCACAAGTAGCCGGGGCCTTATCTGGTAAAGTCACCGATGCCGTTGGCGAACCGATACCGGGAGCCTCCGTTTTTTTGAATGGGACTGAAAAAGGAACGATTACCAATGAATATGGGCAGTATTTGTTAGAAGACATTATACCTGCATCATATAATCTAACGGTTAGTTATCTCGGGTTTGAAACTCAAACGAAATTCAACATCTTGGTGAAATCCAAAGGGAATCTATCCTATAATTTTATTCTTGAAGAAGCAACAGAGGATTTAGAGGAGGTCGTCGTCACCAATTCCAAAATAGGAAGGCCCAAAGAAACACCCTTGTCAACACAAACGCTTTCTGCTGTTGAAATTGCAACATATCCCGGAAGTAATAATGATGTGGTTCAAGTGGCCCAAACATTGCCTGGTGTTTCCCCTTCGGTCGGAGGTTTTAGAAATGACTTGATTATTCGCGGCGGTGCGCCAAACGAAACCGTTTATTATTTAGATGGGATGGAAGTGCCGAATATCAATCATTTTAGCACACAAGGCAGTGCCGGTGGCCCCGTAGGCCTTTTAAACGTTTCTTTCATTGAAGATGTTACCCTTTCAACTTCCGCTTTTGGGGCACAATATGACAATCCACTATCCGGAGTACTGCAATTTAGACAGCGCAATGGTAATAGTCGCTCTTTCGGAGGAAATTTCAGGGTAAGTGCTAGCGAGGCGGCCTTAACACTTGAGGGGCCATTGTTCAAGAATGGCAATGAACAGTCAAAAACAACTTTTTTGGTTTCAGCCAGAAGAAGTTATTTGCAGGCACTTTTTGCCCTCATCGGTCTACCTTTTCGTCCAAATTATTGGGACTATCAATATAAAATCGACCATGAATTAGACGATTACAATTCCATAACCCTTCTCGGCTTGGGTTCTATTGACGACTTCACCTTGGCACCGCCCGATGAATTCGATTCCGAAAAACAGGCCCAGCTGGAGCAGGCCCCATTTATAGATCAAACTTCCAACACCATTGGTCTTACATGGAAAAACCGATTTAAAGACGGTTCCGGATTTATGCAGACAACCTTAAGTAACAACCGTTTGGCCAATACATTTACGCGCTATGAAGATACCGAGAACAAAACAGGGACTATATTTAGAAATGATGCCGTGGAAGCAGAAACGAAATTACGATACCAAATCACAAAGTTTTTTGGAGATTGGAAACTTGCTGGAGGGCTGAACTTACAGAATTCCTACTATACAAATGAAACGGTAAATACTACCGATAATTTGCTCTTTAATACAGAGATCGATTTTGTTAAATATGGCCTTTTTACCAATGCAACGAATTCGTTTTTTAATGATAAATTGGACATTTCCTTTGGAGTAAGAGCTGATGCGGATAGTTTCACCAGTAATAGTTTGGCAAGTACACTTTCCCCGCGTCTAGGTCTCTCGTATGAGTTTAGGGAGAATTGGAAGTTGAACGCATCAGTAGGCCGATATTACAAGATTCCGCCCTATACCATGCTTGGTTTTCGAAATAATAATTTGGAGCTTGTAAATCAAAATTTAAAATATACAAGAAGCGACCACTATGTCTTGGGAATACAGCGTATTTTGGGCCCTGCTGCCAGTATTTCCGTTGAGGCTTTTTATAAGGATTATGACGATTATCCTGTTTCTGTTTTAGATGGCGTTTCCATTGCAAATAAAGGAGGCGGTTTTGAGGTATTGGGTAATGAAGAAATTGCCTCGGTTGGCCGTGGGCGAACCTATGGAGCAGAATTGCAGTTTCAACAAAAATTGACCAATAATTTTTACGGCATATTCTCTTACACCTATTTCTTTAGTGAATTTACAGGATTTGATCGAAATGTATTTCTGCCCTCCGTTTGGGATAGCCGTCATCTCATGTCTTTCGTAGGCGGATATAAATTAAAACGAAATTGGGAAATCAGTTCCCGCTATCGTTTTGCAGGTGGAACGCCATTCGTGCCTACAGACCAGGAAAGAACTTTGGAAGTCTACCCTGACATCGTTTTGGATTATGCACGTTTAGGAGAGGATGAACTAGGTGTTTTTAGCCAATTGGATGTACGTATCGATAAAAAATGGAACTTTAGCAAACTATCTCTAGACGTCTTCTTTGAAGTACAGAACATTTTGGGCCAGAGCAATCCGCAACCACCTGAATATGGTCTCAATAGAGATGAAACAGGAGCCTTGATAGCGCCGAGAAGTCTGATTGGTCTTGCCGAGGATAATGGCCAACCCATACCGAGTATAGGATTGGTAGTGGATTTTTAAAATACTTGTGGGGAAAGAATCGGTCTTTGCTTTCTTTTTGGCAAACGATTAACATCCGTACTTTTGAAAGCGATCATGAAACCGACATCAACTTCGCCACATATTTACCAATAACATCAAATTCCAAATTGACAACGGTGCCCACCTTATAAGTATTGAATCGCGTATGCTCATAGGTATAGGGTATAATGGCAACGCTAAATGTGTTTTTCCCGGAATCAACCACTGTTAAGCTTGTACCATCAATGGTAATCGAACCTTTTTCGATGGTAGGATTATTTGTTGTCGCCTCATATTCAAAAGAAAAAAACCAACTGCCGTTTTTTTCTTCTATAGAAGTGCAAACGCCAGTCTGGTCGACATGGCCTTGAACGAGATGGCCATCGAGACGACTTCCCAAAATCATGGCACGTTCCAAGTTTAACTTATTGCCAACGGTAAGACTTCCCAGACTCGTTTTTTGTAGTGTTTCTTCTATTGCGGTTACCGTGTACGTATTTCCGTCTAAAGATACCACCGTTAAACACACCCCATTATGCGCAACACTTTGGTCGATTTTAAGCTCTTGTGAAATGGTTGAATTAATAGTGATATGAAGATTGCCTCCATCTTGTTCTAGTTTAGTGATTTCCCCCAAAGTTTCGATTATTCCCGTAAACATCTTCCGTTTATATTACCTAGTTTTGTAAATTGTATCGCTTCACAAAGGTAAAGAATAACATGGACGAAAACGGAAAAATAAAGCTGGGTATTTCCATCGGGGATTTAAACGGAATCGGTTGCGAAGTGGCCTTGAAGACCTTCGAAGATTCACGAATGCTCGACTTCTGTACTCCTATTTTTTTTGCCTCCAATAAGACAATATCCGCTCAAAAATCGGCGTTGAACATTGAAATCAATTACCATGGCATTCAAAGTGCTTCTGAAGCACTTAAGGGAAAAATCAATGTGGTCAATGTCTGGAAAGAAATCCCGAATCTTCAATATGGCGAGGCCACTAAGGAAGCTGGTGAATTTGCTATAAAATCTTTAAGAGCAGCAACCGAGGCACTAAAAAATGGAGAGATCGATGTACTTGTAACCGCGCCCATAAATAAGAATAACATACAATCGGAAGATTTCGATTTTCCAGGACATACTGATTTTCTTGCACAAGAACTGGAAGGGGAAAGCTTGATGTTCATGGTCACGGATGATTTAAAAATAGGCTTATTGACTGATCATGTAGCTGTCAAGGACGCCCCGGCTGCCATTAATCCCATTTTGATTCGAACAAAGGTCCGGACCATTGAAAAATCGCTTCAAATGGATTTCGGCGTGCGTCGACCAAAAGTGGCATTGTTGGGAATCAACCCCCATAGTGGTGATAATGGCACCATAGGCCAGGAAGATGAAGCTATTCTAAAGCCGGTCATCAAAGAAATGTCCGATGCTGGGCATTTGGTATATGGTCCATATTCGGCCGATAGTTTTTTCGGCACTGATGGCTATAAGAATTTTGACGCTATATTGGCGGCCTATCATGACCAAGGTCTTATTCCCTTTAAAACACTTTCATTTGGCAAAGGAGTAAATTATACAGCAGGGTTAAACAAAATACGCACTTCACCAGATCATGGTACTGCATATGAAATAGCCGGAAAAGGTAAGGCAGATCATAGTTCTTTTAAGGAAGCGGTATTCACCGCACTCAGCATTTTCAAGAATCGCACAGAATTTAGTGAACTCACTGATAATGTATTGCAGAAACAGCGGGTTAGAAGATAAATGACCGTAATTTCATTCTTCATTTGCAAGGCTAAACAAAGCATTTTATTTCGTTGGACTATTATTGTACAGTATTAAAATAATAGTATCTTTGCACCCGCCTAGTCGACATCATGTTATAGTTGTTGATGGCTAACGGATAAAATTAGTGTGTTGCGATGAAAAAAAGGGAGTTCACTATTCCTTTCTCTGGATTGAAGCAGGGAAAACACGAGTTTGATTACGTTATAGAAAATGAGTTCTTTGAATCTTTTGAATACACTGAATTTAATTCGGCTAACATCGGGTTAAGGGTTTTAATGACCAAATTTAGTATGATGTTGGAGCTGGAGCTTGTTGCAGAGGGCATGGTAAATGTTGATTGTGACAGCAGCGGCGAACCTTATGAACAACCGATTTCCTCAAATTTGGAACTGGTAGTTAAATTTGGTGACGAATACAATGATGAGGATGATGAGATATTGACTATTCCCCATGGAGAACATCAGGTTGATATCGCACAGTACATTTACGAGATGTTAGTATTGGCGGTTCCTCAGAGGAGGGTCCACCCTGGAGTATTGGACGGAACTCTTAAATCAGAAGCGTTGACGAAGCTTGAAGAGCTACAACCAAAAGATAAAAAGGAAAATAAAGATAATACGGATCCCAGATGGGATGCTTTGAAAGATATAATAACGGATAAATAAGTTGTAAAATGGCACATCCTAAAAGGAAAATTTCCAAAACAAGAAGAGATAAGAGAAGAACACACTATAAAGCAGTGGCTCCCACCTTGGCAACCGATTCTGCAACTGGTGAAATGCATTTGTTCCATAGAGCACATTGGCACGAAGGAAAACTATATTATAAAGGGCAAGTATTGATTGACAAAACTGAGGAAGCGGAAGCATAATACTGCAAATCAAATAGATACAAAACCTCTCACTTTTAGTAGTGGGAGGTTTTTAGTATTTAGAACATATCAAGTCAGCCAAGAAGCTATATTGTCCATACTTTTCTTAAAGTACTGAATTTTCCATAATTTTCTAAAAACTATAACTTTCAGGCTAAAAGTCATATAAAATCTGTATTTTTCGACGTTTTTGATCCATTTTTAATGGTTTTTTGGTAATATCAACTTTAGTATGAGCAAACTAAGAGCAGCTATTACGGCTGTGGGGGGCTATGTGCCCCAATTTGTAATGACCAACCAAATGTTGGAAGAATTGGTCGATACCAATGATGAATGGATTACCACCCGTACAGGTATCAAGGAAAGAAGGATTCTAAAAAAAGAAGAAGGTGAAGGGTCTTCTTTTTTGGCTATCAAAGCTGCAAATGATTTGCTTAAGAAAAGGGGTATTGAAGCTAATGAGATAGACTTGATTATGGTTGCTACCGCCACACCCGATAGCATGGTAGCCTCAACGGCTGCTTTTGTAGCCTCTGAAATAGGAGCAACGAATGCTTTTGCCTATGATCTATTAGCAGCTTGTTCGAGTTTTCTATTCGGAATGTCGACCGCATCAAGCTATATTGAATCTGGCCGCTATAAAAAGGTATTGCTAATCGGGGCGGATAAAATGTCTTCCATAATAAATTATGAAGACAGAACCACTTGTATCATTTTTGGTGATGGAGCCGGAGCCGTACTGTTCGAGCCAAATAGAGAAGGCCTAGGGCTTCAAGATGAATACTTGAGGGCAGATGGCTCAGGTAGAAAGTTCTTAGGCATGGAAGCCGGGGGGTCTTTATTACCTGCTTCTCATGAGACGATAGATGCGAATCAGCACTATATTTTTCAGGATGGCAAGTCCGTTTTTAAATTCGCAGTATCGAATATGGCCGATGTGGCTGAAAAAATAATGGTTCGAAATAATTTGAAAAATACTGACGTTGCTTGGCTTGTACCCCATCAGGCGAATAAGAGAATAATAGACGCAACAGCTAAACGCATGGGCCTTGAAGCTTCAAAAGTTCTAATGAATATCGAGAGGTATGGCAATACTACATCGGCAACCTTACCTTTACTTTTGTATGATTTCGAAGACAAATTGAAAAAAGGTGACAATCTTGTGTTTGCCGCTTTCGGAGGCGGATTTACTTGGGGGTCGATTTATTTGAAATGGGCATATAACTAACTAAATGAGTAAAAAAATAACAGCTATGGATATTAAAGAAATTCAAAGCCTCATCAAATTTGTGGCTAAGTCGGGCGCCAGTGAGGTGAAGCTTGAAATGGAAGACCTTAAGATTACCATTCGAACAGGTACACACTCTTCCGGTAGTGAACCTGGGTTTATACAACAAATACCCCTAGGGCAGGCGCAAATGGCACCGGCACAACAGGTTCAAGCCGAGGTACCAGTAGTTGCAGCTGCCCAGACAACTGCTGAAAAGGCTGAGGATGAGGAGTCTAAATACATCACTATCAAGTCTCCGATTATTGGCACCTTTTATAGAAAACCTGGTCCAGACAAGCCTTCTTTTGTTGAAATAGGTACTGAAATAGCAAAAGGGGATGTGCTTTGTGTGATTGAGGCAATGAAGTTATTTAACGATATTGAATCAGAAGTTTCCGGTAAAATAGTGAAGGTATTGGTCGATGATTCATCGCCAGTTGAGTTTGACCAACCCTTATTTCTTGTAGACCCATCATAAGTTAAAACCCATATTCCATAAAACAAATTCCAATGATGACATTTGGAATTTGGTGCTTGAAATTTGAAATTTGGTACCATTATGTTCAAAAAAATATTGATTGCAAATAGGGGAGAAATCGCATTACGGGTCATAAGAACCTGTAAAGAGATGGGAATTAAGACTGTTGCGGTTTATTCCAAGGCGGATGAGGAAAGCCTTCATGTGCGATTTGCTGATGAGGCGGTATGTATTGGACCGGCTCCAAGCAGTGAATCTTACCTTAAAATCCCAAATATTATCGCAGCAGCTGAGATCACTAATGCTGATGCGATACATCCTGGATACGGATTTTTGTCTGAAAACTCGAAGTTTTCCAAAATCTGTTCGGAACATCAAATTAAATTTATTGGAGCTTCAGGAGAGCACATTGATAAAATGGGCGATAAAGCCACGGCAAAGGCAACTATGAAAGAGGCAGGTGTGCCATGCGTGCCCGGGTCTCCCGGGATTTTGAAGAACGTTGCCGAAGCTAAAAAGATAGCTAAAAAAATGGGCTACCCCGTGATGATCAAGGCGACTGCAGGTGGCGGTGGTAAGGGAATGCGGGCCGTTTGGTCAGAGGACAAAATGGAAGATCTTTACGATAGCGCAGTTCAGGAGGCTACAGCCGCATTTGGTAATGGTGGAATGTACATGGAAAAACTCATCGAAGAACCTCGCCATATAGAGATACAGATTGTAGGGGACCAATACGGTAAGGCATGTCACCTTTCGGAAAGGGATTGCTCTATACAGCGTAGACATCAGAAGTTGACGGAAGAAACACCTTCTCCGTTTATGACCGATAAATTAAGAGAGGCGATGGGAGAGGCTGCAATTAAGGCAGCAGAGTACATCAAGTATGAAGGTGCGGGTACTGTGGAATTCTTGGTTGATAAGCACAGGAACTTCTTTTTTATGGAAATGAATACGCGTATTCAGGTAGAACACCCCATTACAGAACAAGTAGTGGATTACGATTTGATTCGCGAACAAATTTTAGTGGCAGGAGGCGTTCCAATTTCTGGCAAAAATTACTTGCCGAAACTACATTCAATTGAATGTAGGATCAATGCGGAGGACCCTTATAACAACTTTAGACCTTCCCCCGGCAGAATTACTACTTTGCATACACCAGGAGGACATGGTGTTCGAATGGATACACATGTGTATAGCGGGTATAGCATTCCGCCGCATTATGATTCTATGATTGCTAAACTGATCACTACAGCACAGACTAGAGAAGAGGCGATCAATAAAATGAAACGTGCACTAGACGAATTTGTCATTGAAGGAATAAAGACGACAATACCTTTTCATAGGCAATTAATGGATCACCCGGATTACCTCGCTGGAAATTATACCACGAAGTTCATGGAAGACTTCGAAATGAAACCAGAATCGGAGTAGATGCAACCAAAATTTCTTTAAAAAACAGAGTATTAATTGATGTGATAACCGACCATTTGGTCGGTTATTTGTTTTTGATTGATGCGAATACCATGTTTTGTGTGGTTAATCGATGAAATACATATTTATATCCATAATACGGTTTAATCAATTGATCGATGAACGGCACTAAAACCGACTACCCGGTCTTTTCAGGGTTTTTACCATCTTCGATCACTAAATCACCCAATAGAACTCAATAATTCAATATCCAGCCTTTTATTAGTTTGTATTTTAGTGCTATGAATCTAAGTTATTGGGAGTATAAATCGTGGTTTACAAATGTTGATTATACCATAGTGGGCAGCGGAATTGTTGGTCTGAATTGTGCATTAACCTTGCGTAGAAACTACCCCAAGGCCAAAATATTGGTTTTAGAAAAAGGAGTATTGCCTCAAGGAGCAAGTACAAAGAATGCCGGCTTTGCCTGTTTCGGAAGTATTTCAGAGGTCCTCTCCGATTTAAAGCACCATACTGAGAACGAAACCGTGCTATTGGTTAAAAAACGTTTTGAAGGCATTGCATTACTCCGAAAAAACCTCGGAGACCCCAATATCGGCTTTCAACAAAACGGCGGCCATGAATTGTTTTTGAAGAAGGATAATCTACTATATGAGCATTGTTTGGATAAGCTTGCTGAGGTAAATGAACTCTTAGGTCCTGTTTTTGGGGAAAGCCCTTTTAGAACCTATGGAAATACATTCGGTTTTAAGAATATTCAAGAGAAATACGTTACCCATGTATTTGAGGCCCAAATCGACACGGGAAAAATGATGACGAATCTTTTGAAATTAGCTCAAAAAAACGATATCATTATCTTAAATTCTACAGAAGTCAAAGATTTTGAAGATGATGGAAATAATGTAACGGTAAAGACCGATATTACGGAATTTAAGACCAATCACTTATTTGTAGCGACCAATGGCTTTGCATCAAAACTTCTTGATGAGCCGATAAAGCCGGCACGAGCACAAGTTTTGATTACAAAACCTATCGCTAATCTCCATATTAAAGGCACATTTCATCTTGATGAGGGTTATTACTATTTCAGAAACATTGATAATCGAATCCTTTTCGGGGGAGGTAGAAATTTAGATATCAAAGGAGAGGAAACTACCGTTTTCGGGCAAACCGATGTAATTATGAACCACCTGGAATTAGCCCTCAAAGAAATTATACTGCCTGGCACTAATTTCGAGATTGACAGAAGGTGGAGCGGCATTATGGGTATGGGCGAGCAGAAAAAACCAATTTTGAAACAACTTTCAGAACATGTGTTCTGTGGCGTAAGGC
>JARFRH010000309.1 GCA_029287355.1 Maribacter sp. | reverse complement strand
GTTGCTATCGATACGATGTTTGCAATAGATTCGACCAAGTTGCATCTTTTTACCTATCGAATAAAAGGGTTATCCGATGCTATGGATGCCGAAATTGAGGTATTGATAGACTGATCACTTTTTCTTTTGCACGCTCACTTTTTCTTCGACCGTTATTTTTCTCTTTATTTTTCGCGGTCGCCTCACACCATATGTCCCGTTTGATATTTTTCCTCTTCTAGATTTTTTATCCCCTTTTCCCATATATCATGTATTTACATTCATCCCCACGAATATGAGGAAATGAATCTTTGATTTCCAATAAGTTACGAAAGCAAACCCATAAATCAAAAGTATTCGCTGATATTAATAATTTTAAGAAGGCTTGAATGTTTGCCGCTTAAATCATATTTTTCCAACAATCCGAGCGGAGAGTAATCGAAGCACATAATGTAACAGCTGATGTTCATTCATACACACCCCTACGAACCTTTTCTTTTTGAAGAAGCAACCAAATTGATTGTTGGTACCTTACCCCCTCCTAGATTTACAACTGGCGAATTGAAGCCTGAAGATGTTGATTTCTGTTATGGTAGTAAAAACGGCCAACTTTGGCCCATATTGGACCGTATTTTTGATTTGAACCTAAAATATGAGACTACTGACTATGCTGCTCAGCAACGTAAAGAATTTCTGTTGAAACAGAAAATAGGTGTTTGTGACATTGTCCGAAGCGCTAAACGTGAAAAAGTCGACGCCTCCGATTTGGGAATGCTGCATATCAAGCTACGAAACCTTGTAGGATATCTTAAGGAATATCCAAATATTGACACCTTATTATTTACTGGGGGCAACAGCAAAAATGGTCCGGAGTATTTTTTTAGAAGACATTTGAAAGAACATGGTTTGGCCTTGAAGGAAGTTTCAGCTGTTGTGCCTAGAATTCATGAATTTGAATTAGAAGGTGGTAAAGATGGTGGAAGAAAAGTAAAAACGGTTTCCTTGACAGCTCCATCCGGTGCTGCCAATAGAGCGATAGGAAGTATGGATGCTTACAAAAAGATGAAAGACCAAAACCCTGATTTCACCACTCTTGAATTTCGTGTGATGCAGTATGAAGCGTTTTTTTAGGCAACTTTAGGGTTGTTTGACCTTATCAAATGATTTTTCTCAATTTCTATATGAAGTACCTCAGTTGGTCTTGGAAAGATTTCCGCCCATGTCGGTCGCCAGGCAGGTTCACAGGAGTGAAAAATAAAATTGAAATAAACTAAAAAGAGCTCCGTCTTTCGATCGGAGCTCTTTTACGAGAACACTATATGAAAATGAAAAATTTTACTTCTTTAATTACATAGTAAAACTACCATCTTCATGACTTTTATAGAAAATATTGTTGTGAAGCGTGTTGGTTTTGTGGCGTAGGTAATCTATTTTGTGATTTGGAGTCTTATCCTGTCCCAAGATTCTTATATATTGGCGATATTTATAACTTCAAAAAGGATTTCCCAAAATGGGAAATAGCAAGAAAATAGTTCAATTTTATAACACGTATGCAACAATCTGAAAGACTTGAAGTATTCAAAAAGTCAGTCAACAATAAATTCAATATTTATAACAGTCTCTTTCTCAATCTACCATACCGCAATATTGAGAATGTGGGTATGTTGATTCCATTATTGTTGGATCAATGCCAAAAAGGACTCAAATCAGGGCAAAATCCTCAGCAAATTTTAAATAATTTTTTTCAGAACTACGCCAATATCGAATCTGAACAAGATCGTATAGATTTTATGTTTCGAATTGTCCAATACGTTGAACGTCAGGTTGTACTATATGATAGTGTAGAGGACGCAGCATTTTCTGAATTAGATCAGCACAGCTCTTCTTTGTCGATTAGGGATTACATGCAGCTGATTGACAAGAACAAAAGCTGGGCTAAAGTGTCAGAAAAACTATCGACTTTTAGTGCGCGTATTGTATTGACAGCGCATCCAACTCAGTTCTATACCCCTGCCGTTTTGGGCATTATGGGTAATTTGAGGTCACTAATCGTTGAAAACAAGATTGACGAAATAGATGTTGCTCTTCAACAACTTGGACTTACCTCTTTGGTCAATGCCAAAAAACCGACTCCTTTAGATGAAGCGAAGAACATTATTTACATCCTCAGAAATGTATATTACAACGCTGTGGGTGATTTATATGCCTACATCAAGGAGAATATCAATAAAGAAGATTTTGCGAATCACAACATCATGAAGCTTGGTTTTTGGCCCGGGGGTGATCGTGATGGGAATCCATATGTTACAGCTTCGATTACCAAGGATGTTGCAGATGAGTTGCGTTTGACATTGATGAAATGTTATTACAATGATTTGAAAGAACTACATCATAAACTTTCTTTTAAAGGGCTACAAACGCTATTGTTCGATTTACGTGGAAAGCTATACAATACCATGTTCGATGCGGGCAGGGTAATATCATACGAGGAAATTTTAGGAACTCTGGTGGAGATTAGGTCCATTTTAGTGGAGAACTATCACGGGTTGTACCTTAAAGATTTAGATCATTTAATCGATAAAGTCAAAATTTTTAAGACACATTTCGCAACCTTAGACATACGGCAAGACCATAGCAAGCATAAATTGGTAGTCGAGGAAATCCTCAAAAAGAATGGTAAAATAAAAGAACATATCGATGAGTTGACGGACAAACAATTAATCAATGTACTCTTGAAAGAGGATATACACGCTCTTGCAGGCGATTTCAAAGAGGATATTGTCAAGGATACTATCAAGAATATTCGTCAATTAAAGACCATTCAAAACAAGAATGGGGAAGAGGGTTGCAATAGATATATTATCAGTAATTCAGAGGATGTTTTCTCTGTTTTATTTGTTTTCGGATTATTCAGATGGTGTGGCTGGAAAACCGATGAAATTACCTTTGATATTATTCCGTTGTTCGAAACAATGAAGGGTATGGAGAGTTCTGAGGATACTATGCAAGACCTATTTGACTTGAAAATATACCGCGACCATTTAGAACGTAGAAATGATATTCATACCATAATGTTGGGATTCTCCGATGGAACTAAGGATGGTGGGTACGTCAAGGCAAATTGGAATATTTTGAAGACCAAGGAGACGCTGTCCAAGGTTTGTAAAAAGAATAAGATCAAAGCTATATTTTTCGATGGTAGAGGTGGACCACCAGCCCGTGGTGGCGGTAAAACACATCGTTTTTATGCGGCCCAGACCAAAGATATCGCCAACAATGAAATTCAGCTGACCATTCAAGGGCAAACCATTACCAGTACCTATGGCACCAAAGAACAATTTCAATACAACTGTGAGCAGTTATTGACTGCTGGTCTGTCGAATAATTTGTTCGGGAAGGAGAATGTAATATCAAAAGAAGACCGTAGACTCATGGAGCAGCTGTCAGATCTTAGTTTTGAGAAGTACGATGCACTGAAGCACCACGAAAAGTTCATGTCATATTTGGAAGACATGAGTACCTTGAAATATTATAATAAGGCCAATATCGGAAGCCGACCTGGAAAACGAGGGAATAAGGCGAAGTTGGAATTAAGCGACCTGAGGGCCATCTCTTTTGTAGGTTCATGGAGCCAACTCAAACAGAACGTACCGGGTTATTTCGGTATCGGAACAGCGATACAAACCTTGAAGGATAAAGGAAAATTAAAGGCCCTCAAGAAAATGTTCAACGAAGTACCTTTCTTTAAGGCCTTGATGTTGAACAGCATGATGTCATTGTCAAAGTGTTACTTTGAATTGACAAGTTACATGAAGGAAGATTCCGAATACGGGGAATTTTGGCAGGTGCTACATGCAGAATATCTATTATCGAAAAAGATGTTGCTCTTAATTTCCGATATGGATATTTTGATGGAAAGAGAAGCGGTTTCTCGCGAGTCCATAAAAATTAGAGAGAATATTGTTTTACCCCTTTTAGTCATCCAGCAATACGCCCTACAAAAAATAGGTCAAGAAACGGATTTTAAGGAACTATACGAGAAAATAGTGACACGTTCATTATATGGTAATATTAACGCAAGTCGTAATTCCGCTTAATGGCGAAAGTGCTTTTCAGGTAACTAATCGGTTTTTCTTTTAACCTGAATTTGGTATTGTTCTTGTCTCTTTTTGTGATCCTATTTTGTGTATGTTGTAATCTGTTCGGCTAATTCATTTTCTATGAAAACCAGAATTCTGATTTTCGTTTTTTTTCTTTTTATATCGCTTTCTGCATTTTATGCACAAAGCGGAAACCCCAAAGCAGTAAAGGTTAGAGGTGTTGTGACCGATGCCAGTGGTTTACCTATAAAGAAAGGCTATGTATTCGTAGATTCCCTAAAAACAGGGTTTCGCACGAATAAGAGAGGTGAATATAAACTCCGTATTCCAACTGAAACTGATGTTATAAGCATTTTTTCAACCGAATATGGAATGCAAAGTGTGGTCTACAATGGGCAAGAAGAGGTCGATTTTACTTTTTCCAAAAATAACGAAGTCATCACGGAACAAGAACTTTCCAACCTAGGTTACCTATTTGATGTTGAGGTATTTCGAAATATTGGAAAGAAGAGCTATGCGGAGTATACCAATATATTCCAAATTATCAGAGAACAATTTACCGGTGTCGAGGTAGATGGAACATCTATTGTTATACGCGGTTCTAGTACTCTGGCCGGGCCTGCCTATCAACCACTTTTTATTATCGATGGAAATTATGTAAATAGTCTTGCCAGTGTAAATCCTGATGAAATTAAATCTATCGAGCTAATAAAAGGCGAAGACGCTGCTATGTATGGCGCAAGAGGAGGTAGCGGAGTCATCATAGTGACCTTGTTGAAATAGCTAAGCTTAGTTTTCATACACCTTAAATTCGGCACCTATGCCATAATTGCGATGGCCAGTTTGAATGAGTTTTGACTTCGCGTTGTAACTCTTGTCAAAAACCTGCCATTTCTTTTTGTTTAAAAAGATACGCCGAACGTAGGTGTTCTTCATCGGAAGTTGGTTTGTAAAGGGTAGTAATGGCCGAAATGAAGTGGAAATTTTCTGTATGCCGCGAGCGGTTTTTATCTCACGATACTGTTTGGTCTGCGCTAGGCGCCCTTTAGAGTTTTCATACCCCAATACTTGAAGTGATACGAATAGTCCGTTTTCAGGAATGTAAACTGACTTGCTAAGAATATCCAATTCAAAAACCTTGTCTTTTTTTTCGTCAATGGAAAACACTACATTTTCATAGCCCATGGGCGCACCTGGAAAACCGTTTTGATTCTTGTAAAAATTTATACGGAAAATAGTAGCGAATTTCCCTTTTCCTTTTGATTTATACTTTGATTCCGCATTAATGGGAAGTAATAATTTTGAAATTTGAGAAGGCTTATCTTCATGGCGCTTTATTAATATAGCTACTTCACTTTCGACGGTGGGAAGCCATGAAGCGAACAAATCGCTATGCGATAAGGGCTTTTGTTTTCTAAATTTAAACTTGCCCTCTTTGGTTACAGAGACTACGACTTCAGTTAATTGAGAAACTTTAGGTTTCAGTAAAAGACTTTCAGGCAGTCCATTTGTCAAGACTGCTTTTTCAGTATAGCCCATAGCCGATATAAATAAAGTGTCTACATCGTTATACTTTTCCATTGAAAAATTGAATTGACCCTCCTCATCTGCGAAATTTCCTAAACCATTACCAAAGGAAATGGTAGAAAAGGGGATAGGTTCACTATTAAGACTATCCCTTATAGTTATGGTTTGAGCTGAAATACCAATGGTAAAGAATATGATAACAACTTGGAATATGTATTTCACTAGCCTTGGCTTCATAGTATAGAAACGACAATATAGGAATTAAAGTGTTGAACGAAAGGAATTCCCTAGGGTATAAGAAGATTCAAAATGACTAGCTAAACATTTCTAGCAGCTTGCTATAACCATGCTAACTGCATGTGCCATCACTGGTTTGAAATGTTTCATTCCTATAGCGCAAGACGTAGGTATCAACAGTGCTACATCCCCCTATTTCCAATTTTCGAAGCCGAATCTCAAAAGACTTGAATGTTTCAACATCCGAAGTGGTAAGTATCTTTGATGAATCTTGTAAGCTAGCCTTTAGTACAGCAGCTTTTTTAGAAACGATTACAGTTTGGCGGGTACCATTAAAACAACTTATGGAAGTTATTTCGATGGAATAGCTTTCGCCATCTTCGAGTGATTCATGGTAGGTGAAGGTTCACACAAATCATAAAAGACTTTCTCCGAATTCGCATTGGCGAAAGTGAATATGGTCCCACTACGTAAAACAAATAGAAGAAATAGTAAGAGGCTGGTTTTCATATACGAACCCAGTTGCAAAAAGTATACCGTTTTAATGTGCTATAAACTATACAAACTGATGCTGGGCTTGAAAAAACCTAGTATCTAATTAACAGCTACATTTTTGTACTTAATATTCCATAAAAAACTTGAATCCCATAGGCAATCTGCCCGATCTTTAAATTTTCATTCGGACTGTGCTGATTGTTATCTGGGTTTACCATGGGAACGATAAATGCGGGAATCTTCAATTCATTGATAAAAGGTGCGATGGGCACAGTGCCACCCATAATTCGAATTTGTACGACGTCTTCGCCCAAAGTAGTTTTCAAAGTATTCACCAAATATTCTCCATATGGATCAGTCAAATCGGTGCGGAAAGCGTCTGTTACCGAGCCCTCGTAAATAGTCATGATTTTGTCATGATTCATACGTTCTTGTCTTGAAGGAATCGTATCCATAATATGAAAACCTTGATTTTCGATATGTTTTTTGACCAAATCTTTTAAACGTGTACCATCACTTTCTGGTACCAATCGCAAATCTAGTTCTGCCGTTGCACTTTCGGGAACTATAGTCCTGGATTTTTTGCCAATCCAACCCGACCCCAATCCTCTAATGTTCAGTGAAGGGTATTGCAAAGCTTCCTGATAAAACGACCCTACTTTTTCCGGGGTTTTGACTGCCAAGTTGGTATTAATG
>JARFRH010000248.1 GCA_029287355.1 Maribacter sp. | reverse complement strand
TCTGAAAATTTTATCCAAAGTAAATTATGGAGTAGAACTAAAAAGAAATACTTTACTTGATGAACCGGAACAACTAATCCGAATCATAGCAACAATCATAAAAAATAAAAAGTAGAGAAGTTTATGAATTTCTACTTTTGTAACTGAAAATTGCACTTGACACTTGAACTTGTATTTTAAAATGCGCTGGACCATTAAGGCAAAACCTGAACAAAATGACATCGACACCCTTGCAGATGAATTAGGGGTTGATGATTTGGTGGCGCAATTACTGATTCAACGTGGTATTGATTCTTATGAAAAGGCCAAAAAGTTCTTCCGTCCTCAATTATCCGATTTACACGACCCCTTCTTAATGAAAGATATGGATTTGGCTGTCGAGCGCATTGAAATAGCAATTGCCAATAACGAGAATATTCTTGTTTATGGTGATTATGATGTTGACGGAACCACTTCCGTCGCTTTGGTTTCTTCCTATTTGTTGCGCTACTACCCTAATGTAGCGACCTATATTCCTGATCGTTATGATGAAGGTTATGGGGTGTCTTATAAGGGAATCGATTTTGCCGAGGACAATGGTTTTTCGCTTATCATTGCTTTGGACTGTGGTGTAAAGGCAATCGATAAAGTGGCCTATGCAAAGGAGAAAAATGTTGATTTCATTATTTGTGACCACCATCGACCAGGGGACAAACTTCCTGAAGCAGTAGCTGTTTTAGACCCCAAAAGAGAAGATTGTGAATATCCTTTTGATGAGCTCTGCGGATGCGGTGTGGGGTTTAAGCTTATACAGGCTTTGGGCTCAAGAAAAGGGGAAACAACAGAAGATTTTTGGCCCTATCTTGATTTGGTGGCAACGGCCATAGGGGCTGATATTGTTCCAATTACAGGGGAGAATCGTGCTTTGGCCTATTTTGGCCTCCAAGTTATCAATACAAATCCGAGAACAGGGTTCAAGGCGATAATCAATCAGGTAAAAAAATCAGTGCTTACCATAACCGATGTTGTCTTTATCATTGCACCCCGAATTAACGCCGCAGGACGGATGGAGCATGGGCAACACGCTGTAAACTTGCTTACGGAAGGGAATATGGAACAGGCCCAAAAGTTTGCTGCTGAAATCGAGAAGTACAATATTGACCGACGTAGCTTGGATCAAGAAATCACTCAGGAGGCCTTGGCTCAAATTCAGGAAAATGAGGAAGAAGAACGTTTCACTTCCGTCGTATATAAAGAATCTTGGCATAAAGGGGTTATCGGCATTGTTGCCTCACGATTGACGGACACTTATTACCGCCCTACTTTGGTTTTTACCAAAAGTGGCGATAAGTTAGCTGCTTCCGCCCGTTCTGTAAAAGGATTTGATGTGTACAACGCTTTGAAAGGATGCGCAGATTGCATTGAACAATTCGGGGGACATAAATATGCGGCCGGACTCACTTTGTTGGAAGAGCAGTACGAAGCTTTCAAGAGGCAATTTGAAAAAGTGGTTTCCGAAACTATTGACCCAGCTTTACTCACTCCTGAAATTACCGTGGATGCGAAATTGGAAGTTAAAGACATCACACCTAAATTGATGCGCATTCTAAACCAGTTTGCCCCTTTCGGGCCAGGAAATATGACCCCCGTTTTTCTGTGCGAAGGATTGACTGACACTGGCTATGCAAAAGGAGTAGGTCAAGAAGGTGCACATTTGAAATTTGCCGTAACACAAAATGGATATGGACCCGTAGGGGGGATCGGTTTCAATATGGGAGACAAACTTTCTTCAGTTATTAGTAGAAAACCTTTCGATGCTGTTTTTTCCATAGATGAGAATGAATGGCAAGGAAACATTAGTTTGCAATTGAAATTAAAGGATCTTAGATGAAGCTAGTGCATATGGCGATTTGTGTGTCTGATTTAGAGGTCATGAAAGCGTTTTTATGATGATTTTTTTCAGGCCAAATCAGGCCAAATATATTGCAATCCAAAAAAGGACTTTTCTTCTTATTTTTTTGATTTTGATGAGGTGGCAAGATTGGAATTGATGCATAACCCAAAGTTTTTAAGACCTGCAATAATCACAGAAGAACGTTTGAGGATAACGCATTTGGCCATGTCGGTCGGGTCAGTTGAGAAAGTAAACAAGCTCACAGAAAAACTACCTAGTCATGGCTTTCCAATTTTAGGCGAGCCTAGAACAACGGGTGATGGGTATTACGAAAGCGTGATTGCCGATCCTGAAGGAAATCGAATTGAAATTACCATTTGATGAATGAAAAAACATATAGATCCTTACACTGCCCTTCGTTTTAAAGAATTCAACATCTTTTTAATCGCTCGTTTTGCCATGGTTTTTGCCTGGTCTATGCAGTTTATTGTTATTGAATGGCAAGTTTATTCGATGACGAAAGATCCTTGGTCATTGGGAATGATCGGACTTATGGAGGTCATACCAGCAGTTTCGATGGCCTTGTATGCCGGCCATATTGTAGATCAAAAGGAAAAGCGAAACCTTTTAATTAAGTGTTTATTGGGTTTTTCCTTGATCAGTTTAGGGCTTTTTTTATTGAGCGAACCCTCCCTTTCATCTGAAATAGAGGCAACTACAATTTTATATTCCATCTATTTCTTGGTTTTTTTGGGTGGTATTGTTCGCGCTTTTTTAGGTCCGACCATTTTCTCGTTGATTGCCTTGATTGTTCCAAAAAGAGCATATCCTAATGCGGCCACTTGGAGCAGTACTACTTGGCAAATGGCTGCTGTTTTAGGTCCTGCTTTAGCAGGATTTTCAATTAGCTGGATGGGCGTTCATTGGTCGATGTGTCTCATTTTTGTATTTACGGTCATTGCTTTGATTGTGATTCTGCAGATTTCGCGCAAGCCTATTTTGAACCCAAAAATCGGGGAACCTATCGTTCAAAGCCTAAAAGAAGGGCTACGTTTTGTTTTTAACTCAAAGGCAGTTTTCGGAGCATTGACTCTTGATATGATAGCGGTACTTTTCGGTGGGGCGGTCGCGTTGCTTCCGGTTTTCGCTCAAGATATTTTACAGGTAGGCTCTGAAGGTTTTGGGATTTTGAGAGCGGCTCCTGCGGTAGGTGCGGCGATTACTATGATAGGTTCGACACGATTTCCGGTACTCCGGGCAGCAGGCAAAAAGTTAATTTGGGTCGTTTTTGGTTTTGGTATTAGCATCATCGTATTCGGACTTTCGACATCTTTTTGGTTATCTGTATTTGCACTTTTTATGAGCGGTGCTTTGGACGGAATTTCAATGGTGATTCGTCAAACGATATTACAACTGAAGACCCCTGATGAGATGCGAGGCAGAGTGGCATCCGTAAATTCAATGTTTGTAGGATCCTCCAATGAGCTAGGGGCTTTTGAAAGTGGCGTTACCGCTAAACTAATGGGAACCGTTACGGCTGTGATTTTTGGGGGTACAATGACCTTGTTAACGGCAGGCCTTACGGCTTTTATGTCGCCAAGTTTCAGAAAACTTGATTTACGGAAGGATGTAGAAGAACATGAGGCCGCTAATTGACAAGATATTTTTCTAAAGATAGATGCTCACCATCAAATGCTGCATAGGTGTAGTGTGAAATCCAATCGCCGAGGTTTGTATATTTTGATTTTCCGTTCAAATCTATTTCAAGAGGAAGGTGTCGGTGCCCGAAAACAAAATGGTCGTAGTGCTGAGATTCTAATTTACGCTTGGCGTACTGTACCAACCACTCTTTATCCTCGCCCAAGAACTTAGTATCCTCATCGCCTGAAATCATTTTATTTTTTACCGAGAAGTATTGTGCCAAACGCACTCCCCAATCAGGATGTAACCAACGATATAACCACTTTGATACAGGATTGGTAAATACTTTTTTCATCCGTTTATACCCCTTGTCGTTTGGACCTAAACCGTCTCCATGCCCAATAAAAAATGAAACGCCGTTGATTTCGTATTGCTGAGGTTTATGAAATACGGGAATATTGAGTTCTTCTTCAAAATAACCATTCATCCAAAGATCATGATTGCCAACAAAGTAATAAATAGGAATGCCTGAATCAGAGATTTCGGCAAGTTTCCCCAAAGTTCTTGTAAAGCCTTTCGGAATAACGGTTTTATATTCCATCCAAAAATCAAAGAGATCCCCAAGAAGAAAGATTGCTCCTGCATCCACTTTGATCTCATCCAACCAAGCCACGAATTTCTTTTCACGAGGTCGACTTGCTTCCATCGTGGGTGCGCCAAGGTGATTGTCACTGGCAAAATATACTTTTTTGCCCTTTGGAAGTTTGATGGTTGTCATTTAGCTATAAAGATAATAAAAAGGGAGGTCGTAATTAGTTATCCGAAGCATACCACTCTGCAAAAGAGGTATCGGTCTCCTGTAACTTTAAAGAATGCAATTTGATGTTTTCAGGTAATCGGGCTTTTATTTTTACGGCAAAATCCAACACCATATTTTCACTGGTAGGCTGATAATCGGCTAAGATTACATTATGACCTCTTTGGGTCAATTCTTTCGCCAGTTCAAGGTGTGGGGTATTTTTATTAAAAACGGTCGCGTGATCGAATTGATTGACGATTTCTTCTTTTACGATTTTCTTCAAATCACTAAAATCGATGACCATACCTAATTTTACATGGGATGTATCGGTAATGGGATTGCCTATAACAGTCACTGAAAGTTTGTAACTATGACCATGCACATTTCTACACTTGCCATCGTAACCGTATAAGGCGTGCCCGGTTTCGAAATTAAATTGTTTGGTAATTCTAATGTTGCTCATATTGAACTTTAAGAACGACAAAGGTAGGCATTCTTTAAAATGAAATAAAGAACATATAGAAGTTGGTTCATCGCTTTATTTAGTGGGCGTTACTGGCTGTGTCCAAGCCATTTCATAAAGCATATTTTCAATAGGATTTTCTTGTAATTTAGACGAAGTGATTTTACATCGGCCAAAGAGCATGTCTTCCGTTAGCTGAAATTTAGCCTGTGTTTCCTTCACTACCATTAGCGTTTTGGCCTCCGTTTGTCCTTTTTTACATCCAATAAAGGTTATTTCATAAGTAACTCCTGACTCTGGTTCAACCTCAATGGATATGATATTGTTGTCATACGCCAAGGTTTTGAGTTTAACCCCTGTGCTCGAATAAAAATCGCCTGATTCCAATGAAGTTATTAAGGATTCGGCCGAAAGTGTATCGGCCTGAACCATCACCCAACCTCTGCCCGCATTACTCCATGAATTTCCTTCGTTATGATAATGGTGCGAATCATCCGTAGCAAGGCCATACATGAGGGGTTTGTTGTTTTCCAAATACGAAATATTGATTAGGTCCCACATTTTTTCAGTACTAATATGGGTAGTGTCACCCAAATTATGAACCATGGGATGCCCATTGTATACTTCGAAAAAGCGTTCGCCGCGTAGTGAAATCATATCATCTAGGCTTATGCTGTAATAGAAGTTAGGATGATTGATATGCGGTATCATAGAAATCCCCGTTTCTTTGCGCTGCTTAAGAACTTGATTCAAATTGTTTTGCATCACTTCTGCCACACTAGCCCCACCCATTGGAACAATCTTCTTTTGAATGTTCGTGGCATTCATATGAATGTGTTTGTCCTCATATTTGTCAGTGATTTCTTCTGATTTGATCACTAGAAATGTTCCTTTCTCTTCCACTTTATGCCTGTATTCTTCAAAGGTTTTCAACTTAACCAAGGTTTGCCCTGAATCGATCTTATGTACTACCCAATTCGGCCCATACGTTTTGAGATAGTCTTGAAATGCTTTTTGATATAGTGAATCATTCCGAATAGGTACCCATTTCTCGCCTTCAGCGATGGTGTTGTGATCGGACAAGGCCATAAATTGATAGTCGTTCGATTTATACCAATCTAAAATAACCTCGGGAAATTCATCCCCGTCACTCCAATAAGAATGGGTGTGCAAGTTGCCTTTATACCAATTTTTCGATATCTCGTTTTGTGCTTCTGACTTGCTTTCACCGCAACTCACAACAGGCGCCAAAATCAGTAGCCATAACATATTTTTTATTCTAACGATTTCCATAGTTTTAACAAAATAACATCCAAGGTAAAGGTAGGGATTTTCAATATTGAGTCATTTCCCAAATGATGTTAGCGGAATTGTTTGCAAAAAATAGTAAGGTTATAAACCATGGTATGGCAATAATGGTCAAAATTAAGTCTGTCAATCGAAGAAAAAATGGGATGAATCGGCTTACTTAAAATAGGTTATCGCTTATACCTTCGCTTTTTACGAACGCGATTTACGACGTAAATAATAACGACAAAAAGTGCCAGAATAGGAAAAACAAGATCTCCGTTGATGAAGTCAAAAAAGGCCATAAGAATTCGAGTTAGAAGATTACAACGACAAATCTAGTCCCTTATTATTTTTTGAATTTGGAAAGGGCATTTTTTGTGAATTCGGAGAGCACTAATTTTCCCGTAATGGCTGCTCGGTCAAGCAGAAGTGTATTCCAATGATCGGTTCCTTGCCAGAGCACTTTTTTCCACTCTTCTAAGGCCTCAGGGTTATAGGAAGCCAATTTCGCTACGAAAAACTCCAATTCTTTGTCAAGTTCTTTTATATTATCGAAAACTTTTGAAAAGAGGCCCTTTTCCTGGGCCCAATAGGCGTTTTTCCATGCTGAGGGTGATAGTGATAGTTCTGAAATTGCCGCACTACCCATTTTGCGCTCTACAGCAGGGGCGATGACCAAAGGAGCAATACCAATAGTCAATTCAGAGAGGCGTATCGATGCTTCAACAGAGGCAAAAACATAGTCGCAAGCAGAAGCCAACCCTACACCACCGCCCACGGTTTTCCCTTGAACACGTCCCACAATTACTTTTTTACAGCTGCGCATGGCATTGATAACGTTCGCAAAGCCGCTGAAGAACACTTTACCTTCCTCTAAATTTGAGACGGCTATCAATTCATCAAATGAAGCACCGGCACAAAAAGCCCTATCGCCTTCTGATTTTAAAACAATTACGGTAATAGCAGTGTTTTCAGAGAGGTTGTTGAGTTCAACGGTCAGCCTATCCAAAAGCTCAGCGACAAAAGAATTACCGGCGGGATGCCCGAACTCCACTATGGCCACCTTGCCTTGAATTTTGGTATATAGGCTTCCGTTTTGTCTATCTGTTCCCATGACGTACGATTTTTGTCAAAATTAGGGGTTTTGTAACAAGGGTCGAAACTTTCTTCTGAACTTAAAGACAAGAGCTGCTCCTCGAATAACCATCCATACGGTAAAAGCAATCCAGATACCATGAAAACCCCAATCGAGATATTTCCCCAGAAATAGAGCAGGTACGAAGCCGGCAAAGGTTGCAGCTAGCAGGGTATTTCTCAAGTATTTCATTTCTCCCAGACCTTTAAACAACCCATCGAAAACAAAAGCCAAGGTGTTCATGGGCAGCCCTAGGATAACAATAAAAAATATAGAATAGAAGGTAGTCAAAACAATTGTTTCATTGGAGAATAAGCGCCCTATAGGATAATAGAAAGTAAAACCGAGAAGCACCAAAACAAGACTTACCAAAAGTCCGTAACCAATTATTTTTTTTGCCAATGCCCAAAGTCCGTTGTAATCTTTTGCACCCAATAGGCGGCCTCCTATGATGTTGCCGGCCGCACCATACCCATCGATGAAGAAGGCGGAAAATAACCAGATATTTATGGCAATGGTATGTGCGCCGATGTACTTGTCGCCTAAGGCTGCCGCCTCGCGAACCGCTAAAATCAATGCGGTATTCAGCGCTAGTGCACGCACGAAGAGATTTAGGCTCATCACAATCAACCTGCCCAATTCCGGGTGCCAATCGAAACTCAACTTAAGACTAATATCCGTTTTCGTTACCAATAGAATAAAGGCCATAAGTGCCATTATGGCTTGTGCGATTAAACTGGCCCAAGCGGCGCCTTCGAGATACATGGGTTCAATTAGGCCATCAATGCCGTACACCAAGGCAAAATCAAGAACTATGTTCAAAAGTGCCCCCGTCAATGCGATCATCATGGGCCAAAATGTATTTTGAAGTCCTCGAAAAATACCCATTACGGCAAAAACGAACAAGGTCAATGGAAAGCCCCAAACCCGAATGGAATAATACGAAATACAGTATTGTAAAATCTTACCGGAGGCATTCAATAGTAGAAAAATTTCCTCGATAATAAAGATGGTAGCCAGTAGAATTAAAATACTGAGACCAATATTCAAAAAAATAGCTTGGGCAGGAAGCGTTTTGACTTCATCGATTTTGCCTGCACCTAAATATTGGGATATTAGTGCTGAAATCGCGCTTCGGGTTTGCCCTAAGATCCAAATGAGCATTGATAAAAATGAACCTACGATTCCAGCAGCTGCCAGAGACTCAAGACCATCCACAGGAATATTGCCTACAATAGCCGTATCGGTAATCGATAACAGCGGTTCGGCAATTCCGGCAATGGTAGCGGGAATAGCTAATTTATTGATCGTCCTGAAGGTAATGGATGTTTTTTGAATATGCATAGGTTACAAGACAAGTTCATAGCAATGAAAAGGATGTTCGCTTTGTTTGGGGTAACTAATGTCTTCTAACCTTTGATATCCTCTTATCTCATAAAACTTCTGATTGCTTTTGTTTTGGCTAAACGTGTCGAGTCGAACGGAAATAAATTTGTTTTTTCTAGCACGGTTTTCTGTAAAGTCCATCAATTTTTGGGCGTAACCCATGCCCTGAAATTTTGGATCTACGGCGAGTCTATGTATGTAGACATTATTGGAATTCGGGGTTAACCATTTAACCGGCACATACTCCTTGTCCATTAGGGTCGAGATGACCACGGTGCCAATAATTTTCTTGGCTTCCTCAAGAACAAATAATTCATTTCTTTCAATATCCTTTTCAAAGGCTTCGGCTGAGGGGTATTCCTCATTCCATTGAAAGATGCCTTTTTCCATCATATAATGAGCGCAGGCTTTGGTTATCATTAAAATATCGGGGATTTCCGATATCTTTGCACGTCGAATCATTCGTGAAGATCAATTTAATTGTAAATTTAGATTATTAATCAATATCACTTCCTATGAAAAACATTCTTGTTCCTATTGGCACTGGCTCAAATTCAGGTGAAACGCTTCAATATGCCGTAGATTTTGCCGAGGCGTTTTCCGCAACTGTTTTTGTGATGGATGTTTTTGCGGTATCGGCCAAAACAGGTAGTTTGGTAAACATATCGGAAAAAGTAGCCAAAAGCAGCAAGGAACGTTTGAAAGAGGTTATCGATAAGGTAGACGCAAAGGATATATCGATTAAAATAGCCACTTATAATGGGGGTATTACGGATGGCCTAAAAGAAATTGATCGTGAGTTAGGTATAGATCTGATTATCATTGCCCCAAGAAGTAACGACATCAAAGAAGAGCTTTACTTGGGTCATACAACTGGAAGCATCATTAAGAAGACTGATATTCCAGCGCTTATTGTTCCGAAAGGAACAGTTTTTTCACCTTTCAAAACCGCCTTGACTGCTTTTAAATCGGGTATTTTGAAGAAAAAGCGCATGTTAGAGCCGTTACTATCAATTCAAAATAAATGGGGTACTGCAGTCAATTTACTTTTGGTAAAAACCCCGGGCTATACGGAAGATGATTTAAAGGTAAATCCGTCATTGATGGATATTAGCGAACAATTGACCATTTCTGAAAATGCAACTACATACCAAGGTGTTTTGGAGCATTTTCAGTCAGTTCAGCCTGATTTGCTTTGTGTTTTTAGAAGAAAAAGAGGTTTTTTCAAAAAGCTTTGGGAAAAGAACACCATTTTAAAATCGGAATTCTTTGTCAAGATACCTGTTTTAATGCTTCGTATTAAAAAGTATTAACTACATTTTGAATAAGGGGTCTTTACATTTTGATACTTACCCTAAAAGTATTTTCTTTGCCCCTGCCAAATGGGGGATTAGCTCAGCTGGCTAGAGCGCTTGCCTGGCAGGCAAGAGGTCACCGGTTCGACTCCGGTATTCTCCACTAATAAAAACAGAGCTTCAAGAGTTTTAACTTATGTAGCTTTTTTCATTTGCACGCAATTTGCTCGCAAAACAGGTTTTAAATTAAGCTTGGTAATATTTGATACAGATTAGTCTATTTTGATGTTTTTTCACCCTTCGCAGT
>JARFRH010000164.1 GCA_029287355.1 Maribacter sp. | reverse complement strand
CAACCGACTCCCTCGACCTCGGCAACAGTCCCGCGTCTTGGTGCCGCACGTATTACTTTTGGCTAAATACGGCCCATACGCGGGGCCATTCCCTCGCTGAACCCAATCGTTGGCTCATGACACCCGCCGCATGATATGCTTCCAACACCGGATACTACCGGGACGAAGAATAAAGACCGACCTAAATCGATGTCCTGTGGAGAAAAACCATCCCTAATTCCAGGAAGACCCGTTCGAAGACCACCAAGCCCCATGTTATTGGGAGAGTCATACTGCATATATAGGTTTTGGGACATACACTCGTTGTTCGCATTGCGCTTGAAACCAGGAGGGCAGTGACCGTTTAGTTTTGGAAGCGATTCATATGTTTCTGAATGACCAAAAGGAAGAAATAGCAGAAGACAAATCATAAGGAGTCCTGATATACTAGATTTGAAAATGATACTTTTCTTATTCATAGGTTTTAAAAGTCCGGCATACTGATTTACTAAAACAACAATAAAAATACCAGTTAGACCGCGAATGAATACTAAATAGGATAGAAGGGAAGGTTTTTACGGTGCTTTGCAATAAAAAGAGCCTATTTTTTGGCTTGTGGAAAACCTTGATTTTTTTGAACCCAAGAAGAGGGCGCAAAACAAATTGAGTTAGCAACAAATCTCCGACACCTATGTAAACATAGCCTAGAAAATGACTTTCACCCCATTGGCTCAAATTAAAGGGTGCAAACACGGTCAAAAAAATAAAGATGACCAATGACAGAAAACCAATTAGCGTAATTTTACTTTTGGAAGCGTCCAGATAAGGCAAGTTTTGCTTTAATAAGTTCATGATTCGGTTCATTTGCTACCCAAAGTTATTCTCTAGTCATGTAATGAGTGTTACTAAAGATAAAACAAACTTGGCGATCAAAGAACTCTAACCAAAATCAAATTGCTGACCTTTCGAGCAAGGCTGGCGTTTATGGTAATGCCCTAGTTTTTCACTTTAATGGAGAGCATATCGATGGTCTTTTCCGTAGGTTTACCATCGCCCACAATTTTGATCGTATGCCTCCCTAGGGCCAAGTCTAATTTCTCAAAGATTTTTACATAATATTGGCCCTGTTCGCTGGTATGGTTTTCTTGGTTAAAGGTGCCGTAATCGATATCATCAATGGCAATGTTCATCTTACCACCTTTAGGACTGCGATACCCATAAAACTAAACAGCGGTTCATGTAAAGGTGAGTGTTGCCGCACAGTTTGCGTAGCCTTTGGTAAGTGAGGCCCCAGAGGCATTCCAATTTTCACTGTTGCTGGTAAAGCCTTTATAATCCCAAGAAGAATCACTGTCCTCAATCGTAATCCAAGGAACGTTGGTTTTGGGTACGTCTTGGGCCGTAATTTGAGTTCTTTGAATAGGGATTATCCAACGGTCCCCTTGAACGGAACCATCCATTATATTCACTACAATATCATCTATGATTTGAGCGCCACGTTCCGCCATATCATCGAAATTATCTAAGGGAACCGGCATATTGAACCGTGTGCGTTCAATATGATAGCTGTTAGAAAAGTCATGCTTAGTAAAATGTTCTTGCATGGCTTTGTGACCATACATCAGGCCCAAAAGACCTCCCCAAGTGGCAGTAGGATTGTCGGAATCCCATCCGCACATTGATCCGATTCTTATCGTTTTTTATAGTTTCCTTCCCCATAAAACAGACTTATGATAGATGCGGCAAAATTAATACCTGAATCCCAAGGATACTTATATTGGTAACCAGCGGTATTGTCATGTTGGTAGCGTCTTGCTACTTCATCCCTAGTTTTTTCCCAATTGTCTTTATCCGGATTGGCTTCATAGGAAGCTTTTACAAAGTCGTACATATCTGCGATATAAGACCATTCCGGGATGCGTTTTCGCGCCTTTTCGGCCATCCAATGTAGCTGCTCCTTTTTTGAAATCGATTTGTTTACGCTCGCCGACAGGGAATACATGATGATATAAAATTCTGCCGCCCACTCTGAATGCAGATATGCAGTTGTTCGAATTGGCAAATGCCCTAATTCCAAGGCAATATCAGGTCTTCCTGGTGCTAGGGCTCCAAAGATTTCAGTAGTCAACTGTGCGTCGATCATATCCCATATGGGATTGTTTTCAGGGAGTGATGTCGCTGGCGGAATGGCTCCATTTTGCATTTGACCCAATGCCGATAAATTAGATACCCAAAGTAAAGGCAAACCGATATGGTCTTGCCATTCGGTACTGATCTGTTCCCCAGTTAGCATAGGAGTATTGTATTTTTCAATGGCATGTTGATACACATATTCAATATCGGTATCATCATCAGCACCCCATGGATGTTGATCCAATACATAGTCGAACTTGCCAGGTCCAAAATCATCATCTGTAAAAAAGGGAAAGTCGGTGCGTTGGTTTTCGGTGGGTAATCCGGTCCAATTGGCAATACAGCTGCCCAACCGAAAGCCTTGAAGTTTGTCCTTGTATTCCGTTCGGTTTAGTACAAGCTTCTTCTCTTCTTGTTCATTTTGCCCTTTAGCCAGATTGGAAATGATGATTACGAGAATTAAAATTACCTGCACCTTTTTTCATTCTTATAGCTTGCTATTGTGAAGTACATGATAAAAATGATGTTGTTGATTTAATTCCCTGGCTCTATATTTAAATCTACCATAGGAATGTACCACACATCTTCATGGAGATCTACACCTCCGCCCATTTCTTCTTGAACTACACGATCCACAATATAAACACCTGTTTTTGCCATGTTCATAAAATTATCCATACCATCATTTGGAAAATTGACCCGAGTTCTATGGATGTTGAATTTTTCTGAAAATTTACGTCCGAAGGTATTTTCTACTCCTTCCTTGCCATTCATGAAGCCCAAAAGACCGCCCCATGTGGCCGTGGGGTTATCGGAATCCCAACCTGATAAAGCGCCAATTTTAATGGTTTCTTTTAAGTCACCTTCACCGTATAAAAGACTGACAATACTCGCTGCGTAGTTAATTCCTCCAACAAAACATCCGTTACAGAATATGTTTTTCGAAGTGATGGTATAGCCATCTTCTTGGTTTACTTGATAGCGGGTATATACCTCATCACGTGCCTGCTCCCAGGGTACATTGGCAGTATACTTGCCTTTTACAAAGTCGTACATTTTGGCCGCATAGGAATCGTTAGGAAGTCTTTTTCGGGCTTCGGCAGCCATCCATTGCGTCTGTTCTTTCTTTGAAAGGTTTTGGTCAACATAAGATGCCAAGGAATACATGATGACATAGAATTCCGATATCCATTGGGCATTTTCCCTGGCAGTGGTCTGAATGGGCATCTTTGCCATTTTTAGGGCGACATCTGGGCGCGCAGGGGCAAAAAACCCAAATATTTCGGTGGTCAGTTGGGCATCGATCATTTCATGATAATTGTCGTAAATGGTGTCTTTGGAAATTTTTGGATCACTTGTTGCAGGCGGTACGATGCCCGTTAACATTAATTCCAAAGCCCTTTGATTTGCCACCCACAGGTAGTTTTCTTCTTCATGTTTCATGTGCTCTAGCCACCCATCTCGAATTTGCTCACCCGTGAGTACGGAAGTTTTGTTGGTGTATAGCAAATGCTGGTACATGTATTCAACATCGGTATCATCATCGGCACCCCAAATTTCATCTTCTCCTCGAAAAACAAAATCAATAGTTTCAGATAGGTCACTTGGTTCATCGCCAGACCAAATGTTGGGTAGATCGGTTGTCCCCCAATCTTCCCGGGTATAAAAATCGCCGGTCTTTGTCTCACCAATATTCCCAACTTTATCCATTTCAGTAACCAGTCCTGTCCAGTTGGCGATACATTGTGCCAGCCAAAATCCGTATAATTTATCGGCATAATCGGATCGGGAAATAATGCGATCCGTAGATTTTGGTGTATAAGCGGTATAGGTAAGGCTGGAATCCCGCAAGGGATTTACGACCACTTTTGTTTGGTTCTTTTGGGAGTCTTTACAAGAGGATATTAGCAAATAAAGCGCTAATAGGATTGTGATTTGAATCGAATTCTTCATATCAATCATCTTTGTGCTAGGTTTAAAAAGTTATCTATTTCAGTACGGGTAGGAATTGAAGGCTGCGCACCTTCGCGAGTAACCGAAATGGCCGCTGCCGCAGCCGCAAAATTAATCGCTTTTTCTAAAGATTCCCCATTAGTGATGGCAACCGCCAATGCACCGTTGAATACATCTCCTGCTGCCGTAGTATCTAGTGCTTTTGCCCTAAAAGCCCTAAAGTGTTCCGAACCTTTTTCATTACATAAGAGACTGCCATTTTCACCTAAGGTTACGATGATATTCTTGATTCCCATTTGAAGAAGATGCGCTGCTGCTTTTGTTGCTGACGCAACATCCATAACCTCGATACCGGTCAGTAGCGTTGCTTCAGTTTCGTTAGGCGTAATCAGCCAAACCTTTTTTAATAATTCTTCACTTAATTTTTGAGCCGGGGCAGGATTCAAAATGAGTTTCACATGATTTTTATAAGCAATAGCTGCAATATATTCTATCGTTTCCATGGGAGTTTCCAATTGCAATAACACCACTTTCGAATTTTTAATAAGGTCTTTGAACGGTTCGATATCTTTAGGTAAGAGTTTCATGTTGGCCCCAGGTGCCACGGCAATCGAGTTTTCACCTTTTTCAGACACAAAAATTTGGGCTATACCCGTAGGCTCATTTGGATCAGTCAGAATATGATCGGTACGAAAACCTTCCCGCTCAAAGTGATTTTTCATATTATCCCCGAAAAGGTCGTTTCCAACTTTTGCGATATAGGCGACATCGCCGCCTGAACGTAAGGCTGCGACCGCTTGGTTGGCCCCTTTTCCCCCAAAAATCATACTTGATTTTCCGCCTAGAACAGTTTCTCCAATGGCAGGTATTCTTGGTAACGAGATGACCAAATCCATATTAGAGCTTCCTACTACAACTAGTTTCATACTAAGCAACTTTTGAATAAATGATTAAACCAAGACCAATAATGAAGCAGATGAACATGGACGTAATCAACCAATTCTTTGATTTAGGCAAGTCTTTCAACTCTTTCCAGATAAATACTCCCCAAAGAGCAGCAACCATGGTTGCCCCTTGGCCAAGTCCATATGCTATTGCCGGTCCTGCTTGTTCCGAGGAAATAATACTGAACGACATTCCAACACCCCAAATGACACCACCTAGAATCCCTATAAGATGTAGTTTTGGATTTCCCAATTTGAAATAATCCTTATAGGTAACCGCTTTGCCCGTGATGGGCTTGTACATATTAATGGTATTGAACAGAAAATTGGAAATTAAAATACCAACTGAAAAAACGACTAAGGCCGTATAGGGCGTCAATTTTCCAGCTTCGGGCCTTACAAAATCAGCGGTCATCGATTGTGCCACGTATTTGTAAAAGAAGCCCATGGCAATACCTGCTAGCAGCGAAATCACAATTCCCTTTATGGGCGTCTTTTCCTGTTTTTTAAGAATGTTCTTGTAGGCTATGCCATCTAATATTATGGCTACCATGACGAAGAATACACCTGTGAATAAAATGAGTGGGTCTCCTTCAGGGTTATACATGAAATTGGTAACCACGCCTAAGACCAATGCAATACCGATACCAACAGGAAAGGCAATGGCCATACCAGTTAAGTCTATGGCTATGACGAGCAATAAATTGGCCAGGTTGAAGATAATTCCGCCGAGTAGGGCATAACCCAAATAGGTTGTCTCTGCTTGATTAAGATCTTCTAAAAAACTTCTTCCCTCATCACCGAAGGAGCCCATGGTAAAGGCTAGTAGTATTGTAATGATTAGGATACCGAAAGTGTAATCCCAATAAAAAAGTTGAAATGGCCATTTTTGGCTTGAAAGTTTTTGTGAGTTCGCCCAAGACCCCCAACATAACATGGTAATGACGCATAGAAATACGGCCACCGAATAATTTTCAATAATGTACATGACAATGGTATTTGGTTGATTAGTAGATTAAAAACTTTTGCGCAAACGTTTGTGCTAAAGTATTGAACCAAGCTTAGAAATCAAAATATTTTTATTTGA
>JARFRH010000072.1 GCA_029287355.1 Maribacter sp. | reverse complement strand
TAAAAGCCAAATAAAACTAATACGGAGCTTACATCAAAAAAAGTACCGAAATCAAAACGGGCTATTTATTGTCGAAGGAATCAAGGGTGTAAAAGAGGTTTTGGCATCCCCGATAAAACCATATGGGATTTTTAGTGTGGATCCAGGTATTTTTGAAAAGACCAATATCGATTTCACTCTCATAACCGAGGCTGATTTGCGACAAATGAGCACTTTGAAAAATCCCAATGTCGTATTAGGGGTTTTTCATGTACCAGAAGCAAGTCAAGTTGATTTCAATGATTGGATATTAGTTTTGGACGATGTTCGAGATCCAGGAAATTTAGGGACTATAATTCGGCTTTGTGATTGGTTTGGTATTCCCCATCTGGTTTGTTCAAAACAAACCGTGGATTGTTATAACCCGAAGGTCTTGCAGGCAACGATGGGTTCTATTTCTCGAGTGAATATCGTTTACACTGATATTGCTGCTTTCCTGAAGGTTTGTCCATTACCTACTTATGGCGCTTTTATGAATGAGTCTTCTGTGTATTCTGAAGAACTGCCTGAAGCAGGAATTTTGATTATGGGAAACGAGGCCAATGGAATTTCCTCAGAAATAGAAAAAAAGGTATATCGGAAAATCAGTATCCCCCAATACGGTAAAAAGACTACAGAAAGCCTAAATGTGGCTACGGCAACGGGGATTTTATTAAACGAAGTAAGAAGAGATTAGCCCTTATTCAAAAGTAAAGTTGATAAAAAGACCACGTGTACGAATGGCACCTATATTAGATGTCCAAGGGCTGTTGGGGTCATTGTCAGGTACCAATTCATCGGTTATCGCAAAGACTCCTCGAATGGAAGGTGAGAACTTAAAATACTCCAGATAAAAATCGATTCCGAAACCAATTTCGTAATTATATACCCATTTGGTCATTCTAAACGTACCGGAAGCATTATCATCGAGTGCCGTTTCATTGCTTCCTAAATTCAAAGATGCTGATAAACCACCCACAAGAAAGGGTTTAAAATTTCCTAATCGTCTTGTACTTGCTTTTAAAAGTACCGGAAAGTTGATATAGGTAGATTTCACCTCGCGTATGGCATCTCGCTCTTCCGTGAAGCCTGGAAAACCAAGAGTTCTGGCATTAAATGCGAGCCCAGGCTCGATTCTTACATCAAAGAACTCATTGATTCGCATTTCTCCAATAAGCCCAACAGTGAACCCTAAGCTCTTATTGACCAAGATATCCTCGGTATTGTTATTATAGTCGAATTTGAAATCATATTGGTTGAGCCCTAAATAATAGCCGTAGTTCAAAAACTTTTTGTCTTTGTTTTCGATATTCAACACTGGGTTTTCGTTGAATTGTGCCTTAAGCGGCTGACAAAGACAGAGGAAACCTGTAAATAGAATTAGAATACTCCGCATAGATTATATAGTAGCTACATAAATACTCGCAACCCCAAATGTCTGGGGTTTGTTCGTTACCTCTATAAACCCGATTTTACGCAAAATATTGTTGAAGTCCTCACCATGCGGAAAAACCGCTGCAGACTCTGATAAATAGCTATATGCAGAGCGATCTTTTGAAAAAAGACGTCCGATTAAGGGTAATATGTATTTGCAATGCAAGCGATAACCTTGTTTATAAGGTGCTTTCGTCGGTACCGAAGTCTCTAAGATCACAAAAGTACCTTTTGGTTTTAGTACCCGATAAATTTCCCCCAAACCCTTTTCCAAGCTATCAAAGTTACGAACGCCAAAAGCCACGGTTACTGCATCGAATGAATTTGCTTCAAAAGGTAAATTTTCGCTATCTCCAACGACCATTTCAATCGTATTGTTCAATTTCTTGTCGGCTACCTTTGTTTTTCCGACTTCCAACATACCAGGAGAAATATCGAGTCCGACAATTTTCTCTGCCCCGGTATCTATCATATTGATCGCCAAATCTCCAGTTCCGGTAGCGATATCAAGTATGGTTTTCGGTTGTTTTTTCTTAAGGATAGCTACTACGCGTTTTCTCCATTTGATATCGATTCCAAAAGAAATGACACGATTAAGTCCGTCATAATTGCCAGAAATGGAATCGAACATTTGGGTTACCTGCTCTTTTTTCCCTAATTCAGAATCTTTGTATGGCGTTACTTTTTCTGGCATTCAAGAGATTTTCGGCAAAGATACGACATCAGGGCTGCTTTATCCTCTAGTGCAATACAATAAAGCCCCTTTCGAAATGTTATTACTACGGTAATTTTAGCGGCAGAGTATAAATTTCCGTAATTTTGTATATCGCAATATTTGCAAACCTTTTTTAAATGGGCTGTAAAATAGCTTTTGTGTCTAAAGTGACACTTCTCTCTCAAAATGGCTGGGGATTTTTAATCCGACCCCTTGCAACAATATACAACAATAGATGAAAATCATAATTGCTGGAGCCGGCGAGGTTGGCTTCCATTTGGCAAAACTACTCTCCTACGAGTCTCAAGATATCACCTTAATCGATACGAACAAAGAAAGTCTGTCCTATGCGGACAGCCATTTAGATATTCGTGTTTTAAAAGGCGATGCGACCTCTATTTCAGTCCTTCGGGATGCCAAAGTCGAGCAGTCGCATTTGGTTATCGGTGTCACCTCTTCAGAAACCACGAACATTACCCTATGTATGTTGGCCAAACAATTGGGCTGTGAACGTACCATTGCCAGAATTTCAAATACTGAATTTGTTGACAATAAAGACCTGATCAAATTCGATGAATTGGGAATTGATGAGTTAATTTCCCCTGAGGAATTGGCAGCTACGGAAATTCAATTATTGTTGAACAAATCGGCTTTCAATGATACGTATGAATTCGAAGAAGGAAAATTAATCATGGTTGGTGTTTCGCTACCTAAATCCGCCCCTTTTGTGGGTAAAATGGTGAAGGAAGCAGCCAATATTTTTTCTGAATTACATTTTATGCCTATAGCTTTACAGCGCTTGGGTACGCGATATACCGTCATTCCTAGAGGTGATACTGTATTCAAGGAGGGCGATCAGGTGTATTTCATTACGGTAAAGGAAGGCGTGGATGAACTTTATAAGCTCACTGGGAAGAAAAAGGAGGAAATAAAGAATGTAATGATTCTTGGTGGTAGCAGAGTTGGCTTTAAGGCCGCTAGAGATTTGTGTGCAAAGAAATTCAACGTTAAGTTAATTGAAAAGGATAAAGAGAAGGCTTTTGACCTTTCCGACGATTTGCCCAATGCGTTGGTCATCAATGGTGATGGACGTAATGTAGAATTGCTGCAAGAAGAAAGTTTAGAGTCCATGGATGCTTTTATTGCTGTAACCGGCAATTCCGAGACCAATATCATGTCGTGTTTGGTAGCCAAATCGAAACATATCAAAAAAACCATCGCATTGGTGGAGAACATGGATTATTTTCAACTATCGCACTCCATTGGAATTGATACTTTAATCAACAAAAAGCTTTTGGCCGCCAATAATATCTTCAAGTATATTAGAAAAGGTGAAGTCGTTGCCTTGATGCGCATCAACAATCTAAATGCCGAGATTTTAGAGTTTGTGGTAAAACCTAATTCCAAGGTTACAAGTACTCTAATCCGTGAACTTAATTTTCCCAAGGCTGCAACAATAGGTGGTGTAGTTCGCGATGGCGAAGGAATCATCGCCCTTGGTGGATTTGAAATACAGGCTGGAGATCGGGTAGTGGTCTGTTGTTTGCCCGAAGCGATTCCCAAAATCGAAAGACTATTCCTCTGATGGGCTTAAATCAAAAAATCATATTCCATATTATGGGGCTTTTGCTCCTCTTCAATGGGGGGTTTATGCTTATTGCTGTGGTCGTAAGCGGTATTTGTCAAGACGGAGTTACGCTAGATATTTTACTTGCCTCTATAGTTTCGATGCTCATTGGAATGTTTGCGATGTTTACAACCCGTGGACATAAAAAGGAAGTCAAGCGAAAAGAGGGATACCTCATCGTAACATTTGGCTGGTTGGTAATGTCCGTCTCTGGAATGCTACCTTATCTGTTCTCAGGGGCCATACCCGGAGTTACTAACGCTTTTTTCGAAACTATTTCAGGGTATACTACAACAGGGGCTTCTATTTTAGATGATATTGAGACCCTGCCTAAGGGCATCCTTTTCTGGCGCAGCCTAACACATTGGATCGGTGGTATGGGAATCATTGTGCTTGCCATTGCCATATTGCCTTTATTGGGCATAGGAGGTATGCAGCTTTTTGCAGCAGAAGCACCGGGCCCCAGCGCAGACAAATTGCATCCTAGAATTACCGATACCGCAAAACGTCTTTGGTATATCTATGTAGGATATACAGCGGCGGAAACGGTGCTCTTGAAGTTGGCGGGAATGAGTTTTTTCGATGCCATCAACCATTCCTTGGCGACCTTATCGACGGGGGGGTTTTCCACTAAAAATGCAAGTTTGGCTTTTTGGAATGATCAACCCCTAATTCAGTATATTGTTATTTTATTCATGTTTTTGGCAGGGATGAATTTCGTATTGAGTTATTTTGCATTCAAAGGAAAAGTTCAACGCATTCTTAAGGACGAAGAATTTAAGTATTACTCGATATTTATTCTTTTGTTTACGGTTCTGGCGGCAGGAGTTATTTATGCCAGTGCGAACGTCCAAGTTTCAGAATATCATCCAATGGTATTTGGTGCAGGTGAAAGCGCATTCAGGCATGCTCTTTTTCAGGTTGTTGCGGTAGTTACAACTACAGGTTTTGTCTCGAGTGATTTCACTAGTTGGACGCCCTTTTTGACGGTGTTCTTTTTTGGCTTGTTTTTTCTAGGGGGTTCTGCGGGTTCTACAGCTGGAGGAATCAAGATCATGCGTCATTTACTCATTATCAAAAATGGACTCTTAGAATTTAAAAGAACCTTGCACCCGAATGCAATAATTCCCGTACGTTATAATAATAAGACCATAAAGGAGCACATTGTTTACAACATCATCGCCTTTTTTGTGCTGTATATGCTACTCTTTATTATCGGCGCATTGGGATTAGGAGCTATGGGACTCGATTTTGTTTCGGCAATAGGTGGAGCGGCATCGTCTTTAGGAAACGTAGGTCCGGCATTGGGAAGTCTGAGCCCCCTGAGTAATTTTAATGGACTACCCGATATCGGGAAATGGTGGTGTGGGTTTTTGATGCTAGCGGGGCGTTTAGAGCTCTTCACGGTTCTCATTTTAATGACACCCTATTTCTGGAAGCGTACTTAATTGAACCAAACCGCATAGCGCTTTCGTCGCAATTCCAAGGCCAATGTTTCTTCCATCTTCAATGCATCAGCCTTGGTGTCAATTGGGTCTATATGATTATAAAGGCTTGGTCGTAGATAAGAACCATATTTCTTTACAATACTTGAAGATAGATTATGTCCCTTTTTATTTCGATAACCAGTCTTGTGTTGTTCAAAACGCTCTTTAGGGGTCTTACTGGTCATGCCCACATATAAACATTCCAATACCCCATTGAATTGCGGATTTGCAACACGAAATCGGGTATTTTCAGTGAATATTTTCTTACGTAATTCAATGACGTAAATACGATATTGGGTTTTTGGCATGAAGGGCTTTCTAATCTTACACTTTACTTTCGATAGTCTAAGGCTGGTTTTCTATCCCCTAATAAGGCAACATATTTAAAGTCGGCACCTCGTCTTTTGTGGAATTCTGCCTTTATGTTATCAAGTAATTTGGGAGATTTATAGATGTCGATAGCGGTCAATGCCATTGTTTTAGCTGCTACTAACATTCCTTTAGAACCAATTGATGTTCCGCCGGCCGCTACCGCTTGCCAGCTATGAGGAGGTGTTCCAGGAACCCAAGTGGCAGCTCTAACTGCTGCCAGAGGGGCATTCCAACTAACATCACCGGTATCCGCGGATGCTTTGCCATAGGTAAATTCCATGGGTTGTATGGTATTTGCATTGGTCAAAGGTTTGATTGCTTTTAAGGTTTTTTGTATTTCTTCGGCAAAACTTAATTCTTCAGAGGAGTAGTCTACACCGCCCACCAAGGTCATGTTGGCATGCATTAAGGTGGCGAGCGCTTCATTGGGAAGTCTTTCGTAAGTACCTCCGATAATTTCGTAGGTCATTACTGTTTCCGTTCCAATGGCAGCACCTTCGGCTGCTTTTACCACTCGGTCCCACACGGCTTTCACTTCCTCTCGATTGGCATGTCGAACGATGTAATATACTTCAGCTTCTGCAGGCACAATATTGGGTGCATCACCGCCCTTGGTAATCACGTAGTGAATACGAGTTGATTCGGTGGTGTGTTCGCGTAACATATTTACTAAATCGTTCATCCCTTCAACACCATCTAAGGCAGAACGCCCCATTTCGGGTGCCGCAGCAGCATGTGACGAATTGCCTTTAAATCGGAATTTCCCCGAAATGGTCGCGAGATTCGTGCTAGGGTTCGAGGCATTTGCATCCCCCGGATGCCATGAAACAATAGCATCAATATCTTTAAAAAGTCCTGCACGAACCATATATACTTTTCCAGAGCCTCCTTCTTCTGCCGGTGTTCCATAAAATCTAATTGTTCCGGATTTTCCGGAACTTTTCAACCAATCTTTGACCGCAATGGCCGCTGCCATAGATCCGGTTCCAAAAAGATGGTGTCCGCAGGCTTGACCAGGTGCGCCGTCAACGCTAGCTTTCATAAAAGGTTCCGCTGCTTGAGACATTCCTGGCAACGCATCATATTCACCCAAAATACCGATTACTGGAGCTCCGGAACCATAGGTTGCGGTGAAAGCCGTTGGTATGCCGGCAACGCCTTTTGCTATAGTAAAGCCCGCTTTGTCTAACTCGCCTTGTAAAAGGGCAGCGCTCTTTTCTTCTAAATACCCCAATTCCGGATTTTCCCAAAGTTCTTGGGCGATAGCTGAATACTGGTCGCTTTTGGCATCGATACCACTGATTACTTTTTGCTTGTCTTTTTGGGCAAATACTAAAGAAGATCCGATAATCAATACTAATGCTAATAGCTGGTACTTTTTCATATAGTGGTCATTTAGTGTAATAGTTAGGACCAGAGCTTGTTTTGGGCCTTAGTATAAAGTTAAGTATTAAAATTCAATACATGTTTAAACTGCTTTATCTTCGAAAGTGGAATTGCGATTGTTTCTGAAGAATTTCAATGAAATAACCAATGATAAACCCGTCAAGTACGAAGCTTGACGGATTCAAAAATTGATATTACCTCATAGGGTTAAGCTAAAGCGGCCTTTATTCTTGTAACCGCCTCTCGAAGCTCTTTTTCCGAAGCTGCATATGAAATACGAATACAATTACCATTGCCAAAGGCATCGCCTGTTACCGTAGCGACATTGGCATTTTCCAAAAGATACATCGCTAGGTCAGAGGCATTATGAATGGTAGTTCCGTTCAAGGTTTTACCAAAATAGGCAGTGATGTCCGGGAAGACATAAAATGCACCTTCGGGTTCATTGCATCTAAAGCCATCAATACCATTCAATAATTCCAAAATCAGTTTTCGACGTCCTTTGAATTCATCGACCATGTACTGAATACGGCTTGGTGATTCTGTCAAGGCGGTGATTACCGAGCGTTGTGCAATACAATTGGCCCCACTGGTCACTTGACCCTGCAATTTGTTACAAGCTCTTGCGATGTAGGTAGGGGCACCGATGTACCCAATGCGCCAACCGGTCATGGCAAAGGCTTTTGCAACTCCGTTTACAGTGACCGTACGTTCGTACATATCTTCAAAAGCGGCCATAGAAGCGTGTGGTGTAACGCCATAATTGATATGCTCATATATTTCATCGCTCACAACTATAATTTGTGGGTGTTTTTGAAGCACATCGGCCAAGGCACGTAACTCTTCTTTACTATAAATGGAGCCACTCGGGTTACAGGGTGAACTGTACCATAACATTTTGGTTCTCGGCGTAATAGCAGCTTCCAACTGCGCTGGGGTCATTTTAAAATCACTCGTAATCGAAGTGGCAACTTCTACTGGTACCCCATCGGCCAGTTTTACAATATCACTATAGCTGACCCAATATGGGCAGGGCAGAATCACTTCATCACCTTTGTTCAAAACTACTTGGGCGACATTATAGAGCGCCTGTTTCGCACCAGTGGAAACTACCAATTGCGAACGGTCATAGGTTAGATTATTATCCCTTTTGAACTTGGTGATGATGGCATCTTTAAGTTCAACATAGCCATCAACGGGTGTGTACGAATTGTAACCATCATTTACCGCCTGTATCGCAGCTTCTTTAATGTAATCTGGCGTGTTGAAATCTGGTTCGCCAAGACTAAGACCGATAATGTCTTTTCCTGCAGCCCTGAGTTCACGGGCCTTAGCGGCCATTTCTAAGGTTGCGGAAGGGGTTACACTGTTGATTCTGTCCGAAAGTTGGTTGCTCATGGGAATGCCATTTTTTTTCATTCCCGCAAACCTACCTGGTAGCAGGCAGGGGCGGGAATCTGTTCTTTACGTGTTTTTGATGTTCTCGCTTGTGCTGTACAGAAGCTTGTGAGTCTCTGTAAGAGCAAAATCCAATATGTTTTTATCTAAGTTCAAAATTATGACTTTTAGGATTCTTTTGGGCACGAAAATCGGGGATTCTACATTATTCTTTCAAAATGTTTTGAATCTTCTAAGTACATTGTTTTGGAAGCATAAAAAAACCGCCAATAATCGATTGGCGGTTTTTACTTTTTATTTACCTTAATTCAGTGAATCAATATTGTAATGAGGGTTGTTTCCCCAATTCTTTCAAATGCTTAAAGTGCGATATTACTGCCTTGCGTGTTGTCTTGTATTCATTGTACGGCAGGTTGAATTCTTTCGCGGTCTGCTTCACGATTTTGGAAATCTTCGTATAATGCACGTGGCTTATATTCGGAAAGATATGATGTTCTACTTGATGATTCAATCCTCCGGTAAACCAATTAACGATGCGGTTTTTGGTGCCAAAATTTACGGTGGTGAACAACTGATGAACGGCCCAAGTGTTTTTCATGTTCCCATTTTCATCGGGCAATGGAGTGTCGGCTTCATCAACTATATGGGCCAATTGAAAGACTACACTTAGAATGACTCCTGCTACATAGTGCATGATAAAGAAACCTAATATTACTTTCCACCAAGCGACATCGACAAAGATAAGTGGAAGTACAATCCATATGGTGATATACAACGATTTTGTAATGACCAATGTGCTCCAGTTCATTGCGGCACTTGGTAATTTACCATAGCTTAGCTTTCGCTTCATGAAGCGATACATTTGTTGAAAATCCGTAGTGATGGCCCAATTAAAGGTGAGCAATCCATAGAGGAATACAGAATAAAAATGTTGGAATTTATGATGTTTCTTCCATTCGGTATGTTTTGAAAATCTTAGAACTCTGCCTGCTTCCATATCCTCATCATGTTCATGAATATTGGTATAGGTATGGTGCAAGACATTATGTTGTACTTGCCAATTGTAGACATTGCCAGCAAGAATATAGATGCTACCGCCCATGAGCTTATTCACCCATTTTTTGTTGGAATATGAACCGTGATTGCCATCATGCATCACATTCATGCCAACACCAGCCATACCTATACCCATGACAATAGTCAGCAACAGATTGGCCCAGTTCGGAAGCCCTAAGGTCAATATCAAAAAGTAAGGCGCCAAGAACAAAGCGAACATTATAACGGTTTTCAGGTGTAACCGCCAATTCCCGGTTTTCTTGATTTTATTTTCTTTAAAGTAGTCATTCACCCTTTTATTCAGGGTCTTGAAAAACTGAGCGGAATCTTTTCGTGAGAATCGGATGTTGGTAGTATCCATATTTGGAATTTTTGGTAAAGATAAGGCCATTGGCCCAAAGTGGTTTGAAAGCTTTCTTAAAAAGCAAAATTTTAACAGCATCTAATATACTATTTTTGTCCAATATTTTAAATGGATGAACGCAGAAATTATTTTTAACTATTTTCCTGATTTGACAGATGAACAACGAAGCCAGTTTGCGCTCTTGGAAACACTCTACCACGATTGGAATCAAAAAATAAATGTGGTTTCCCGTAAAGATATTGATGAACTGTACCTAAGGCATGTGCTACATTCACTTGGTATAGCGAAAATTCAACAATTCAAGGCAGGAAGCACCGTTTTGGATGTAGGTACCGGTGGTGGGTTTCCTGGAATTCCCTTGGCGATTCTTTTTCCGGAAACGCATTTTACACTAGTCGATTCGATCGGAAAAAAAATCAAAGTGGTTGAAGAGGTTGTCGAAGGCTTAGGGATACAAAATGTTACCCCCATCAATTCAAGGGTAGAAGAAATCAAAGATCGATTTGATTTTATTGTTAGTAGGGCGGTCGCGGCAATGCCTACATTCACCCATTGGGTAAAAGGGAAAATTAAAAAAGAATCGTTACATGAAAGAAGAAACGGGATTCTGTATTTAAAAGGAGGCGATTTGTCCGAGGAATTGAAAGACTACAGAACAGCCCAAGTTTTTGAACTGTCCGAATATTTTACAGAAGATTTCTTTGAAACCAAGAAAGTGGTTTATCTCCCCATGAAATTTAAAGGATGACCTATACGCTCAGCATACTATTGAATGAGTAACGGCAATTGCTCGCATAGTTTTTAATGTAAGCAAAAAGGCTCTTTATATTTAAATTTTTGTTCTTTTCGTTCTTTTTCTTAGTCATAGCACTCAAAGTTTAGGGTAGTGAATATTCGATGCATTTACGATTAATTTACATATAAATTGTTTGTAAATCAACTTAATTGATTCTAATCTGTTGAAATTCAACGGATAATGGCTGAAATTAGTCTATAAAAACTAAAAGCCCAGAGTACACTGAGCCTATTTTTGCAACATCTTGAATTAGCTTAGGTACGGACGCTGCGTAGACCTCAGAAAACCAGTTTGTCTAGACTTCATCGATTTTAAGTAAAATACATTGCACAAAAAAACCTTCAACACGAAAGGGCTTGAAGGTTTTTAAAAAAAGGTGTTGTTTATTATTCACTCCATGGCGGAACAACGCCATTGGATCTCGCATAGGCAATAAGTTGCCCTTTATGCTCCCCATTATGCTCCATTATGGCTAAAAGTCCGCCCAGCTTATTCATCTTAGCAAAACCAAAATCAACTTCCTCGGTCAAGGAAGCATTATCGACCATCATGATTTTTTCAAGAACAAAGACATTGGATTTCTTCAAAGCTGCTATAATGTTTTCTTTTCCCTTGATTTCGCCTAATTTCATCATATCTACATCTTCAGGTGGGGCAAACCCCATTTTAGACGCTAAAAAATAATTGCCGCCAGCAACGTGCATAAGCGCCTCACCGACAGAGTTGACCCCTTCAGAAGGTCTCCAGTCATATTGTTCTTCAGAGAATGCTTCTGCAAGCTGTATTACTTGGGCTTGATTACCTTGTAAAACCCCTTGTATTGTGGCTTGGGCTAAATTATCTTGTGCAAAAGTGAACCCTGTGGCCATCACCACTAATGCTGCTACTACTAGTTTTTTCATACTATTCTCATTTAATGTCATTCCCGTGACTATGCTGAATTCGTTTCAGTAAAAGCAGGAATCATGTGTTTAGATTGTGTTGCTATCCGCCGATATATTGCGAAAAGGCTATTGAAAAGTAATAAAAACCTGCTATCAAAAGCCTTTTCGAATCTCTTTTAACATTTTGATTATCCTAAAAAAGGATAACGATAGTCTTCAGGTGTAACAAAAGTTTCTTTTATCAATCTCGGTGAAACCCATCGCAGCAAGTTCTGAGCAGAGCCTGCTTTGTCATTGGTTCCTGAGGCTCTTGCGCCACCAAATGGTTGCTGACCAACTACTGCACCTGTAGGTTTATCATTGATGTAGAAGTTTCCAGCGCAGTTTTGCAAGGCTTTTGTAGCTTCATCAATAGCATATCTATCCGCAGATAAAACCGCTCCTGTCAAAGCGTATTCAGAAGTTGAATCTACCAGCTTCAATGTTTTAGACCAATCTTTGTCGTCATATACATAAACAGTTACTACGGGTCCGAATAGTTCGGTTTCCATAGTCGTATATTTTGGATCTGTTGTTAGGATAACTGTAGGTTCAATAAAGTATCCCTTCGATTTATCATGACCTCCACCAACGACGATTTTCGCTTTCTTATCTTTTTTAGCCTGTTCGATGTACTTGGCCAATTTGTCGAAAGAACCTTCGTGAATTACTGCTGTGATGAAGTTTGACATGTCGTCAGGCGATCCAGGCGTGTTAAACGATTCTACATCTTTCTTTACTAAGTCTAAGATTCTCGTAGCCTTTGATTTGGGAAGATAAACACGTGAAGCCGCACTGCACTTCTGGCCTTGGAATTCGAATGCCCCTCTAACAATTGCGGTAGCTACTTGTTTTGGATTAGCAGATGAATGTGCAATAATGAAATCCTTTCCACCTGTTTCTCCGACAATTCTTGGATAGGTTTTGTATGTATGAATATTTGCACCGATCTGTTTCCATAATTCTTTGAAGACATGTGTGGAACCGGTAAAGTGAATACCTGCAAAATCAGGACTGTCCAAAACGGTTTTTGTAATCATGACAGGATCACCATACACCACATTGATAACACCATCTGGAAGACCTGCCTCCTTAAATATGTCAACAATGACTTTCGCTGAAAAAATTTGACTATCACTAGGCTTCCATACCACAACATTACCCATCATGGCTGCACTGGCCGGAAGGTTTCCTGCAATGGCGGTAAAGTTAAAAGGTGTAATCGCGTAAACGAATCCTTCAAGAGGACGATATTCAACACGGTTCCAGATACCTTCCGCAGAATCAGGTTGCTCCTCATATATCTGAGACATGTATTCCACGTTGAAACGCAAGAAATCAATAAATTCACAAGCAGCATCTATTTCTGCTTGGTGAATTGTTTTTGATTGCGCTATCATGGTTGCGGCATTAATTTTAGCACGATAAGGGCCAGCAATTAACTCAGCTGCTTTTAAGAAAATTGCGGCACGTTGCTCCCAGGTTAAATCTGCCCAGGCGTCACGCGCTTTTAAAGATGAATTTATAGCATCGGTTACATGCGACTTATTCGCAATATGATATTTGCCAACCTTGTGCTTATGGTCATGTGGAGGTGACATGGGTTTGGTCTTTCCTGACTTGACCTTTTTATTGCCAATGTACATGGGCACTTCTACAGTGCCATTATAGTAAGCTTTGTATTGTTTCAGCACTTCATCTCGCTCAGGAGAGCCAGGCGCATAGCTTTTTATTGGTTCATTGATTGCAGTTGGTACTTGAAAAAAACCTTTAGCCATAGTGCTGTTTTTTAGGTGTTAAAAATTTGCACAAAGGTACGAAAATGGAATCCGAATAAAAACTAAACGAAGTGCTAAATAAATGCTAGTTCAATGCAAAAGGCGCACTAAATTTAAAGGTCGGAATATAAACCCTGAATTTCTCTGTAGATGTAAAATTGACCATATTATAATAGCCCTTCATTGCCCCAATAGGGGAGGCTAAGAGGCAACCTGAATTATAGGTGTGGGATTCGCCAGGTCGAATGACCGGTTTTTTGCCAATGACTCCTTCACCGTCTACAATTTCCATTTCATTCAAGGCATCATAAATTTGCCAGTGACGTGCAGTAAGCTGCACGGAGTCTTGACTTTGATTCTCAATGGTAATTGTATACCCAAATGCGAAATGCATTTTGTAGTTCTTGAAAAAAGTGCCTTCGAATTTAGTATTCACGGAAACTTTTATGCCTTTGGTAACTTGTGTAATCATGATTTGGTGCGATCTAATTGGTAAATACTCCTCCTGTAAATAAAATAGTGAATGTCATTGATGCTAAAATAAAAGAAAACAAAATTTAAAAATAGCTATTTAACAAGAGTTTTTAATATGCCGTGTACGCAGAATTTACTCATGACTTGAAAAAGGTGCATTGCGAAAATGATCAAGACAATTCACCAACTTAAAACAATGAAAAACAAGTCTACTAAAAAGCTAACAATGAGCAAGATAAATAACAATGCGTTAATGTGAAAACCAAAGATCAAATGATCGGTATAAGTATATTTTTTTCTGATGTATGCCAGGCAATTGAAATTCGCAAATGCTGGAAGGAAGAAAAATACGGCAAACCGTAGCTTTGAAATCATGCTAGCGACAAAGCTGGCGAGTTCTTTTTTGAACCGGTTTAGAACTTCTTGTTACTTTTAGCTTGTCAGCATTTAGGCAGTAGCCGTCATTAATGACTAAAGGGTGCCCGCATTTGAAACATTCGGCGCCCCTGTATTGAAGTTGGCAGCGAAACTGTTTGTTGTGGTGCTGGTTTGTATTGCAACAAGGTACTTTGAAGGTAAATAGAGTCTAGTTGCTGATATCGCGAGAATTGGTAGAACCTACTCCGATTATGCTATCATGGATTTCGCCGAAATTGCGATAATAAACTAAAATCAAGTAAGTGTTTTCAGTAAAATGAAAGCTGCCTGAAATCGTATTATAATCGACTTCTCCCTCTTCCTTTTTGATAACATATTTATAGTTGTAAAACCCCTGTTTTAGCTTGATGGCGGTTTCCATCATGCCATTCTCTTCGTTATAGGTCATCTTGTTCTCATCAGTGAACGCATAGTTGTTGAATTTTCCGAAGACATACACATCGTCAAGATTCAATTCTTTGGAATACGGCAAACTAAAGTGGAGGTTGGTGTATTCGGCTTCGCGCGATTCGTCGTCGCCTTGAAGGGTGCGTACTACGAAATCACCGTTGATATCAGGAAAATAGGTGTATTCTCGGACGCTTCGAAATCGGTCGGCAAATAAATAGTGTTGATAGATATCATCTAATTCTATATGGGAAATGACAGCGCTGGGAGCCCTCAAATCTTTGGTATCGAAATTGAGAAATTCATTGCCCCCGTAAAAACTGGTTTCTTGGTCATATTTATAAACCAGCTGATTGCCCAAGGTGAATTGGGGTTTGATATCGTAAAGTGCTGTGGGCCAGTAATAATTCTGTATGATTGCCACTTTCACCTCTTTTTTAGGATTCACTAATCTGAAATTTCCCGAATTAATGGTAAACTGCACTACTTGTTTCTCATTGAGAAATTCAAAATTTCGAGATCGTTTCACAACGGCACCTACTTTGACGGTGTCTTTAAAAACGACAAACCTTCTTGAGAACTGCAACTCATAACTTGAATTATAGATTTCCAACATGTAATTGCCACTGACCTTTAGTCGAACATTATCATTAGGTATTGTCAGGCGATAATTACTATAGGGTTGTAGGGTGGTGTAACTATTCTGGTAGTCAATAATTCGTTGGTTGTCAACGCCTGTTAGATATTGTGATTTGAGCAATTGTGAGGGCGACCAATCGTAGTCGCAATGTATGATTTTATAATAGTAATCTTGCTCACTGGCTGTGGTGTCATCGAATTCAAGATAAATGAATTCATTGAGTTGTACGACAGGAAACTGGTCTCCCGTAGGTCCTTCAAAAATGACAGATCTGATGTTTGCAGGCGGATTCACTTCTTCCTGAATCTGTGCAAATAACAATGGTGTGACAAACAGAAATGCAATCTGTTTAAGATTTAAACGCATTAAAAACCTATATTTTAAACAAAGGTAAACAAAAAGCATACCTAAAAAATTAAGCTCGTTGTAATGCCCAAATTTATAGGCAATAATTATGAAACCTATCGTTTTAGTATTATTTTTGCCCCAAATTTTGTTAACATAAGGTCTAGTATATATGTCAAAAGACATTCGGATTAAAAAAGGCATGAATATCAACCTCGTCGGCGAAGCCGAAAAGACTACTTCTAAAGCCGTTTTAAGCAATGTTTACGCAATAAAACTCAAAGATTTTCACGGATTAACTCCAAAAATGTTAGTAAAGCAGGGCGCCGAGGTCAAAGCCGGTGAGGCCTTGTTTTATAATAAGAATGTGGTGGACATGTTGTTTGTCTCTCCTGTAAGTGGAGAATTGATTGAAATCGAGCGAGGTGCGCGTAGACGAATAGTAACTTTGAAAATTTTGGCCGATAAAGAGCAGCAAACTTTGGAGCATTCCAAATTAAATGTTGAGTCAGCCACTTCTCAGGATATCAAGGCTCACCTTTTGAAAGGCGGTTGCTGGCCTTTTATAAAACAAAGACCGTACGACATCATTGCCGATCCAGATACCAACCCCAAAGCCATTTTTGTTTCAGGTTATGTAACTGCACCATTGGCCGCTGATTTAGACTATGTGCTTGATGGAAAAGAAGCCGAACTGCAGGCAGCGGTTTCGGCCCTTGGCAAATTAACCGCTGGCAAGGTTCATGTTTCCGTTGGTAAATCAGGTCATTCCCCATTGGCTGGTTTAAATGGAATAGAATTGCATAATGTTTCTGGTCCACATCCAGCAGGCTTGGTGGGTACACAAATCAATAAAATAGATCCTATTAATAAAGGTGAATTGGTTTGGACGGTTACACCTCAGGACTTAGTGATAATTGGAGAATATATACTGACCGGAAAATTCAATGCGGAACGCACCATAGCTTTGGTTGGCTCCTCGGTCAAAGCCCCGAAATACTATAAAACGAAAATAGGAACCGAAGTATCTACCTTCTTATACGGTAGTGGCGTTCATTCTGAAAACATTCGTGTCATCAATGGTGATGTGCTCACAGGGGTGAAAAGTAGTCCTGCCGGTTACTTGGGCTATTATAACAATACCGTTACTGCGATTCCGGAGGGAGATGACTACGAATTCTTCGGATGGAACAAGCCTATATTCAATAAAATATCGAATACAAGGGCATTGACATTTTCTTGGATGATGCCGAAAAAGAAATTCGATTTGACCACCAATACAAATGGTGAACACCGGGCATTTGTGCTGACCGGGCAATACGAGCAGGTTTTTCCATTGGATATTTATCCGATGCAATTACTCAAGGCATGTATGGTAAAAGATTTAGATGAGATGGAGCAATTAGGATTGTATGAAGTGGCTCCGGAAGATTTTTCATTGACTGAATTCATTTGTGTTTCCAAACAACCGCATCAGCAAATTATTCGCGAAGGATTGGATTTATTACAACAAGAAATAGGATAGAGATGAGCATAAAAAGTAAAATGCATGAGCTGAAGATGAAGTATCAAGGCAAAAAAATGGCTCCCGCCTTTAATGCCATTCATACCTTCCTCTTTGTGCCGAACGAAACAACTCATAACGGTACGCATGTAAAAAGTGCCGATGATTTGAAGCGTACCATGAATACGGTAATCATGGCTCTTGTGCCTGTATTACTATTTTCTATGTTTAACGCAGGGTATCAGCATTTTTCAGCAGTCAATGGCTTTCCTGGGAATTTCTCAGTGATGGAGCATTTCCTCACATGGGATAATTTCTGGATTGGGATCATAAAAGTGTTGCCCTTAGTTGCCATATCATATGGTATAGGACTTCTGGTGGAATTCATTTTTGCCGTGATCAAAGGCCATGAAGTTGAAGAAGGGTATTTGGTAACGGGTATGTTAGTGCCCTTAATTGTACCTATCGATACCCCCCTATGGATGTTGGCTGTGGCTGTTGTTTTCGGTGTGGTTATTGGAAAAGAGGTTTTTGGAGGTACAGGTATGAATATTTTGAACCCTGCATTAACCATACGTGCGTTCTTGTTTTTTGCTTATCCTACTTGGATGAGTGGCGACAAGGTTTGGGTGTATGAGGCGCGTGAACGTTCGGAACAAATATTGGCAGGTGCTACTGATGTTGATGCTATTTCAGGCGAAACTATTTTAGGGTATCTAGCTCAGAATAAAGGAGCTGCGATGGAAGCCGCCTATTCAAACTGGGATATGTTCTGGGGATTCATTCCTGGATCCGTAGGAGAGACATCCGCTTTCTTGATTCTTTTAGGCGGACTCTTTTTAGTCTTTAGTAAAATAGCCAGCTGGCGTATTATGATCAGTGCAGTAATCGGTTCTTTGGTCATGGGACTTATTTTCAATCAAGTGGTTGAGATGGGATGGATCGGGGAAACCAGCAAATTTTACGGATTGATGAGCTTCGATTTCTGGAAACATCTCATTGTTGGTGGACTCGCTTTCGGTATTGTCTATATGGCTACCGATCCGGTGACAGGGGCTCAGACGAATCGAGGAAAATGGATCTATGGCTTTTTGATCGGCTTTATTTCCGTGATGATCCGGGTGTTCAATCCAGCGTATCCAGAAGGGGTGTTCTTGGCGATATTATTGATGAACGTATTCGCTCCCACAATCGATCATTACGTTATTCGTGGAAACATCAAAAGAAGAATGAAACGATTGAAAAATGCTACCATCCTTCCAAAAGACACGGATGGAAAAGCAAAAGAACTTCAGGCAGAAACCGTTTAGTTATGGCAATAGATACAGATAAAAATTCATACACCGTAATCTTCGCAGCATTAATGGTTGTGGTGGTAGGTTCGATTTTAGCCTTTTTGGCTTCGGCCTTACGGCCCAATATTGAAGAAAACGAACGCTTCGAAAAACAGCAGAATATATTGTATGCTATGGGTGTTCATCAAAATGGTGATGATGCGGGTAGTGTAAATTTCATTCCAACGGATAAAGTTGAGGGCGAGTTTAAAAACTATATAAAAGAGCAATTGGTTATTGAAGGCGACAAGACTTCAGCTAATGAAGAGGCCTATCTTATCGATCTTAAAAAACAATTGGCGGCTAAGAAGAAAGGGCTACCGTATAAGTTGCCACTTTTTATCGGAGAGAAAGAAGGGAAAAAATTCTATATACTACCCATGTACGGTAAAGGTCTATGGGATGCCATTTGGGGTTTTGTAGCAGTTGATGATGCGATGACGGTGCAAGGGGTGTTTTTTGACCACAAAGCTGAAACCCCAGGACTTGGAGCCAATATTAAGATGCGATATTTCATGGATGATTTTTCTGGGGAGACCATCTTAAAAGGAACCCAATATGCGGGAATATCCGTAGCAAAAGGAAATAACGACCCTTTGAATAAGACCAAAGATGACAACGAGGTCGACGCACTTGCCGGAGCAACAATTACAGGAAATGGAGTGTCGGCAATGATCAAAGCCACGGTCAATCTGTACAAACCTTTCTTAGAAACTATTAGAGCAAAATAATATGGGCTTACTAACAAAAAAAGATGCCAGTTTAATATTGGATCCCCTAGCGGATAACAACCCGATTACCATTCAGGTATTGGGTATCTGTTCTGCTTTGGCGATTACCGCCGAGCTAAAAGCATCGGTTGTAATGGCCGTTTCGGTGATGTTCGTTCTTGGAGCGGGCAACGTGGTTATTTCATTGATGCGAAACATCATTCCATCAAAGATTCGAATTATCGTTCAATTGATTGTAGTCGCAACTTTGGTGATTATTGTGGATCAAGTATTGAAAGCATATCAATATGAATTGAGCAAGACCCTAGCGGTTTTCGTAGGCCTTATCATAACCAACTGTATTATTATGGGTCGTTTTGAGGCTTTCGCTTTGGCAAACGGTCCTTGGAAATCATTTCTTGATGGCATAGGTAACTCCTTAGGCTATGGTGTGATTCTAATTATTGTTGGATTTTTCAGGGAGCTTTTAGGTTCTGGTACTTTATTTGGTATTCCAGTATTGGGTGATCCAATCGAGAAAACCGGATTATATGCCACAGGTTATGAGAATAACGGATTTATGATTATTCCACCGGCAGCACTTATTGTAGTAGGCATCATTATATGGGTGCAGCGGACAAAAAATCCTGCATTAGTAGAAGAAAATTAAATAGCGATTTAAGCAAAAGATTATGTTAGAACATGTAGAGTTGTTTTTTAAATCCATTTTTATAGATAATATGGTATTTGCCGTATTCTTGGGAATGTGCTCTTATTTGGCCGTTTCTAAAAAGGTAGCCACTGCAGTAGGTCTTGGGGCGGCGGTAATTTTCGTGTTGGCGGTAACCGTTCCATTAAACTGGCTGCTCGATAAATATTTGTTACAAGACGGGGCTTTAGCTTGGTTAGGTGCTGAGTATGCCGATTACAATCTTGGTTTCTTATCGTTTATTCTTTTTATCGCAACTATTGCAACGATGGTACAACTCGTGGAGATTGTTGTTGAGAAGTTCTCACCGTCATTATATAATTCCCTAGGCATATTTTTACCGCTTATTGCAGTGAATTGTGCCATCTTAGGAGGATCACTTTTTATGCAAGCTAGAGAAATCGAAACCTTAGGTTTGGCATTAAATTACGGCGTTAGTTCGGGTATCGGTTGGTTCTTGGCAATTTTGGCTATTGCTGCCATTCGTGAAAAAATACGTTATTCCAACGTTCCCGCTCCATTAAGAGGCTTGGGAATCACTTTTATCATCACAGGATTGATGGGAATCGGTTTCCAAAGTTTTGGTGGAATGTTGACGGGTGGAGATGAAGCCCCGGTAGCGGTTGAGAATACGACTGTTCAGGAAACCAAGACGAAAGAAGATAAAAAAATTGAAACGGAGATGGATGAAAAGGAAGTCTCTTATAACGCTGTGATAAAGAATTAAGTTATGATGTTAGCTACAAGTACGGTTGGAACCATAACCATTACCATCGTTGCCTTTATGATACTACTAATGGCATTGGTTGCACTGTTGTTGTTCACGAAACAAAAGTTGTCTCCTTCAGGCCCGGTAACCATTACAATTAATGGCGAAAAGAAGGTTGAAGTAGCTTCCGGAAGTTCTCTTTTGACCACTTTAGGTAATCAGAAAGTGTTTCTACCTTCCGCTTGTGGTGGTGGTGGAACTTGTATTCAGTGTGAATGTCATGTATTGTCTGGGGGAGGAGAGGCACTTCCAACCGAAACACCGCACTTTTCTAAGAAAGAGTTGAACCATGGAGCTCGATTGGCTTGTCAAGTCAAGGTGAAGCAAGACATGGAGATTACGATACCTGAAGAAGTTTTCGGAATCAAAAAATGGCCGGCCAAAGTAGTTCGTAACTATAATGTGGCATCATTCATCAAGGAATTTGTTGTGGAGATTCCTGAAGATATGGGTTACAAAGCGGGTGGATATATTCAAATAGAGATACCCGAGTGTGAAGTGAAGTTTTCCGAAATGGATATCACAGCGCATCCAGAAGAGCATGATACTCCCGATAAATTTCAAGCGGAATGGGATAAATTCAATTTATGGCCTTTGGTCATGAAAAACCCTGAAACGGTTGAAAGAGCATATTCTATGGCTTCTTTTCCTGCGGAAGGAAAAGAAATCATGTTGAACGTACGTATTGCCACACCACCCTGGGATCGATCTATAAATGGTTGGATGGATGTCAATCCTGGTGTAGCCTCATCCTATATTTTTAACTTGAAGAAAGGTGATGATGTGGTGATTTCAGGTCCTTATGGTGAGTTCTTTATCAATGAGTCCGATTCTGAAATGTTATACGTGGGTGGTGGTGCTGGCATGGCACCGATGCGATCACATCTATACCATTTATTCAAAACCTTAAAGACTAATCGTAAAGTGACCTATTGGTATGGTGGTCGTTCAAAGCGCGAATTGTTTTATTTAGAACATTTTTATGAGCTAGAGAGAGACTTTCCTAATTTTAAGTTCTATCTGGCGCTTTCTGAGCCGATGGAAGAAGATAACTGGAAAATAAAGGAGTCTATAGACGCTCCAGGAGATGGTTTCGTAGGCTTTATACATAATTGTGTAATCGACAACTATTTGAACCACCACGAATCGCCAGAGGATATTGAATTGTATTTCTGTGGTCCTCCATTGATGAACAAAGCGGTTCAAAAAATGGGCGAAGATTTCGGAATACCGGATGAGCATATCCGATTCGATGATTTCGGCGGCTAGGTTCTAAATGCCCTTTATTTCTAATCTGTACGGAGAGGAATATTAAAAAAAGACTATCTCATCATGCGTGTCTTCCGGCAAGCAGGGTCAAGATGCGAACTAAAATTTTAGATAAAAATTAAAACCGATACTAACATATCGGTTTTTTTATAAGAACGGTTTCCTTCCTAATAAGGAGGGAATAAGGGAGATGTAAATGAAACCACTTACAGAACAAGAACTTCATAACTTGGCCATGAACATTGTCGGCAAACAATTGGAGACCGAGGGCTTCGAGTTCATGGCGGTGAATAGCGAATTGAAAAAGAATCCGCAATTTGTTTGTTTGAAAGAAAAGAAATTACACTTTATAGTGGTGAAGAGTATAGGCTATCCCGGAGATCCGAAAGATATTGAATTTTATCGGGCAGACTTAAATAAAATGAGAGATCACGCCCTAAAGTTTGAAGCGGATACATTTTACGCTGCAGTAGGTCTGGTGAATGCCACTGATTACAATTTACCCGTATGCCTGAATGAAGAATATATTGTCGATTATGATGGCCTAGTAAAAATTTGAGTTTAGGAATTCTCCCCTTGAGGCGACTATAGGGTTGTAAACTTACATAGTTGAAATTAGTTATTATAGAGAAAATGAAAAAAGTATTCGCGTTGTTAACGCTTTCATTATTATTCTCCTGTGGAATAAAAGAAGCTAAAATCATCCAAAATCAAAATTCAGGCGGTGCCTTGGGTACGTCGTACAATATCATTTATCAATCTGATAAGGTATTGGATTTTCAGAAAGAAATCGATTCCGTGTTCGCTGTGGTCAACCAGTCATTATCAACCTACATCCCTGATTCGGATATATCCAAAATTAATAATGGGGATTCCACAGTAAAAGTCGATCATATGTTCAATGAAGTTTTCGAATTATCAAAAGAGATTTACGAAAAAACGGATGGCTATTTTGATCCCACTGTGGGTGTTTTGGTAAATGCATGGGGCTTTGGTCCTGGAGAACAGATAAAAATGGATAGCTCACGTGTTGATAGCCTAATGGGCTATGTCGGCTTTGACAAGGTAATGGTGACCGATGAAAAGACCATTCAAAAAGCAAATAAGGCCATTCGTTTCGATTTCAATGCCATTGCCAAAGGTTATGCCATAGATCGATTGGCCGTTCTTATGCATGATAAGGGTATAGGGAATTATTTATTGGAAGTAGGAGGTGAAGTAGTGGCCAAAGGAGAAAACCAGATTAAAAAGAAACCCTGGGCAACAGGGATCGAAGATCCACAAATAGAAGAGGGGAGGGGATTGAAAATCATTATCAATTTGAAGGATAGGGCATTGGCTTCTTCCGGAAATTATAGAAAATTTAGAATTGATTCCATAACGGGCAAAAAATATGTACATACCGTTGACCCCAAAACAGGATTCACCAAAAACTCAAATACTTTGGGCGCAAATGTTGTTGCCAAAACCTGTGCAGAAGCGGATGCCTACGCTACTGCGTTTATGGCAATGGATCTTGATAAGGTCATAAGCTTGTTAGATTCACAAAAAGAATTGGAAGCTTACATCATCTATTTAGATGAAGCTGGAGCTACCAAAGAATACATGACCGGTGGGTTTAAAAAGCTGGTTTTCGAACCAAAGGAATAAGTTCGCCTTTGGCCAATCGATATTTTTCTACTTCTTCCGCAGATAAAATAGAAGTATAATCGACCTCCTTGACTTCGAACCCAACACTTCGTAGTTTGTCAAAATAATCCCTTCCATAAATGCGCACGTGGTCATATTGGCCAAAAATCTTTGCGCGTTCTTTTTTGTCCGTAATCGTATCGTCTTCGAAAGTGATGTCTCGTTTCAAATCTTGAGGAATCTGAAAAATACCCCAACCACCGGGTTTCAGAGTGCGATACAACTCTTGCATGGCTTGTATGTCATCAGGGATATGCTCTAAGACATGATTACAAAGAATGATATCATATGAACTATCGTCAAAAGGCAGGTCGCAAATATCCGCCTTCACATCGGCCAAGGGAGAATTTAAATCCGTCGTAGTATAATCAAGGTTTTTTAATTTTCGAAAACGCTTATAAAAGGCTTGTTCGGGTGCAAAGTGCAATACCTTGTAAGGAGATCTAAAAAAGTCCGTTTCCTTTTTTAAGTAGAGCCACAATAGTCGGTGGCGTTCTAGTGAAAGCGTGGACGGCGAGAGTACATTCTCTCTTGGACTTTCATACCCATAAGGAAGAAAACTTTTGAACTGCCTGCCGTCTATGGGGTCAGTATGTTTAGTACCTCGCATTGAAAATGCCAGTAACGGACTAATATAATAGCTCAACCTAATTAAAAGTGGCCTTGGGATGCCATTTAGGATGAGCTTGAATAGTTTTTTCATCCCTTAGTTGACCTATTGCTGAAGTTTTTTTTGGAGAAACTCTTCTTCCTCATCACTTTGTATGCCCAAAGCCTCATACACATATTTGAATGTGGAGAGCAATTGCGGTTTTCCATCTACAATGGCTACATTGTGTTCGAAATGTGCACTTGGTTTGCCATCGGCGGTCAAAATTGTCCAGCCGTCATTTAATTGTTTGATGCGTCGTGTCCCTAAATTGATCATAGGTTCAATGGCTACGACCATGCCTTCAACAAACTTTTTTCCTCGGCCTCTTTTGCCATAATTGGGCATTTCTGGGTCTTCGTGCATTTTACGGCCTAATCCATGACCGACTAATTCGCGAACTACACCATAACCTCGATCTTCAGTGTATTTTTGAATTGCATACCCAACATCGCCCACACGATTTCCTATTTTTAATTCTCGGATACCAACATAAAGGGATTCCTTAGTGGCCTGCAAAAGTTTCTTGGTTTCTGGTGCAACTTCACCTACTTCGAAAGTATACGCATGGTCTCCATAGAAGTCATTTTTCAAAGCTCCACAGTCAATTGAGATGATATCTCCTTCTTCTAACGGAGTATCATTTGGAATGCCATGTACAACTTGTGCATTCGGACTCATGCACAGTGAATTGGGAAAATCGTATAATCCAAGAAACCCGGGTACAGCACCATGGTCACGAATAAAAGTTTCGGCCATGGTGTCAAGGTACAAGGTGGTAACTCCTGGTTTTACCTCCTCGGCAAGCATTCCTAAAGTTTTTGAAACGATTAATGCACTTTCTCGCATCAATTCTATTTCTTCAGCCGTTTTTACAATTATCATAGCCCGCAAAGGTAAAACATTTCAGAATATGTTGCCTAAACTAACGGTTTACAAGTCATTAGCTCAGGTTGGGCAATCCCCATAAGTTTGAGGATGGTGGGTGCGATGTCGCCCAGAACACCATCTGAAATTTGTTTGAACTCAGTGTCCACCAAAATTAATGGAACAGGATTCGTAGTATGTGCTGTATTCGGTGAGCCGTCAGGGTTGATCATGGTCTCACAATTGCCGTGATCCGCAATTACAATAGTGCTATACCCGTTTTTTAATCCCGCAGAAATAACCGATTCCGCACAACTATCAACCGTCTCGCATGCCTTGATTGCGGCATTCATGTCACCTGTATGTCCTACCATATCTGGGTTTGCAAAATTCAAGCAAACGAAATCAACCATCCCTTTTTCCAGTTCTGGAATAATCGAATCCCGAATTTCAAAAGCGCTCATTTCTGGTTGAAGGTCATAAGTGGCCACTTTAGGTGATGGACAAAGAATACGTTGTTCACCTTCAAAAGGTATTTCTCTTCCTCCATTGAAAAAGAAGGTTACATGTGGATATTTTTCGGTCTCGGCGATACGAATCTGTTTCTTGCCGTTTTCAGCAAGGACAGCGCCTAAGGTATCTTGAATATTGTCTTTAGTATAGACCACATGGACATTTTCGAAGGAATCGTCATAGTTAGTCAAGGTTACATAATGCAGTTTCAACCTATGCGCGTTCTGTTCATGAAAATCAGCTTGACTTAGCATTTGGGTCAATTCTCGACCTCTATCCGTTCTGAAATTGAAGAAGATGACAACGTCTCCTTCCTCGATTTTTGCAATTGCCGCCCCAGATTCATTCGCCAAGGCAATGGGCTTAATAAACTCATCCGTAACGCCTTCGTCATAACTTTGTTGTATGGATTCAGAAATGTTATCGGATTTTGAACCCGCACCGTGTACCAAAAGGTCATACGCTAATTTGACACGCTCCCAACGTTTGTCTCTATCCATTGCAAAATACCTTCCTATAACAGATGCCAAGGTTGCATTTTTATCAGAACAGAAATCAACTAGATCATTCAAATAGGCCTTACCACTTTTGGGGTCTACATCTCTACCATCGGTAAAGGCATGAACGAACATATTTTGAACACCTGCAGATTGTCCGGCTTCAATGAGACCTCTTAAGTGCGAAGTATGGCTATGAACGCCTCCATCACTTAATAATCCTAAAAAATGAACTGGTTTGTTCCTTGCATTCGCATAAGCGAAAGCATCTTGAAGCACCCTTTCATCTTTCAAAGTATTCTCCTTTACCGCTAGATTGATTTTTGCTAAATCTTGATAAACGATCCTTCCCGCACCCAAATTCATATGACCTACTTCACTGTTACCCATTTGACCTTCGGGCAATCCAACATTCATGCCATCGGTCAGCAGGTTGGCATTAGGGTATTTTTGATAAAGCGAATCTATAAAGGGGGTATTCGCATTGTCAATTGCCGATATTTTTGGATCTGGCGACTTGCCCCATCCATCTAAAATCATTAGGATTACTTTCTTGTTCATTTTGATATTCTATTTCTATTTCAATTTCAAAAGTAGCACGAATTGCCAAGCAACGCTAGAAATCGTCATGCCTTTTTCATTATTTCATAAAGCCACTATAATCTGTTAAAAATTTTAAGTTAAAATTCGATCAGCTGTTAAATTTTAGTTATTTAACTGTTAATCGTGTAACAAATCAGTATCAGTCTAGTCTATATTTATATAGGTAAAATCTATTCATCAATCTTAAATCATTCATCATGAAAAAAACAGTTCTAACTTTAGCTACGGCCGTAATGCTGATGGCTACTGCCTCCGTTGAGGCAAACCACAATCAAGAAGAGCTTAATGACATTGACGTAGTCAATGTTTTGAAAATCGAGCTCAATTCATTTTGTAAGGCCATAATGAAAGGTGACATCGACACTGTCAAGAAGTTAATCAATTTGGGTGAGAATGTGAACAAAAAGTCTTTAGGAATGACTCCGGCAATTTTTGCTGCTCGTTATAATAAGGCGAAGATTTTGGAGCTTCTTATTGATAATGGGGCGGATTTGCGCATACCATGCAACAAAGGGTGGGGCATTGAAAAACATGCTAAACTCTCAAACGCAGAAGCAGTGCTGGCTGTACTCAATGCCCATTCTTGATCCTAACGAATTCATCAATCAAGCAACCTTGTCGCAAGTACAAGCACCAAAAAACCCATTTAACATTTGCTAAATGGGTTTTTTTTATTCAATATTTTCACTCATATAGTGTTCAAGTAAAGAGCAAAAAGGGTAATCATTAGAAATCCCAACCATTTAAAGCCCTATCGGATAGGGCATAAATAGCCATAAAAATCATTAGCGCACAAAATACTGAATATACCTTTAATATAACAACCAATATCTCGGGCTTGCAGTTCTCGAATGCTTGCGAATAAAGTTTTTTAAAGTGTATTAAGGTTCCCATATAGTTTCATTTAACGTTGAATTAAAAGCTATAAGGGGTTAAATTTAAAACGGGGCAAGGATTAATGGGACAATCTAATTTACGAAAAACCAGTTCACAGGACTCCTTTTATCGGTATTTAACACTTATTTCGGACGAAAAGGTAGAAATAATAGACCTACTATTCACCTTGATATTTTTCAATTGCCTCTTTGATTTTTTCGATTCGGTTCTCCGGATCTGGATGCGTGCTTTGAAATTCCGGTACCCGATTAGGCCCAGCTGCCTCTTTTAGGATCTGCATCACCTTTATCATTTCATATGGATCGTAGCCTGATTGGATCATAAAGAGAACGCCCAACTCATCACTTTCGAGCTCATCTCCGCGGCCATTTTTAAGTAGAGTGTTCTGGCCTATTCCACCTACGACATTACCAATATCACCAGCGCCCACAGTGGCACCCATAGTGGCTGTTCTCCAAAATTCACTTGATGCAATCCGTTCTGCAGAATGTCTTCCAATTACATGAGCGACCTCATGGCCCAAAACTCCGGCTAGTTGAGCTTCAGTTAACTGTGAGAATAAGGCATAGGTAATGAAACATTGCCCACCTGGTAAGGCAAATGCATTGATAGTTTTATCATCTGCCAATAGGTGAAAATCAAACTTATAAGGTGTTTCCCTGGCAATGCTACTTTGTACCAATTTATTTCCGACACCATCAACAAAGGCTTGCAGACGCTCATCAGGGTAAAGTCCGCCATGTTGTTGGGCCATTTGAGGAGCACTTTGAAGGCCGATGGCAATTTCTTGCTCCGCATTCATGGTTATGTGCTGTGACCTTCCGGTATACGGATTTTCCTCTGTATTATTACATTTTTTGATAAGGGCGAAGGCAACAATCGCCACGCCAATGAATATGCGTATTTTCCAACTTCCTCTTCTCATGGCTGTAGTGTTCAGTTACCGTAGGAAGGTACGAAAAGAAGCAGAAATGATATGAATTTTTACAGAAGTTCTTTATTAATGTCTAGAATGTTGTTTTGAATATAGTTTTTGATAAACCCATTGGTGAAGTGCTCACAACCCAAAAATTCTTCCTGTTGTAATAGTTGCATGATATTTTTACTACGGAACGCTGTGAGCATTGGCACCGAAATTGGTGCAAAGCTGTAGTGCCAAGGTTCATATTTGAATCCTTTTCTTTTAGGGTTGTTCGTATAAACTAGATGAAAATCAAAAGTGTTCGCATTTTCATCCATCCATTTTTTAAAATCCTCATAAGGACCGCCCGATTCAAATTTTGAAGGTACTAGTACATCGCCCTCCACTTTTCGATAGCCATCAACGATATCTACATCGGTGCCCCAATGATGGCGGCTGGTACCTGGTACCGTGGAATATTCTATAATTTTGTCAATCGCTTCGAGGGGTGCCATACCATCTTCTTCGGTATAGCGGTCGTATTTTCGTTCCCAAATAGCTTCCTGTCTGCTGAAATTACGATAACTTGATACAACCTTAAGATCAATACCGTCGCTATATGCTGCTTTTTTCATTTCAACAAAAGCGTCATGGGCCATAGGTCTTAGGTTGATCCCTTTGCCTACCAATTCGATATCCGTTTTCCCCATTAACTCCAAAATAGAGTATTCAAAGTCTTTCTGTTTTGAAAAAGACATGTTAGGAGCTAGGGTTAGGGCTAAACTGGAAACCCCTGCTTTTTTAATAAATAATCTACGTTCCATAGTTCGGAATTTTAATTGGTCATGGTTGATACCAAAACGTTCTCAATAGTGTTGTATTATGTAATTATCAATTAAAAGTAACGAATTATTAGGTTAGACAGGTCGATGGCTTTGCTTGTCGCTTCTTATTGACCCGATATAGGCATCATTATATTTGCCAAAAATGTGGAATAGGGTCCGACTGACGAAGTATCTAGAAGATTCATATTATAGCACTAAGTAGATATACCCTTGATATTTTAGGTTATGCTTTTTGATATCCAAGACATAAAAATATACGCCTTCAGGTAAAACCTTTCCCCTTTGACCGCTATTTTTATTACTTGTTCCATTGAATTCATTTTTATAGTCCGATTTTTCATATACCAGCCTTCCCTCCCTATTGAATATCATGAGCTTGTTGGATGGATACTTATCGATTACTTTAAAAGTAAGGTACTCGTTACTTCCATCTCCGTTAGGACTCATGGCATAGTTGTTCGCACTGGAATTTTGATGGAATAAAAAGCCAAAAGTAAACATCTCAAAGTCATTGGCATTGAAGGTCTCAGATCTTACCCAACCACGGTCGATTGTGCCATCATGTTCTATAGCTCCCAAATTGAACCATTGCTTTTCTTTCTTGTTCCATCCTGCCACGGTGATGCCTTCTATTTTTCCTACCTTCGAAATCATGCCAGCATCGGAATCCCAGTTCAAGGTGACTTGAAGCATGCCAGAGGTTGTCATATTCCAAAATTCATCAGTATGAATAGATGCCAAGCTAACATCCCTTAGGCTGGTGTCAAAACCTTTGGTAAAACTTTGCGGAAAATCAGGATTTTCATCAAAGTAAGCGCACTTGGCCAAAAATGGGCCGTCAATAAACTTAATAGCCAATGGTCTCAAAGTATTTTTGACTCCAACAGGAAAACTAAATACTTTTTGTCCATCCACAGCGGCCTGTCCATCAATCTTGGCCATATCTACTTCACCTTCATAAAATGCATTTTCGGACATTCGTACATAGACATTTTTATTATATCGGGTAGATTTGATGTTCCCGTAAATAAAATTTATTGAATTGTCTATATTTATAGGTACATCTAAATGTAAATCACCCTCCACAGCCGTTTCAAAATCATAAAAGCTTGGACTGAAGGCCCCTGATATCAAAAGACTTTCCTCGTCATGATAAAACCCTATCAAACCTAAATTTTCATCGAAGCTACCATCATTGACCAAGCCCGTATGGAAACCTACCAAACCCTTATCATGTAGTTGTAGGTTACCAAAATTGTGAATGGCCTGCTGTCCGAGTATCACTTGAACCAACAAAAACAATACTATAAAAAGTCCTTTACGCATTTTTTAGTGTCCTATGTTTATTTGCTGCCATTCGATTCCATCGCTCTGCAACCAAACGATTTTGTTTTTATTCAACATATTTTGCAAGTTGCCTCTATTACAGATATAATCAATAGCCGTTGTATTATTCCCCGAACTAATGTTTTTCAGAATATAGATTCTTCCAATACTATTAGATGCTGGGGGTAGGCTTATCGTAAGATTATTTTCTGTCATTACCAGAGTAAGATCATCTTCGGTTAAGGTGGTGTTGATAGCGGTTCTTCTTATCGGAGCTGCAATTGAACCGGTGACATGTAGCGATGAAGTTGGCGTTGCGGTACCAATACCTACATTTCCATCGGTGAAATTTAGATTTTGACTTGTTATATCCGCGCCGGCAGGTCCTGTTTCTCCTTGGATACCCTGGGGACCAACTTCTCCTTGTATGCCTTGTGGTCCTTCAGCACCTGTGTCGCCTTTGTCACCTTTTGTGCCCGGGATACCTTGAGCACCATCTGCACCTGCCGGACCAGTCAAGCCAATAGGGCCTTGCGCTCCAGCGGCACCGTGAACTCCATCGGCACCTGTAGCTCCAGTTAATCCTATTGGTCCCTGTGGACCTGTAGCGCCATCGGTACCATTTTTTCCATCTATGCCATCCGTACCATTGGTTCCGGCTATACCTTGCGGTCCGACTTCACCCTGAATCCCTTGGGCTCCATCAATACCGTCAGTACCATCTTTTCCGGCTGGTCCAGTTTCACCGGTTGCACCGGTTTCACCTTGTATGCCTTGTGGACCTGGAGCACCTGTAAAACCAGTTGGTCCTTGAGTTCGTGTTGCTCCGTCAGCAGCTGCGGGACCTGTAGGTCATGTTTCTCCTTGGGTGCCCTGGGGAGCGGCTTCTGCTTGTATTGCTTGTGGTGGGGTTGGTCGGTCGGGGGGGTTGGTTGGTTGTTTTGGATGCGCG
>JARFRH010000042.1 GCA_029287355.1 Maribacter sp. | reverse complement strand
GTGATATGGAATAAACTGCGCCCACATATTGATTCTGAAAATGATCTTGAAGTTACCTTATACGAAACGGCTCGTAATTTTGTCACCTTTTCAGGATAGGTAGGTTGTAGGTCATCGCAGCAATAATCGGGGTTGCTATTGTCGCATAATCTTTTTTGTAGTATTTTTCAACGCAGAAAAGCAAGCAACCAACAAAATAGCCAATAATTTATGTATCCACTTAAATTTCAACCAATTTTAAAAGAACGCCTTTGGGGTGGCACCAAGTTGAAAGGTGTTTTAGGTAAGCCTATTGCTAGTGACATAACTGGTGAAAGCTGGGAGCTTTCCACCGTAAAAGGTGATGTCTCGATAGTGGCCAACGGAGCACTAGCAGGTACTTCTTTACAAGATTTAATCGACCAAAACGCCGAACAACTTTTAGGGAAAAGTGTAGTCGCAAGATTTGGTGCTGATTTTCCGATTCTCGTTAAATTCATTGATGCCAACCAAGATCTTTCGATTCAATTACATCCAAATGATGTCCTCGCAAAAAAGCGACACGACTCTTTCGGAAAAACTGAGATGTGGTATATCATGGATGCAGATCCAGGGGCAAAACTTATTGTTGGATTCAATAAAAATGTAACGAAAGAGGAGTATGCTAAGAGTCTTGGGAATGATACATTGCTTGACTTGTTGAACTATGAGCAGGTGGGGGAAGGCGATACCTTTTTTATAAATACGGGAAAAATACATGCGATAGGAGCTGGTGTTCTACTGGCGGAAATTCAACAGACTTCAGACATCACGTATCGCGTTTTTGATTTTAATAGGAGGGATAAAAATGGCAACCTTCGTGAGCTGCATACTGATTTAGCACTTGATGCCATTGATTTTTCAAAGAAAGATGATTTCAAGGTCATCTATACTCATGAGAGAAATGCTACAAATAATATGGTCACTTGTCCTTATTTCAAGACCAATTTCTTTGATCTTAGCGAAGATCTGAACCAAGATGTTGCCGAAAGGGATTCTTTTACCATTTATATGTGTGTAGGCGGTGAGGCTACCATTGAAAATGAATTTGGTTCGGTTCGTCTTATGAAGGGCGAAACTACCTTGATAGGGGCAAATTGTACTACTATTGCCCTAAAATCTTCGGGAGCAAAGCTTTTGGAGGTCACGATTTAGAATTCAATTTTTCTTTCATTCTCTTGAAGAAGGGAATTCAAATAACCTATTTTTGTAAAAAATTTATACGATGGCAAATATCAGGGATTTAAAAAAAGACATCAACTACGTTCTAGGTGACATTATAGAAGCAGTATATATCGTTGACGCTGCAAATAATAAACCAGACTCAAAAGAGGGTGCGAAAATTATAGACGGCGCCATTGAAGCTTTTGATGCTTTAATAGCGAAGGTGAATAAAAGGGATGTCGAAAATAGAAGGGCCCATTTGAAAGAGGTTCGAGAGGAATTGGAAAAGAAATCAAAAAATTTAGTAGACCAACTTAATAAATTGGGATAGATTAGGTGAGTATAATGAAATACAAAATCCGACCAGAACTTCTGGTCGGATTTTTTTTATTCTGCACTTTTACGCATTTTTAAAAGTTTGGTCAATCGCACTCCATATTTTGATTTGGCCACTTCAGGGCTCATTGAATTATGAATAGAATCGAGATATTTTATGTTGGCATCCGAGACCTCATTTATTGCAATATAGGGTGCTAATGGGGAGTCCAGATTATTTAATGCAAAGTTCAGGGCAAAGGCGTAACCTTTTTGTATGTTCTTGTCGCTTAGTTTTTGCAAAGAATCCAGTTGTACAGAATCCAATGGTGTCTTAGATCCTAGTGAGGCTTGCATTAGTTCGAGATTCTTCTTGTTAAACCGCGACATTGTTTTTAGATATTCCCGATACTTGTCATTTGTTTTTGAACCCTTAATTTCTGCCTGCGTGTCAAAAGTGTTCCAAGAAGTATTAATAGTTATCGCACCTGGCTCACCAAAGAACGTGATACGGTCATTGATATCGTTGTTGTCTTTTTTATTGAGATAGAGGTAGAAAATTTCCGGACCTTCTAAGTCCGCTTTGAAAGCGAAATTACCATCGCCTTCAATTTGCAAAGAATCTATAATTATTAATACCGAGTCAGGTACGTGCTGTAAATATAATGTTCCTTTCTTTAAGCCTTTAACCTGACCTGAGACGGTCATGGTTTTGGCTGGGTCACTTTCTTCACAGGAAGTCAAGATTAATAAAAACGCAAACAAGCAAAGTATTTTTTTCATGAAATGATTTTGGTGCGGCAAATATCAGTAAATTTTTTGAATCGAAATCGAAAGAGTATAGTACTTTTTTGTCTCTGGTGGGTATCAGTACATGGTATTTCCATTCGCTGATTCTTTAGGGATCTGTTGCATGGCATCCCAATGTTCTACAATTTTTCCGCCGTCATCGAATCTAAAAAAGTCCATAGTTACGTATTGCTCATTGTCAGGCCAAATTTGATGTGTATGTAAAGCAACTAAATCACCTTCCGCAATAACACGAACGAATTCAATGGATTTATCTGGATATTCATTTGACATCCGTTCAAAATACGTAATAAAAGGCTCTTTTCCGTCTCCTACTAGAGGATTGTGTTGAATGTACTCATCTCCGACATATAATTCGATTGCCTTTCTTGGCTGACCCACATAGGCCATTTTATAAAATGCTATCGCATTAGTTTTATTTTGTTTCAAATTCTGAGTCATCCGTCTTTTAGTTTCAGATTAAAAGAGCATATTTTAGGGCTTACCCGTTGGCCGCGACTTCCATCAATATGGCACAAAGATATGCCCCTCCGGTGCCTACTACATAGCCAAAAACAGCTAATAAGATTCCCACAGAAGTCAACGACGGATGAAATTCAGCAGCAACGACTGGCGCTGATGCCGCACCTCCCACATTAGCTTGACTACCGACGGCCAAAAAGAAATATGGTGCTTTTATAATCTTGGCGACTAAAATCAATAAACCTGCATGAACCGAAATCCAAATGAAACCAACGAGAATGAGACCGGGATTTTCGAGTACCTTACTCAAGTCCATCTGCATCCCTATTGTAGCAACAAGAATATAAATAAACATTCCGCCGATTTTACTCGCTCCTGCTCCCTCATAACTTTTAGCTTTGGTAAAAGATAGGGCGATACCGATAATAGTCGCAAAAACTACCATCCACAAAAATGTTGAACCCAATGATGACAGTATCTTTGTTTTATCACGTATCACTTCAAAGGTGTCTATGAGAAAATCAGAAAAATGATTCCCAAGAAAGTGTGAGGCTCCAACAGCAGTAAATGCTAAGGCCAGCATTATGATGTAATCTGGCAAGGTTGCGACCCTTGTAATCTTCTCGGTATAGGAGGTCACTTTTTCTTTCAAGATTTCGATGGTAGAGGTATCAGCTCTAAGCCACTTATCAATTTGTATGGTCCTTCCAACGCCAAGAAGTAAAATTGCCATCCAGATATTAGCCATAACAATATCGACAAGTACCATACCACCGAATTTATCGGGATTGTATTCGAAAATTTCGAACATGGCGGCCTGATTGGCGCCACCACCGATCCAACTTCCTGCAATAGTGGAAAGTCCTCTCCAAACGGCATCAGGCCCTACACCACCAACAGTTTCGGGAGAAAATATCGAAACGATTAAAATAGCCAAAGGCCCACCAATGATGATTCCTACCGTTCCTGTAAAAAACATGATGAGGGCTTTTGAGCCCAAATTGGCTATTGCTTTGAGATCAATGCTCAGGGTCATCAAGACCAATGCTGCTGGCAGCAGGTACGAAGGGCGACGTAATTAAGATTTGACGTTTCATAGGAAATGAACCCAAGGCTG
>JARFRH010000350.1 GCA_029287355.1 Maribacter sp. | reverse complement strand
GTATAATTGAGGTTGCATTTATTTAATATTTAGTAACTTAAATAAGAACAAAAGTCATGAATTATTATGGGCCACTATTCATTACCCATCAGATTCGGAATCGCCATTGGTGTATGCCTCATTGCATATTTCTTGATATTGTCATTGCTAGGCTTGCATACCAATGTTTTCTATAGCTTGTTTAACGGAGTGATTACGGGTTTTGGAATTTATGAAGCGACAAAACTTTATCGGCTTAGAAGCCCTTAAAACTTTGGATATGGTACTGGGTTTGTAGCTGGTGTTGTAACTGGTACCGTTGCAACCGTATTGCTCACTTTGTTTTTCGCATTCTATGCTACAGAGTTCAATACTGGTTTTTTATCTGAACTTTCCTCTGCTTACGCCAAAGATTATCAGAATTTCGAAGACATTGTATTCGTCACAGTAGCTATTATGGGTTTTGCCACGACATTGGTACTTACCCTTTCTTTTATGCAGCTTTTTAAGGCTTCGAATAATCAGAAGAAAAAAACCGTCTAAATTCTTTGCAAAACCCTTGTGGATTGCCCATTTACATGTATATTTGCATCCGCTTAAAGAAAATTGAGCGATAAATTAAAATCAATATACACGCTATGTACGCAATTGTAGAGATGGCAGGGCAGCAATTCAAAGTTGCGAAAGACCAAAAAGTGTATGTTCACCGTTTGCAAACTGAAGAAGGTAAAAAGGTAACTTTTGACAATGTTCTTCTTTTAGATGACGGAAAGAACGTAACTATTGGCGCCCCAGCTATAGACGGAGCCGCTGTTGAGGCTAAAGTCATTAAGCACCTTAGAGGTGACAAAGTAATCGTCTTTCATAAGAAAAGACGAAAAGGGTACCGCAAGAAAAACGGACACCGCCAGTCGTTGACTGAAATCGTAATTGAGAGTATCGTTGCAAAGGGAGCTAAGAAAGCGACTAAAGCAGCAGAACCTAAGAAAGCCGCTCCTAAAAAAGAAGCATCACCTAAGGTCGAAGCTCCAAAAGCAAAAGCTGCTCCTAAAGCTGCAGCTCCAAAGAAAGAAGCTGCGCCTAAAGCGAAGCCTGCGAAAGGTGACGATTTGAAAAAAATTGAGGGTATCGGACCTAAAATCGCTTCAACTTTAGCAGAAGCCGGAATCAAAACTTTTGCTGATTTGGCAAAAGCCAAACCAGCCAAAATTTCTGAAATCATCGCTGAAGTTCGTGGAAACCATGTAACCGACACTTGGCCAGCACAAGCTAAATTAGCTGCTGAAGGGAAGTGGGATGAGTTAAAGAAATGGCAAGACGAATTAGACGGCGGGAAAGCGTAATTAATAAAATAAACGTATTGTCATCCTGAGCGAAGTCGAAGGACGTAACGGTACACAAAACAATATATCATGGCACACAAAAAAGGTGTAGGTAGTTCGAAAAACGGTAGAGAATCAGAATCGAAACGCTTAGGGGTTAAGATTTTTGGTGGCCAAGCGGCTATTGCCGGCAACATCATTGTAAGACAACGTGGTACAAGACACAATCCAGGTGAAAATGTATATCTTGGAAAAGACCATACGTTACACGCCAGAGTAGACGGACTTGTAAAATTCACCAAAAAAGCCGGCGGAAAGTCTTTTGTTTCCATAGAGCCATTTGAGGCTTAAGAAGTACCAACTTTTATAAAATTTGTACCCTCTTCATTTAATGGAGAGGGTTTTTGGTTTTGTTCGGTTTTGACTATTGTTTTGGAATGAATTGAATTTAAAATGCTATGGTTTTCTTTAACTAGTCTTTTAAGACCGGTTTAAAATCAAAGTTCAAACAAAGGATAAATAATTTGAAGTTTCTTTGAAGAAATGGGAAGAAAGGCCCATAGCATAAATAATACATGGCTAATAAGAACTTTTTGAGAGGTTCTGTTTTTTTCAAATAAGGGGCAAATTTATAATTCGGCTATATTTTTGGAAAGAAAAAACGAATTAAAAATCGGCTCTGGTTTTAATCAAAAAGCCAGTATAGTGTCTTAGTAAACCATAGGTATCATGTACAAACCGTTGCCTGGTTCAAACAAAAGTTTGTTTCTAAGCCCAACAAACCTGATTACTTCGCTTGTTGATAAAGAGCAGTAGAATTAAGTAGTTAGATGGATATAGCTGCTAATAAAAATGGAAGTCCATAAAACTGTTCTTATCCAGTTGCGTGTAACAATTTTTTGTATCAGGGCCTTATCAATAACACCTTTCGCAATGAGGTTATGTAATGGAACAAACTGTGCGAAAGTGGAAATCCAGACGCCAGCGATGAGTGCCATACTCAACACGGTATATGTGTTCGCTTCTTGATACAATTGTATCGAAGCTGAAATCAACTGCCCAAACATCAACGGAATCACTACGAAAGAAATGCCAAAGGTATATTTTCGATGCCATTGAAGGAGGTTTTCCTTTGAATAAAAGCGAAACCCTGGATAGATAATCAGTTGTACCAGCCAAATCAGAATTAGAAGGCCAAAATCGAAAAGTAAACGCAACAATTCAATATTCATGATTTAAGAATCAAAATCAGGCAGTTCACTGGCCCTAGCATATGGGAAACGGCCTATTTTAAGGAGGTCGTAATAAGTATTGAGTCCAGAGATGCCCACTCCATTAATGTTGGCCAAATTCACATCATTGTCATCATCGATGGCAGCATCCGGCATGATGAGATGTTCGATTTCGCCAATTACCAAAATAGTTCCATTTAGCTCGATATCGATAGTCTCTTTGAGCCTCATTCCAATTTTCAAAGCGCTCTCTTTAACAAAAGGAGCCTTGAAATCGAGCATAAATTCTGCAGAAAAGCCACAATTCTCGAATTCAGATTGGTCACGCTCTAGTTTCGCTGAGGTATAATGGGCATTTTTAACAAAAGCGCTAGGAACGTGATTGATGGTGTATTGGCCGCTCTCCAAAATATTTTCGAAGGTATGTCTTGGCACCTCACCAGTAGGCCGTGTAATAAAGCCAATAAGGGCCGGGTCGCTACCTAAATGAAAAACTGAGTTAAAAATAGCTAGGTTAGTCTGTCTCTTGACGGAAATTGTACCAATAAGGTTTGCTGGTTTGATGCCTGAAACCGAATTGATATACGTTATTCGCTGAATACGGTCCATTTCGTCGATATCCTTTTTTGTGTAGTGCATTTATAGTACCTTAATCTCTTACTTGTTTTTTTCCAGAAATCCCTTTTTGGCTGGAGCATTTGAACAGATTGAGTTCGGGATTGCTCTTTTTCAATAGTTTTGACTTATACCGGTATTAACAGGTTTTCCCCATAGGTTAAAACCGCTTCGTTTTAGGTAGTCGCATATCACTTTAATTACCTTTTTATCGGATAAACCGAGCTGAAATTCAATGGCTTCAAATGGAGTTCTGTATCCTTAGGCCATTTCGATAATTCGGCCTAACTCTCTTTCTGTCATAGTGTTTGTTTTATACAATTCATTTGCTTGGGCTCAAAATAAATTTCAATCGGAATCGTATCATGTCAACTCCGTTTTGATGCTAAGATTCAAAGGTTTCTAGACGCTCCCATATTTTATCCGCATTCAATTTAAAGGTGCCGATGTAGTCAAAATTGCATTCTTTGGGTCCGATGACAGATAAGAAAGCTTCTTGTTTTTTATTGCGATATAAATGGTAGATATAGCCGATTACGGGTTCGAAATTAAACTTGGCGCTATAGACGAGATTATTGTATTCAAACTGCTCCATCATCAGATCGTACGCTGCCTTCAATTCAAGGTATTTCGCATTAATCTGCTTGTTTACAGCATGTATGTTCCTATTCTTCCAAGCTACGGTATCGGTGGTAGTGATTGCTGGCGCACCAATATCAGTGGCGTAAGGTTTGAGTGATGCAGTATAGGTTTGTGATTTCTCATCAAAAACAACATTATCCGGCTTTTTCTTGCTAGTCATTCAGGAGTACTTTAAAACTGTTTGAGGTGTTTTGTGATTTAGGACTCATGGGTCTGGTGATGGAATAAAAGAAGTCAATGAGCTTTCCGTTATCGTCAACCAAATATTTTTGAAAATTCCATTTAACCGAACTGCTCCTTACTCCGTTCAATTCACTTTTGGTCAACCAAGTGTAAAGTGGATGTTGTTTGGCTCCCTTTACAGTAACGTTATCCGTCAATAAAAATGAGACGTCGAAGTTGCGTTCACAAAAAGTCTGTATTTGATTTGCCGACCCTGGCTCTTGATTGCCGAATTGATTGCATGGCAAGCCGATTACTACGAGCTGGTCTTTGAAAGAATCGCTGAGCTTTTGTAATTCGCGATATTGTGGTGTAAAACCGCATTCTGATGCTACGTTCACGAAGAGTATATACTTTCCTTTAAAATCGGAAAGTGGTATACGGTTACCGTTGAGGCCAAGAACGGTTATGTTGTATAAATCAGATTGTTTCGTGGGATTATGTTCAGTTTCTGATATGTTTGAAGAAGATGAGAACTTTGGTTTTTCAAGTAATTTCATATCAAAAAATCGAAGTAGATCGCGACTTGCGCCACGATCTATACTTTACAACTTAAATCGTAGGATTACCTTTCAAACGTTTTTCTATTTTTTTCTTTAAAACAGTCAAACGCTTCATAATATCCATTAATTCGACCTCTTTGGTCTCTTTATAAATCTCGTTGATCTCTAAAATCAATGCTTTTACTTCCCTTGAGGAAGAAACTCTATCACTTGTGGTCATCCCGGACATCTTGCGTCCTTCGAACTCGGCCACTCTTTCCATTAAATCCATATACTACTATTTTCTTGTAAATACTATAATTAAGGTTAAATAAAGCTAATTTTTTTCAAATTCAAACTAATTTATCCAATTGTTTTAGAACTTCTTCCGCCTCGGCCACTTTTTCATCGCTTAACCTTCTATTTGAGGTCGAAAGGGCATGGGCTTCACCCATTAATTTTTTATACTTCCCTTGAAGTATTTCTTTTTCTGATTTCTTTTTAAAAAGTCCGAACATAAACCTCATTCAATAATTTACAAGTGCCTCTGATATGAGGCCGATGTAAATATACTAAATGTTTAATGATATATATTTTTCATTAAACAGAATAACAATACTTTAACTTAACTCGCTACTTGGTACAATCTACTTAAATAGAAAAATCCCGGTCAATATTGACCAGGATTTTCTTTCTATTTTGTCTATCGTCTAATACCTATAATACTCAGGTTTATATGGTCCTTCGACAGTCACACCAATATAATCCGCTTGGTCTTTGCGAAGCTGGGTGAGTTCCGCTCCTAAACGTGAAAGGTGTAGCTTGGCTACTTTTTCATCAAGATGTTTGGGTAACATATACACCTCATTTTTATAAGCATCGCTATTTTTCCAAAGTTCGATTTGCGCTAGGGTTTGGTTTGTAAATGAATTACTCATCACAAAACTTGGGTGACCAGTGGCACAACCCAAATTTACCAAACGCCCTTCGGCCAAAACGATAATATCTTTTCCAGCGATGGTATATTTATCAACTTGAGGCTTGATTTCATCTTTGGTGCTGCCATAGTTTTCATTTAACCATGCCATATCGATTTCATTATCGAAGTGTCCGATATTACAAACGATGACCTTGTCTTTCATTCCCTTGAAATGCTCTCCTTGAATAATATCTTTATTTCCCGTTGTGGTAATGACTATATCGGCTTTTGGCAACACATTCTCCAAGAGCTTTACCTCGAAACCGTCCATACAGGCCTGTAATGCGCAAATCGGGTCGATTTCAGTTACGGTAATAATAGCACCCGCTCCTCTGAATGAAGCGGCTGTACCTTTACCTACATCTCCATAACCGGCAACGACGACTTGTTTACCTGCAAGCATGGTATCGGTAGCCCTTCGAATAGCATCGACTGCACTCTCACGGCATCCATATTTGTTATCGAATTTCGATTTGGTGACAGAATCATTTACATTGATGGCTGGCATCGGTAGGGTTCCATTTTTCACTCGTTCGTACAAGCGGTGAACTCCTGTGGTAGTCTCCTCAGATAGTCCCTTAATACCGGCAGCTAGTTCAGGATAAGTATCCAACACCATATTGGTCAAATCGCCACCATCGTCTAAAATCATGTTCAATGGTTGACGTTCTTCACCGAAAAATAAGGTTTGTTCGATACACCAATCGAATTCCTCTTCATTCATTCCTTTCCATGCATAAACTGGAATTCCCGCTGCCGCGATTGCCGCTGCCGCATGGTCCTGGGAAGAGAAAATGTTACAAGAACTCCATGTAACATCCGCCCCAAGGGCAACTAAGGTTTCTATCAATACGGCGGTCTGAATAGTCATATGAAGGCATCCCGCAATTCGCGCACCTTTTAATGGCTTTTCAGCACCAAATTCCTCACGAAGTGCCATAAGTCCAGGCATCTCGGCCTCGGCTAAATTGATCTCTTTTCTTCCCCAATCCGCCAGGGAAATATCTTTCACTTTATAAGGTACGTAAGGAATGGTTTCCGTGCTCATATTCTTTTTATTAATTACTTTCGTTATTCCAGTTTTTCCTGGTCTTTTTTACGATGGCAAAGTTACAAAAACCCTAGAAGAATAGAATGCCTCTTTACAATATATTAACGGTAGACAAAAGCACCAAGGTGTACCTTTGGAAAATAGAAGAATCGGAAGGCGAACTCTCAAAAGACATCGAGTTGACACCTCATTGTCAAAAGCGAATGGAAGGCATGAAATCGGAAATGCACCGCAAGGGTTTTCTCAGTATACGGCACTTAATGGCGGAAGCCGGATATGTGGATGCCGATTTGTTCTATGACGAAAATGGAAAGCCACACCTGAAGGATGGTAACCGAATTTCGATTACACATTCCAATCATTTTACAGGAATCGTTATAAGCACTAGTATAGAAGTTGGCATCGACATTGAGAAGCAGCGTGAAAAAATTCTTAGAATCGCTCATAAGTTCACCCCTATTGCCGAGTATCGTACCATTGCTAACAGTGAAGCCTTAATACGTAAATTGACTGTGGTTTGGGGTGGCAAAGAAGCATTGTATAAAATCTATGCTGAACCTGGCCTCAGTTTTTTAAATCATATTGCTATCAAGGATTTTGGATTGTCCGATACAAAAACAAGGGGTGAAATAGTATACCAAGGTCAAACTTCAGACTATGATATTTCCTTTTTGGAATTTGAAGGATTTACTTTAGTGTATGCGCTTGGCGCTGTTGATAGTTGACAGTTGTTGGTTTTTAGTAGTTTTACCATCAACCATCAACCATCAACCATCAACCATCAACCATCAACCATCAACCATCAACCATCAACCATCAACCATCAACCATCAACCATGAACATCTCTGTAGAACTTACTTTTTCTCCTTTGCAAGACGATTTTGAACAACATATCATCGACTTCATAAAAAACTCAGAAGCTCAGGTTTGACCTTTTTAGAAAACCCTTTGAGTACACAAGTATATGGCGATTATGACGATGTGATGAATGCGCTAAATAGCGAAATTAAAACCGCCTTTGAACTGATGGACAATGGACTGCTCTTTATGAAAATCGTAAAAACCGACAGAAGCGATTATGAGCCAAATTTTTGATTGGATTTTCTCTCAATACCAAGAGACCCCCACTAATCTCGTTATTCTGGAATTGATTGCCATTGTGTTTGGATTCTTAACGGTGATTTATTCGAAGAGGGAGAATATATTGGTGTTCCCTACGGGAATGGTACAAACGGGAATCTTTGTTTATATCCTTTTTGTATATGGTCTTTTAGGTGATATGGTTATCAATGCTTATTATTTCATTGTAAGTATCATTGGGTGGTATCTATGGACACGAAAGGTTGATGATAGTCACTATATCCCCATTACTAAAACCACAACCAAGGAGAAGTTGTGGTCTGTTCTATTGTTTGTCGGAACGCTGATTTTTGTCACCATAATGTACTTGCTGGCCGACCGATTTGATGTCTGGACAGATTATGTTGATACCCTAACAACGGCAATATTTTTTGTTGGGATGTGGCTTATGGCAAAAAAGAAATTGGAAAATTGGGTATATTGGATAGTTGGCGATATTATTACTGTTCCGCTATATTGGTACAAGGGACTTATATTTACTTCGTTGCAGTTTTTCGTATTCACGATTATTGCTATCTACGGATTTAAAGCATGGAAGAAAAATTTAAACAAGAGCCCTCAGACATTATTAAAGTAGTGCTATTTGGCCCTGAATCTACAGGAAAAACTACACTATCGGAACAACTGGCGAGACATTATAATACGGTTTGGGTACCAGAATTTGCTCGCGAGTATTTACAGGATAAATGGAATAATGAGCGCAAGACCTGCGAACCTCATGACCTTTTGCCTATTGCTGCAGGACAGATGCGATTGGAGAACGGTTTGACCAAAAAAGCAACGAATGTTCTCATTTGTGATACCGATTTATTGGAAACAAAGGTATATTCAGAAGCTTATTATGTCGGTCATTGTGACCCTACTTTAGAGAAATATGCTCTTGAGAATAGCTATGATTTGTATATCTTGACCAATATTGATATTCCTTGGGAGGAAGATGATTTACGAGACAAACCTAACGAACGTAGTGATATGTTTCGGTATTTCAAGGATACCTTGGAAAAGTACCATCGTAATTATATACTTGTAACAGGAAGCAAAAGGAAGCGGCTGCAAACCGCGATTAAACACATTGATAAATTATTGAAAAAATGAGCGGAATTTCAGAAAATGATTTGCAGTTATTAAGGCAAAAGGGCATATCACGTGAAAAAGTCAATGCTCAAATTGAAACTTTCAGGGAAGGAATTCCCTTTGTAGATTTGGAAAAGGCTGCAATTGTAGGTGATGGCATATCTAAGTTCTCCTCATTGGAAGAGGAAGTGCTTGTTGGAGTTTTTGAGGGGTTTAAAAGTAGTCTGTCCTTACTGAAATTCGTTCCGGCTTCAGGTGCCGCATCTCGTATGTTCAAGGCATTATTCAATTTCTTGGATACCTACAATCCATCCGAAGAAAGCCTGAACGCATACCTCGAAAGAACAAATGATTCGGCAATAAAGGAGTTTTCCCAAAGAATGGGCGACCTTCCATTCTATGGTCTGGTTCAAAGCAAAATTGCCGGTAAAGCGCTTTCAGATGATGAAAAAGTTTATTTGTTTGTCAAAGAGTTGCTGTCAGAAGAAGCCATGAATTATGGTTTTTACCCCAAAGGTTTGTTGCCTTTTCACAACTACGGTGAGCACACTGAAACGCCTTTCGAAGAACATTTGAAAGAAGGGGCAAATTATGCAAAATCAGGAGATTCGGCAACACTTCACTTTACGATATCAGAACAACATGCGGAAATGTTCGCATCGGAATTCGATGCTGTTGAAAAACGTGTTTCAACAGCAACGAAAACTTCATTTAATGTGGGGTATTCCTACCAGAAAGCTTCTACGGATACCATTGCCGTGAATATGGATAACACTCCATTCAGGAATTCTGATGGGTCATTGCTTTTCAGACCTGGGGGACATGGTGCATTGATAGAGAATCTCAATGAGCAAGATGCGGATATTATTTTTATCAAGAATATCGATAATGTCGTTGTACCGGAGAATGCAGAGGCTGTTACTCATAGTAAAAAAGTGCTGGCCGGCTTACTTACGAAAGTTCAACAAAAGGCCTTCCTATACGCTAAATTGCTTGACTCGCATAAGGTTAGTCAAGGTCATTTGAATGAGATAAGGCTATTTTTGCAAGAACAACTGAATGTTCGTTTAACTGATGGCTATGATTCTTACAGCACCGACGAACAAGTAAAAATACTACAGGATAAAATTAATCGCCCTATTCGCATTTGTGGCATGGTCAAAAATGAAGGAGAGCCCGGGGGAGGTCCTTTTTGGATTAAAGACGCTAACGGGAATATTTCGTTGCAAATAATCGAGTCTGCTCAAATAGACATGGCTAAAGAAGACCAAATGACAATCCTTAGAAATTCTACACACTTCAATCCGGTTGATTTGGTTTGTGGTGTTCGAAATTACAAAGGGGAGAAATACAATCTTTCAACCTTTGTTGACCATAAGCAAGGCTTTATTACTGAAAAAACCAAAGATGGAAAAGCTTTAAAAGCTTTGGAGCTTCCAGGTCTTTGGAATGGTGGTATGGCTTTTTGGAATACAATTTTCGTTGAGGTGGCATCTACCACTTTTAACCCTGTTAAGACCGTGAATGATCTTCTCAAACCTTCACATCAAGTAAATTAAAACTTAGTATCAAAAAAACGGTATTCAATTGATACTCAAAAGTGTGTAACTGTTACACGCTTTTGTTGTTTTTTACACATCGTTACACAGCTATGCATTCATATTGTTGACTGTTAAATATATGATAATCAGATGTTTAAAAATATTTTAATTTAAGAAACCCGAATGGCATCATTTTCTCGAATAGGTGAGTGATTATCAAAACAAATAGAATCTAATTTATTAAAAACACGTAAAATGAAAAAAGTATTATTAGTGGCAGCATTATCCCTAGGAACAATGACTGCATTCGCACAAGAAGAAGAAACTGCTGTTGAGACTGTCGCAACAGAAGTAATGGAAGAGCAAGATGCCTTTACTGAAATCGCTATCGAAGAATTACCAGAAGCCATTACTGTTGCTTTAGAAGCTGCTCACCCAGGCGCAACTATCTCTAAAGCGTATTTAAACGAAGCTGCACAATATAAATTAGAAGTTGCTAAAGAAGATGGTGAAGCTGTTGAACTTTATGCTGATGCCGAAGGTAATTGGATCGAGATGTAAGTATATCTCCCTTTAGGAGTAATCTGAGTTAGTTTAGTTATTGAAAGTCTTGCCTTTTGGCAGGACTTTTTTGGTCACTCCGGAGATTTGTGATTTATGTCATCAGTTCTTATACATATTCCACAATAATTCGCGGCGGACCTCCATAAGAAAAAGAATACCTTATTCAAAGATCAGGGGCTTTCCGTTTACTTTTTACACGTTTCTTAAGACCGCTACACAAAATTATACACTTCTAAAATACTTGTTAAAGTATAAAATATTGATAATCAATATCTTACACATTATTGCAATATTGGTATCATATTTTCAATAGGCTTGAAGAGTATAATTATGAACATAAATATTAAAAACATGAAAAAATTAGTCGTAGTAGTAGCATTGGCTTTCGGAAGTTTAACCGCATTTGCTCAAGATGTTGAAACAGCAGTAGAAGAAGTAGCAACTGAGGCGGTAGCCGCGCAAGATGACTTTTCTGAAGTTGCAGTAGTTGAATTGCCGGAAGCGGTAACAGCTGCGGTAGCTAAGAATTATCCAACAGCTACAATCGATAAAGCATATACTAACGAAACACAACAGTTCAAATTGGAAGTTTCTTTGGAAGACGGCACTTCGGGAACATTATATGCTGATGCTGAAGGTAATTGGATAGAATTGTAAAAGTAAACTTGAGTTATTTGTTTTGTATCAAGTTGGTTTGGTCGGAAAGGGGATGTTTTACATTCCCTTTCTTTTTTGTATCAAACAATCCCATCCCAAATTAACGTTTGAACTTGATTGGCCAGTGCTGGTAAACCCCGCCATAAAGCGGGGTTTTTATATTGTATTATCTCGTGTTCTTTTACCTTTAGTCTAGGGCCTTTATCAACTATCTTTTAAGATAAATTTAGAAGTGAGATAGCTTTCAAAGGTTATTTTTACGTAGATAGTTGAAACGATTTAGTTTTTATGCCAAACATCTTGATAATAGAGGATGACGCAGCATTTTGTAAGATGCTGCAGCGATTCCTGGCCAAACGAGGATACAACGTTGAAACAAGCTTTAATGCACCCGAGGCAAAAATGAAATTCAATGAAACGGGTTTTGATTTGGTCTTGACGGATTTGCGCTTGCCCGATTATGACGGCATTCGATTGCTCGGTGATATTAAGGAGGTAAACCCTAATACCCAGGTGATATTAATGACTGGTTATGCCGAGGTCGGCTCTGCGGTAGATGCAATGAAAAAAGGTGCATATGATTACATTTCAAAACCATTTACACCTGATGATATCGTGCAATTGATTGAAAACGCCTTAGCCACACCTTTAAGGTCTGTAGAAGTAGAAATCGGTAAATCTAGAGATACATCAAAAGAATCCCGTCCAAAAACCTCTAGTATTGGCAAAACCGTGATAGGAGTAAGCGAGGCATCAAGGAAACTTGATGAATACATTGAACTCGTAGCACCTACTGATATGTCGGTGTTGATTACAGGCGAAAGCGGTACGGGTAAAGAAGTAACTGCAAAGGCCATACACGATAATAGCCATCGAAGCGAATACAATTTTATAGCTGTTGATTGTGGTGCGATTCCTAAGGAATTGGCCACAAGTGAATTCTTTGGTCATTTAAAAGGAAGTTTCACAGGTGCCATTGAAGATAAAATAGGAAATTTCGAAGCTGCTAATGGTGGGACCTTATTCTTAGATGAGGTCGGTAATCTATCCTACGAAAATCAAATACAGTTGTTGAGAGCACTTCAAGAGCGCAGGATCAAGCGAATTGGGAGCACTAAGGAAATTGAAGTCGATGTGCGGATTATCACTGCAACCAACGAAGATTTACATGAAGCCGTTGAAAAAGGTGATTTTCGTGAAGATCTCTATCATCGACTCAATGAATTTTTAATACATATCCCATCTTTGGAAGAACGTCTTGAAGACCTTGTTCTTTTTGCGGATTACTTTCTTGACAAAGCCAACAAAAATCTTAAAAAAGAAGTTCACGGATTTTCGGATGCTGTTTGGGATGTTTTCAATCAATATCACTGGCCTGGAAATTTACGTGAACTACAGAACGTCATAAAAAGGGCTGTTTTATTGACAACTACAGATGAAGTAAAGCTAGAGGCCTTACCTAAAGAGCTAAGGAATCCGAATAAAAGAGCGGAGCCATTGGAAGGGTTTTCAAAGTCTGAATATGAAAAAGACCGTATCATCAAAGCACTGAAAAAGACAAATTTCAACAAATCGAAGGCTGCAAAACTTTTGCAGGTTACCCGTAAAACGCTCTACAACAGAATCAATCAGTATAACTTGGACTTGTAGCCAACCGAGTTGCCAAGGCCGCAATTAAAACGTCTACATGTCTCTGTAGCTCTTGATGTAGATTACGCAGCCCGCTGATATCCAAATTCCCTTTTTTGACTAGTTCCATCCTTTCCAGAATCGGAACACACTTGCTCACTTTTAATTGCCTGAACATGGGGAGCATTCTGTGTGCTACTTGATTGATATGTTGATAGTCTTCAATTTTTAACCCTTCCTCCAACAAATTCATATTGGTTTGGGTATCCCTTAAGAAGGTCTGCAAAACATCATAAATAGCATCTTCGTTAGTGCCGAGAAAAGAATGGATGATATCAAGATTATAGATGTCCGATTCATGATTTACTCGCCGTATCGGACTATCCTTTTGGTATTTTTGTACCGTGGTTAGTCCAAGTAATTTTAGGGTGGCCACTAATTCACCTTTTGAAAACGGTTTCTGTAGCACTTGTGTAAAGCCTATCGAGATATAGGCTTCAGGTTCCAAATCCCTACGTCCGGTCATCGCGATAACCGGCTGTTGCTTATAGTGTTTGTACGCACCTGATTTTAGTTTGTTCAGCACCTCGAAACCAGTGACTTGAGGCATCTGTATATCGGTTAGCACAAGGTCATAATCTAAGTGAGAGTCATGTTCTACCTTCAGAAAATTAGTGAAAGTATGTGCCACGATACCCATACTCTCTGCCAATTCTTTCAACATTTGTAAAAGTGATGTATCATCGTCAATAATAAGAACACGAAGTTTTTTGTCCATATAAGGTGCTTCTTTTTCCACCTGTTTAATTGGCTTGCTGTTCAATTTTAACGGAAGTGCTAAAGTGAAGGTGCTTCCCTCGCTCATTTTACTTTGAAGCTCAAGCGATCCGTGTAGTAATTCGGCTAATTTTTTTGAAATGGTTAGTCCAAGACCATAACCTCCGAATTTTTTTTCAGTATCGGTATCTGCTTGCGTAAACTCCTTGAAGATGAGTTCTTGTTTGTCTTTGGCTATTCCTATTCCTGAATCAATGACCTTTAGTTGCAATTGTATCGAATCACCCTTACTTTTTTTGCACGTGGCTACAATTTTGATAGCCCCGTCTTCTGTAAATTTGAAGGCATTGCCAATTAGATTGGATAGGATCTGTCGAATACGGAAAGGGTCTCCTAAGACGGGTTTTTTCAATTCTTCATCTATTTCGAGAAGCAGTTTCAATTTTTTATCTCGGTACAATTCTTCAATGTTTTCAGCCGTTTCCTGAATGAGATGGGACACAATAAAAGGGACATTTTCGATTTTTAGTTTTCCTGCGTCAAGTTTGGAAAAATCCAAAAGATCATTGACCAAATTGCCTACGTAGCCCGATGCCGATTTTATATTTTTCACATACCCCAGTTGTTTACTGTTCAGCTCCGTATTGTCTAGAAGATCTGAATACCCGCTAATTGTGTTGAGCGGAGTTCGCAGATCATGACTGACCGTGGAAATTAATTGTTCTCTACTTTTTAAAATTGATTCAGAGTATTTTTTCTCTTTCTCCAGTTTATCACGGTAGGTCTGAATTTTCCAGAAATCACGATTAATAAGAAAAGCAAATAAAGAAACAATAAGCAATCCCAATAAAGCGGCAAAACCTGCCAAACGGATACTTCTTTTCAGGGCAGCTTGCTTTTTTAGGCTGTCATTATGTGAATTGACCAGAACCTCTTGTTCAAAGGCACTGATAATAGTTTGTAATTTTTTTGAAAGTTCAAGGTCGTTTCTACTAAGATCGATTTCCTTCTTTGTCAATGAACGTTGGGTATTGACATTGTTGATTTTAGCTTGTGCCAGCAACGATTTTGAGGTTTCGATAATGGAATCAATAGTCTGGGCATCAGGAACGGATGCCGAATCAACGGGAATATTAGCGTTAAGGTAGTTGACCCAATCGTTTAAAACCTTTCGTTTGTAAGTCGTAAGCTTCTCTGGGTTTTTTTCGAAATTCTCAATGGTCAGTTTGCCATATGAAGCTTCCATTTTCTTAAATTCTTCCAAAGCTTTATCAATCGAACTGTTGGGGTCGGTATTAACCTTTAGGGATAGAATATCACTGCTATTGGCAACTTTTTGATTCAGCAGAATCTGAACACTATCCAACAGCGCTTTTTGATTCTCACTCTTTGTCAATTGTTTTAGCGTGTCTATTTGTAAAAAAATAGAATCTATTTTCTGTGTATATTCCGTGAAGTTCTTTTTGGTCTTGGTTCGAAGAGCAAGTTTTGAAAGTCCTTCGGCCTTATACAATTCGGTAAGAAAAGAACCGGTCTTTAAAAGTTTAGTATCATTTTCAACCGCAGTTTCTGAAGAAGTATAGGTGCGTATTTCAGAATAGAAAAAGTAACCTGATATCGCAGCTAAAAAAGCTAGGACCAGATAACTTAAAATTATTTTGACGGTAAACTTGTTCTTGGGTTCGTTATTCATTCAGCATTCTTGAAATACTTGCGTGTAATAGATACGTAAACAAGTGTAGTTTTGACTTCATTAAAAAGTTAATTATTTGTTGTTTTTCTTAGGAGGAATAAAAGTTCTGGTAGTATATTTGTGCCATCTCAAAGGGGTGCTTGTTAAATCAGGCTGAGATTATACCCAATGAACCTGGGCGGGTAATGCCGTTAAGGGATGCGCAATGCGCTGTTTTTGGAATTTATATGTCCTTAGTTGGGCGAAAAATCAAATTTTAACTTAGAATAATAGCCCCTTTTATTCGTAAAATAATTTTACGGATGAAACCGCTCTATTCAATTTTTCCTTTAAAAGCCGCGCAACAAAAGAGCGGTTCACTACGACGATTAGAATACCATAAAAAGCATCGCATTAAAACTAATGTAATATCATTGGTACTTTTTGTGTTCACAATGGCCTCTCGAGGCCAAGACCAACAAACAGATTCTTTAGAAGGAAATAAAGTTGTTTTAGATGAAGTCTTTGTTTCTGCAATTCGGGTGACAGCTCAAACCCCGGTAACCTACTCGAATTTGACCAAAGAAGAAATCAAACCGAGAAACCTCGGTCAAGACATCCCTATATTAATGAACTTTTTGCCATCGGTAGTCACCACCTCCGATGCTGGTGCTGGAGTAGGATATACGGGAATTCGAGTTCGAGGTAGCGATGCCACAAGAGTGAATGTGACCATCAACGGAATTCCATATAATGACGCGGAGTCACAGGGTACATTTTGGGTGAACATGCCTGATTTTGCATCATCTACTGAAAGTTTGCAATTACAGCGTGGTGTTGGCACTTCTACGAATGGAGCTGGAGCTTTTGGCGCTAGCCTTAATGTATTGACCGATGGTTTTTCAGAGGAAGCTTATGGTCAGATTTCTTCTTCTTTCGGTAGTTTCAATACCCTTCGCAATAACTTAAAATTTAGCACAGGTCTGCTGAATGACCAAGTTGAAATATCAGGAAGATTGTCTCGAATTACTTCGGATGGGTATATTGATAGGGCTTCATCCAAATTAGAATCCTACTTTTTACAAGGGGCCTATAAAACTGACAATACACTTATTAAAGCATTGCTTTTTGGTGGACACGAAATAACATCTCAATCTTGGTTTGGAATTGATGCCACAACTTTGGAAAGTGACCGCACCTTCAATCCGGCAGGCTCATATACCGATGAAAATGGAAATCCCCAGTTCTATGACAAAGAACAAGACAACTATAAGCAAGACCACGCGCAACTTTTGTGGAATGAACAATGGAGCGAAAACTGGAGCACTAATTTCGCATTGCATTATACTCGGGGAAGAGGCTATTTTGAGCAGTTTCGGGAGGAGGATGATTTTGACACCTATGGCTATATGCCTATTATAGTTGACGGAACGGAAGTCAATACTACGGATCTGATACGCCGCCGCTGGCTTGATAATGATTTTTACGGAACGGTTTTTTCGGTAAATTATGTCAAGGATAAATTAAACTTCATTGTCGGCGGAGGTTACAATAAATACGAAGGCGACCATTTTGGCGAGGTCATTTGGGCACGCTTTGGCGGTACAACCATTCGAGAACTTTATTATGACGATACTTCCGTAAAAACCGATTTCAATTTGTACAGCAAAGCCAATTATAGTATCGATGAGCAATGGGGTCTTTTTGGCGATTTGCAGTATCGAACCGTTGCTTATCAAGCGAACGGAGCTGAAACCGGTTTGGTCGATGATGCTTTTAACTTTTTCAATCCTAAAGCCGGGGTTACCTATGATTTGAACGGAAACAACAATCTCTACCTCTCATTTGCCGTAGCGAATCGTGAACCGAATAGAAACGATTACGAAAATGGAAATCCGGAACCTGAACGGCTCAATGATTTAGAATTGGGTTGGCGTTACGTGACGCCGAATATTCAGGTAAGCACGAATATGTACTATATGAATTACAAAAACCAATTGGTACTCACCGGGGCACTCAATGATGTGGGTGCTCCTCTTAGAGAAAATGTTGGTGATAGCTATCGACTGGGTTTAGAAATCGATGCAAACATTGCTTTGGGGAATACATTTAGATGGCGTCCGAATATTGCTTTCAGTACAAATAAGAATAAGGAGTTTGTATTTCAACGTGATGGAGTTGTGCAAAATTTAGGAGATACGAATATTGCCTTTTCCCCAAACCTTGTGTTGGGGAATATGTTCACTTATAGTCCGGTTGAAAAAATACAGATTTCAGCCTTGACCAAATATGTAGGAAAACAATATATGGGAAACATAGATGCCCAAGGTTCAACTTTAGAAGCCTATTCCCAAACGGATTTGAACATTCAATACGAGATTGATTTTGATTCGTTTATCAAGAGCATTACATTTTCGGGTTTGGTCAATAATATCTTTGATGAATTGAACGTGACCAATGGATATTTCTTTACATACGATGATGATTTTTCGAACCCTGGAACAATAACGACCGTTGAAGGTGCAGGATACTATCCGCAAGCGGGCTTAAACTTCTTGTTGGGAGCTACGGTTCGATTTTAATTTGAAATTAACACCGTATTACCACTGAAAGAGGTGCGATATTCCAACATATCATAATAACGCTGTCCATCATCTGGTCGATTGAGCATTTGCCCTGTAACGAGGCTATATTCATAATCCTCACAGGAGCAAGTTGCTACTTGTCCGTTCATGGTCATGGTCGAGCAATCATTCGGGGCATGATTTGGGCAACTGGCTTCAAAGGCACGAAAAACATCGAAACCGGTATTGGTCACAAATACTCCTTTCGTTCCGACTTGTTGATTTTCGACATAGATAGAACTTCCGATATTGGTCAACGGACTGTACAAGGGTAAGTTCAAATTGAGGTCAAAGGCAAATCCGATTTCTTGCAAAAACGGATTCCTATTCGTTTGTTGTTTATCGCACGAAAGCAAAAAAACGAATAAAATCAAGGCTATAATCCTTTTCATAGTGTATTCTCCATTTTAAGAAATCTTGAACAAAATTGAACAAAAAAAATGTATATTTGTCCTAATCCTCTCTTAAAAAGTCGTGACTTTACGGCATGTGCAGAGGATTTTCTTATTTATTAAACGAGGATATTATGGGTAACGTATCTTATTATTCCGCCGAAGGCTTAAAAAAATTAAAAGAAGAGTTGAATCACCTTCGTGATATAGAACGCCCAAAAGCTTCACAGGCCATTGGCGAGGCACGTGATAAGGGGGATCTTTCTGAAAATGCCGAGTACGATGCAGCAAAGGAAGCACAGGGGTTGTTAGAGATGCGAATCGCTAAAATGGAGGAGACTTTGGCCAATGCACGTCTAATTGATGAATCGCAATTGGATACTTCTAAAGTACTGGTTTTGTCTACGGTGAAGTTGAAGAATCAGAACAATGGAATGGTGATGCAATATACCTTAGTAGCGGAGAGTGAAGCCGATTTGAAGTCAGGTAAAATCTCTGTTAGTTCGCCGATTGGAAAGGGTCTGCTTGGAAAAAAAGTAGGCGAAGTTGCTGAAATTACCGTTCCGAACGGAACACTAAAATTTGAGATTTTGGAGATAAGTAGAGCTTGAAAATAGATTAATCTTTATATTTAATCCTGTCTGTATACAGATAGGATTTTTTTGTCAATTCAATTCGCTCGACCATGCCATCTATTTTCACAAAAATCATCAATGGGGAGATACCTTGTTATAAGATTGCCGAAGATGAAAATTTCTTTGCTTTTTTAGATATTAACCCTAATGCAAAAGGGCATACACTATGCATTCCTAAAAAAGAAGTGGACAAAATCATGGATTTAGATGAGGATACCTATATGGGTCTCATGGCCTTTTCAAGAAAAGTTGGTCAAGCTATAGAAGAGGCTATTGATTGCCAAAGAGTGGGCATCACAGTAATAGGTCTTGAAGTGCCTCATGTGCATGTGCATTTAATTCCCTTGAACGGAATGAAAGATGCAACTTTTCAAAATAAAGTGTCGTTAAGCCAAGAAGAGTTCATTACGATAGCAGAACGAATTAAATCTAGAATTGAATAATACCCTCTTTGAACAGATATACCGCCGACGCAACAAGGACTATTAAAATTAGAATTAAGACGTAAAATAACGGTTTGAGCTTCAAAGACGTCTTTTCAGGCTGTACCATTTTTTTGTAATATCCAAAAATACGCTCTATATCGTCTGTCCATTTTGCTGGATAAATATCAGATCCGCATTTATTACAGATAATCTGGTTGCTTACTTCACCGGTTACCTTATGAAATAGTTTTCCAAAACGATGTTTTTGGTAAAACGTTAATTTCAAGTCTTGATTGAAACATTCAGGACAGTTGTTGGTCAAATCCGCTTCTTTGATTAAAACGAGTTTTTCGGTTGCCATTGGTTAGGTGTTTGCTTTAAGGGATATTTGCATTATAGTACCCTCTTTACTTGTCG
>JARFRH010000322.1 GCA_029287355.1 Maribacter sp. | reverse complement strand
GTGATATTAATTGCATACCAGTTACAGTACGCTTTAATCGTTGTATAAAATACATTATGTATTTGCTGTCAGCATTTTTTCCTAATTTTTCTTAAGCATTTTATCATTGGTTAGCGGTTTTTGATAATGAGGGGCAACGGTCTCGTATAACCGTCAGTTACGGGTTAATATGCGTTAATATTCGGTTTGACACAGACTTTAGCAATTCCGAGTGGATTCGGACGTAGTCGAATCCGCCGTAATTGCGGTTATACATTGTTGTAAACTGTGCTTTTTTCATTTTTTCGCCATTAATTTTCCGTAATATTTTTCTTGTTCATTTTTATTTTTCGCATTGTCAAATAAATCAAAAAGTCCGAACCAATAAAGTCTTTCGTTCATTGTCATTCCGCCAATTCCATCAATCGCTGATTTCCGAAATTCAGTCCACATTCCGTAAACCTTGTCAAAGTCAGTTCGTTTGTCAATCCACGTGTTGCCAAGAAATCGTTCAACATTATCTCTTAATTCAACAGCATTTCTTTCATCCGTTTTCCATTCCTGAATATTGTCGGCTAATTTTTGAACTATTTCTTCTTTAGAAACTTTTCGAATATTTTTTGTCAGTTCGTCCAAATTCATTTTTCAAGATTCAGTTTGGGCATTGTTTACAACTCGTAAATAAGTCTGTATTTACGCACTTTTTATCGAAGATAAGATTTAATTCTTAGCTCCAATAAGCAAAAGGATTGCTATAATAATGATAGCAGGTATATTATATAACATTTTTAGTATTTTTGAAGGTATTGATATATAAAATGCCCGTATGAACTTGGCGAATTATACATTTGAGCCCGACCTGCACCGAGGCAAAAAAATCATTCTTGTAAAATTCAAGTTTGATAATGACATAAAAAATGCCCTGCGCAAAAGGTTTACATCAGTAAAGTGGAGTGCAACTAAAAAATCATGGTACTTGCCTGATTTGCCATCGGTAAGACAACAACTTCAACTAGATCTTCATAATACGGTAGCCGAGAAAGCAAAAGAAATACATCTTGTAAACCAACAGGCTTACCTAAAGTTTCATCAGCAATTGATTTTAAAAAAATATAGCACTAGTACGGTGCGTATTTATCTGGCCGAGCTTCATCATCTATTGCGATTGATTGATGATTATCGCGTTCAAGATTTGAATCCAAAAAGATTGAAAGACTATTTTTTGTACTGCATCAAAGTTGAAAAAATGGGTGAACGTAAAATAAACGGAAAAATAAATGCCATCAAATTCTTTTTTGAGCAAGTACTGCACCGACCAAAAATGTTCTTTGACATTCCACGGCCTAAAAAAGCTTTGAAGCTACCCAAAATACTTAGCAAATCTGAAGTGAAAAAGCTCTTTAGGGTTACTGGAAATCTGAAACACTTAATCGCTTTGCAACTTTGCTACGGTATGGGGCTACGGGTATCCGAGGTGGTCAAGCTAAAACTTAACGATATTGATAGTAAACGAATGCTTGTACATGTTCAAGGGGCTAAAGGAAAAAAGGACCGTTATGTGCCATTACCGGCGAGCATCTTGCCGAAATTACGAGAATATTACATTAGCTACCGCCCTAAAAAGTTCTTGTTTGAAGGGAGGTATGGGGGGGCTTATGCCAAATCGAGCTTACAGCAGGTCTTTAAAAAGGCAATGGGTAAGGCCGGCATAAACAAACAAATTGGTATTCATGGTCTACGACATTCTTATGCGACGCACTTACTCGAAGCTGGTGCAGATATGAGGTTCATACAAGAACTCTTAGGCCACAATTCAATAAAGACCACTCAGATGTATACCAAAGTGACCCCAAGAAGTTTGTCGAATATAGCAAGCCCCTTAGACTCCCTTTAATCCTTCTCAATCTCTTTATACGAATATTTACTCTTCTTCCAATCGATTAATGGCGAAGGGTAATACTTCACGTTCATACGGTCTAAAAAGGGTGCCTGATTCGCCAAACGTATTTTATAGTTTTCCCAATCGCGATTCTCCGGAATAGACCAACTGAGTTCTGAATACCCAATGGCACGCGGGAAGGCCAAATATTCCAATTCCCCGATATCACTGATGGTTTCTGACCATAGCGGGGCTTCAATACCCAAAATGTTTTCCATGGGAATACCTTCATAGCTTTCCGGTGTCCAGATATAAGCGCTGTCCGTCGGAATGTACGCTGCCCAATGTAGGCCATGTTTCGAAAGGGTATCATATTCCATATCGAGGTAGGCTTTTGTGGCAGGAGACATGATGATTTTCATTCCCATGGCTACCGCATCCAATGCATTTTCCTTGCTCGCCCAAAATTGGGAAATAGAGCTGGAGTCCATCTTGGCCTGCCCGATTTCATCCCAACCGATCATTCTTTTGCCGTGCTTTCGTACTATTTTTTCCACACGCTCCACGAAGTAGATGTAATCTTTCTTTTTGGTGACGTGGCTTTCATCACCTCCAATATGAAAATAAGGTCCGGGAGTGATGGCGGCAATTTCGCCCACCACATCATCCAAAAAGGAATACAGGGTGTCTTTTCTTGTGGCGAAGGTACTTTTGCCCACTTGAGTGCCCTCATAGAGTTCAGGGGTTATGCCAGTACCGTTAAAAACAGGGTATGAGACCGAGGCCGCATTCGTATGCCCGGGCATATCAACTTCAGGTACGATGACCATGTGCCGTTCTGCCGCGTAAGCGACGATGTCCTTGTACTCTTCCTGCGTGTAGAAACCTCCTGCCTCGCCACCAACTTCGGTGCTGCCACCCACCTCGGTCAATAGCGGCCATGATTTGATTTCAATACGCCAGCCTTGGTCATCCGTAAGATGCAAATGAAGTACGTTGTATTTGTAGTAGGCGAGCAGGTCGATGTATTTTTTAACATCTTCCACACTGAAGAAATGACGCGCGACATCTAACATCGAGCCCCGATATTCGAATTGAGGGCTATCGCTAATTTTCCCCGTGGGGATCGTCCAAATGGGATAAGCCGCCAAACTATCACTGCGCGTCTCGGGAATCAACTGCCTGATGGTCTGTATTCCTCTAAAAGCGCCCTCAGCCGTATTCGAATTCAGAATGACGGAATCTAGGGTGATATACAATTGATAGGCCTCCGGTGCGTTCAGTTCCAAACTATCCGATCGGTTGATGTAGATTACGGTTTCCATATCCGGTATTTCAGCGACATTGACCTGTATATCCAAACCGGTTTTTCCTTTTATTTTTTCGGCCAAGAACTTTCCCACCTCTTCATAACCTGCATTATCCGAAGTATAGATGGCCGTGAACTGATCCAAAGCAAATCCGCCATTGGTGGCAATCATTTTCATCGGTTTCGGAATCAGATTTTCGGTCGACAAATCAGTCTGCGGAAAATTGATGACGCGTTTCTTTTTTTCTTCGATGCAGGCGCTGAAGGCCATTATTGTAAGAAAAACGAGTAGGCTTTTAACTAAAATTGAATTTTTCATTTCTTGAAAATGTTGATTGAATTAATTTCTTATGTTATAGTATCACCTTGAGCGCTCCCGACGCTTCGGGAGCGCTCAAGGTGACATTTATTCTAAATAGGGTTTTAAGGTCTCATACCATATCTCATAGCCCTTGGCATTCATATGCAGTCCGTCTTCGATAAAAATATCTTCTTTTACTTTTCTACGGCTCAACATCGGTTTCCATACGTCGGCATAGTTCATTTGAACATCTCTTCGGCTCAGTTTTCTGAATTTGCGATTCAAACGTTTGAAATCTTTCTTTAAACTCCAGCGAGCGATACTGGGTTTGGCAGCGATCAGAACAATTTCGGTAGTAGCGTCTTGCGCTCTTATTTTTGAAATGATTTCCGAAATATCACTCATGATTTCCTTGGATTTTTTTCCTTCGGAAACATCATTGTCACCCTCATAGATAAATACCTTTTTAGGCCTGAATCGGAGTATGAATTCTTCGGAATAGTATAATAAATCAGATGCCTGTGAGCCTCCAAAACCTGAGTTTACGATTTGATGTTCCGGAAAACGTTCTTGTAGATCTTTCCAAATTCGAACGCTCGAACTACCCGTGAAAACTATCGTTTCTTTAGAGGCATCCCAGAGGGTATCGTATTTTTTTTGAATGGCTTCTACTTCATCGGCAAAACGCGTAGGGTCTTGAGAAAATGCAAAAGTTGAAATCAATACAACTGAGAACAACAGTTTTTTCATAGCGGACTTGAATTATACTATTATTTTGCTAGAGGGGCGGTGATTCCTTCTGCAACGGACCAATCATAGAAACGTTCGATCCAGCCGTCAGAGGGTAGGTTTTGTTTTTTCATGCCATAGCCATGACCTCCCTTGGCATACATGTGAAGGCCAACTATTTTTCCGCTTTTCAACCAAGATGAATACAATTCAACACTACCTGCAGCCAAGCCGAGTGGATCATCACTGGAACATACGACCAACATCGGTGGAGCATCTTCCGGTACATCTTGTACGGGATAGGCAGATGTCCACGGATACACGGGTACAATAAAATCCGGTTTGTTCGCTTCGTTATAGTTATAAACGACCCCCATGGTAACGGCACCTCCGGCGGAGAAACCCATAAAACCGATTTTTTTTGGGTCTACTTTAAAATTCGCTGCATTTTCGCGAACATGTGCTATGGCCGAAAGGCCATCCGCAATCGAATAGGGCATAACTGGCGCTACACGTTCTCCTATTCTGGAAGGGTTGGTTGCACCTTCGTCAGATATCTCTTTGACACCATCTTCGCCTGTAGGCACCAATCTGTATTTCAATACAAAAGCGGTAATGCCTTTTTTGGCTAGCCACTCCGCGACTTGAGTACCTTCACTCGTAATACTCAAGGCATAAAGTCCTCCGCCAGGGGCAATAACAACCGCAGTGCCATTCGGGTTTTCAGGACGGAATACTTCTATTGATGGCACCGAAACATTGGTGACCACATCATTTTGCCAGATATCTGAGAAGTACGCTTTTTCATCGCTTTCCCATACTACATCTTTTGCTTTTTCATGAGGGACTTCTATTATTTCTTGTGCGCTAATAAAATTTGCAATACAAATTGCAAAGCAGAATAACCTAATTCCTTTCATTTTCTTTTATTTTGATTCGATTAATTCCCCAAAAAAATATATACTCCGGCCGCGGCAAGTGCACCAAGAATTGGCCCAACTATTGGTATCCAAGCATAGGCCCAATCACTGCTGCCTTTACCCTTGATGGGCAGTAATGCATGCATGATACGCGGACCAAAGTCACGGGCCGGGTTGATGGCATAACCCGTAGCCCCACCCAATCCAAATCCAATACCTATGACGAGAAGCGCAACGGGTAGTGCATCTAAAGAACCTAGTTTGATGGCTTCTTCCCCAACAGATCCTCCGGCGATGAAGAACACTCCAAAGACAAGGGCGAATGTGCCTATGGCCTCTGATATTACATTCCAAAACGAATTTCTTATCGCAGGGGCAGTGGAGAAAGTTGCTAAAATCGCACCTTGATCTTCGGTAGCATCATAGTGTTTTTTATAAGAGAGCCATACCAAGAAATTACCCATCATCGCACCCAATACCTGAGATATGATATAGCCCGGTGTCAGTGCCCATTCAAACTTACCGGCCGTTGCCAATCCAATGGTCACTGCGGGGTTGAGATGGCCGCCACTTCCGTCTGCACTAATAAAAACGCCGGTGAATACGGCAATACCCCATGCCAATGAGATACCTACCCAACCTAAATCCGACCCTTTGGTGTCTTTCAATACCAGATTGGCGACAACCCCGTTTCCGATGAGAATAAGCATTGCGGTTCCAATAAATTCAAAAATATATGCGGTCATAATGTTGGTCGTTTTAAGGGATAAAAGATAGAAAAATTATATTGACATCATAGTGCCAAGGCGATAATTAATCGGTAATGGCCTGATAAATAAATTGGCGCATTACAGTTGAGTAGTAGTCATTGTAAGGTTGTACCTGTGTCATTAAGATGGCGATAAGTTCTTCTTTAGGATCTATAAAAAAGTAAGTGCAGTATGCACCACCCCAGTAATATTGTCCAACGGATCCAGAACTTTTGGTAGCGGCTAAATCTGTTGTCACCCCAAAGCCGAAGCCAAAACCTTGACCCGGTGCTTGGAAGAGGTCACCTACTTGGTTTATGGTCATGATTTCCACTGTTTTCGGACTCAGATATTGTTTGCCTTTCCATTGGCCATTGTTCAAAAGCATTTGACAAAAAACCATATAGTCCGCAGCTGTTGAAAATAAGCCGTGTGTTCCGCCAAAAACCGTATTTCCTTCGAAGGGCAATTGTTGTTCCGAGTTCACCATGCTACCCTCCTCGTTGTAATTGTGAACGGCGACCCATCTATTTTGATTTTCTTTGGCGATATTATATCCGGTATCCTTCATACCAAGAGGGTCAAAGAGGCGATCCTGTAAAAACTTGGCAGTTGTCATACCTGAAAACTTCTCTATTAATAGGGATAAGACATCGGGCGAGGCACTGTAATTCCATTGTTCACCGGGTTGCCCAATGAGTGGCAAACTTACTAAGGTATTCACTCGGCTTTCAATATCTTTTTGAGGTTCCATATAAAGGGCCTTTGCGATATCATTGTCTAGCTTGTTTCCAGAAAGTCCATGTGAGAATCCGGCTGTATGCGATAACAGTTGATGAATGGTTACTTGTGATTTAATTTCTTCCGACTCCCCATCCGATCCCTGCAAAACATCTTTGGCAACCTTTAGGTCGGTGAATTCCGGTATATACTTAGACACCGGATCCCACAATTGAAAATACCCTTCCTCATACAACATCATAAAGGCAACCGTCACGATGGGTTTTGTCATTGACATAATATGAAAGATACCATCTTCTTCCATTTCTAAATTTTCGGAGAGACTTTTATACCCATAAGAAGCGCTATGAATGACTTTATTTTTGCGCATGACCAGCGAAACTGCACCGGGTATTTTTCCTAATTCGATTTCATGTTCTAGAAACGCATCATAGCGCTCTAGTCTATCTTTGGATATGCCCGCAATCACATCATGATTCTCTAGGAGTTGTTGTGCGGTAACACTAATGGATACGAAGATCAATAAGAAGGTGATAATTAAAGCTATCTTGGTTTTCATTGCAGTGATATAATTAAGGATTATTTTGATGTTCACGAAAAAGCACTATTTGCTCTTGAATGTGCCGAGCCTGTGAATAGCTGATTGCTTCCAAGATATTGTATGTTGTTTTTGAAGGATGAAAAGCTAAATATATCACTAAATTTTCATGTGGTTGTTGCGAAATTGACAATTATATTTATAACTTACAAGTAGAACTTTGAAACAAAGGATTGTAGTAATCCGGATAACCTTAAAAACAGTATTATGAGTGATTTAGCAGACAAATTAGCAGCATTGAAATCAACTGCTGTTAGCCAGTTGAATGAGTGTGGTGTATCCAACATCGATCATGACATATTAGATGGATATGTCAATAGTTTGAAGTCGATGGTAAACAATAAAGATGCGACTTTGGTATCGGGCACAGATGAGTCAGAATTGGCAACGGTAAGAAGAAATTTCGTTGAGAAAAAGTTGGGTGTTTCCGATAAGGATAAGGCCATGGCCGCCATCAATGCTGTGGCTGGCAAAATGTCAAGTATCCGTATGAAGAGTAGACCAGCATTTTACTACTTGGTTCAGCAAGAATTGAGCTAGAAGTTTTTAATCATATATATTGAAAAGCGGCTTTTCGGGTCGCTTTTTGTTTTGGCTACCTTTATGTATTCCAAATTAATGCTATTTTAGTTCCTATTAAACAACCACCCAACTATGCTAATGAAGTTCCCATCGGCCTTCTTTCTTCTGATATTAGGCGCGACCATAACCGTTTCCGCTCAAAATACACCTATAGTAAATATAAGTGAAAGACCCACGGCGAAGGCCGTCGCAATTGAAACCCTTCCGTCAATCGACGGAGAGGTTTTGAACGATCCCGCTTGGAAGGAAATCGAGCCTTTTGGTGATTTGATCCAAGCGCAACCCAATTTTGGTCGCCCGGCCACTGAGAAAACCGAGATTCGAATCGCTTATTCCAAAGAAACATTTTACCTCTCGGTGGTGGGTTATGACGCTCAACCGCAATCGTTGGTCGTTTCAGACGCGCGTCGAGATGGCGATTTGGAAATTACCGACGCTTGTGTGTTTATTTTGGATAGCGATCAGGATGGTCATATCGGATGCGGGGTTGGCAGCA
>JARFRH010000318.1 GCA_029287355.1 Maribacter sp. | reverse complement strand
TCAGTGGTGCTATTACTATCAGTTTGGTCTTGGCTATTCGTTACCGTATTGGTATGGGTTTGGGAAGTTAAATAAATATTGGTCATTAAGGCTTTCGCGGCTATTGTCATCGTTGCGATATCACCTGAATTCATTGTGCCCAGATTCCAATTTGGATAGGTGAAGGAGCCATTTGATATTGTGGCCGACAAAAAGTCAAGTCCCGCGGGTAGATTATCCGTAATAGCGAGATTGGTCACTGGATTATCCATCTTCATGGGCTTGTGTGGGTGAGTTACCGATATAGGTCTCAAAAACGAACGATTCATTGGCGTCAAGCGTAATTTGGTAGGTGTCAGCGGTAATACCAGCTCTATCATTGCCTACTCTAAACTCGCAACCGGGATCGTAGCCAAATAGGTCAATGGTGGTATTATCTTCGGTCGCCATGATACCCAAGGTATTTGATTTTGAAGGATGATTCCCCAAATTCGGTACCCCTCCCCATTTAAAACGGGTGCCCATGGCAACCCTCCCTTTGGAAGTCAATGAAGCGGATTGAGCGTTACTACTACCACGATAATTTACATAGAATCGATTCCCGCTGGGCGACTCGAATCGCAATCCACTATTGTTGAGTACAATACCCGTATTGGCATTATTGACCAAAATGACATTATTATCCCCATTTGACATGATATGGACATCTGGGCTTACATTTGAAATAGTATATGAATCTACCGGAGTAGGGTCGGTACCTCTATAGACATTTACCGTAAATGGTGTAGGTTCTGGGGTAGATAGGTATATCGCTTGCTGACGTATTCCTGCATTGTTCTGACCTTGTTTTAAGGGCGGTAAATAATGAAGGTCGCTTAATTGTGCTTTTGCAGAAATTGCAAAACCGATTAGCAAGCAGAAAATTAGTAATTTACGTATCATTAGTGGTCACTTTAATTTGGGATGGACAGATTTTGCCCAACCTCAAAAAAAGACCAACCTTCATTAATACGCAATCATATGTTGTAAAACGTGGCTACACTGTGGTAACTAAAAGTATTACGTAAATTAGCTACCACAATAGGCTATTTTTTTTTGTGTTTCATCGAGATTTTATGCATTAAATGCCTTCATTTACAGTAAAAGAGTATAATAATCCATAGAAGAGCACTAATCTGGAAGTTGGGATATGTCTGAAGAAAAACTAATGTCGAAAAAGAAGCCTGCCTATCCGGTAGGTGAACGATTGGATGCCTATTTGGAGCAATATAGCCGTAAAATTGAGCTTCCTGTATTTTATGAAGATTTGCTGCGATTTGCGGGTTCGGTAGTCGTGTATGATACCAATGATGAGGACACGCTGTGGGTCAGGGTTTATTATTCCGATGCGGAACGCAAAGAAATCGATTTAAGCCTTAAAAAGGTATATTCTATTCTTCATTCAGATGGTAGCAATAGAATCATAGAGTATTTAAATATTGATGCTGTAGACTACTGTACTTTCGGAAATTCCAAACCATTTCGCATAAAGGTCAGGAATATTCTGAATGATAACTTCACCTATTTCTATATAAAAAAGACGGATGCCTCAAGGGTTTATGGTCTGGAGTTGGAACACATGCTTTCTCCATATAATCTTAACTTTTTGGTATACAAAGACACATTGATTGAGGAACATATTGCAGGTATTCCCGGAGATGTGTTCATCAAGGAGTTTCTTCCGAAGTGTTCTGAATCAGAGAAAGCGCAATTAGCAAAGGAATTCGTGAAATTCAATGAACGTTGTATGATCAGGTTACTGGGTGATATGCGATCCTACAACTACGTAATCGTTCCTACACATGATTTTGACCACGTGGTCTATAAAATCAGGGCCATTGATTTCGATCAACAATGTTTCGAGGGGAAATTGAAAGTATATCGCCCACAGTTTTTCAAGGAGAATTTCCAAATGGTTGAGCTCGTAAGGTATAAATTGCTAAAAAATTCAGTGGATCAATATAAACTTGAGGAAAGGTCGATTGTAGCAAAACGCATTTTGAGTTCGGGGAATCGTATCAAGAAACTAAGGGAGATTTGTAAAAACGATATCATCTCTACGACGGAAAACATAGCGCTCCTCAAAGATCAAATTTACGAATTGACCTTGGACGTGAATTTTAAAAAATGCAATACCATGGGAGAGGTTTTAGATCTTGCACTTCATTTTGTAAGAAGAAACTATGAGGACGTGAGTATGAAGCAAATTATTGAGCAAAAGATAAAACTGCCCTGACCAAATCCCTAGCTTTTTTGCTCTTTATTGAAATATACGAGGTAATAGTACATCTGTCGCTCTTCGTCCCATCCCTTTTCAACGAATTTTTCGGCGGATTCAGGATTTATGAAATCCATTTTGATTTGGATGTTGGTATCCAAATTGATAACGTTTTTTATTTTCTTTCTGGCATCTGAAACAGCCTTATTGGCAATGTCGAAATTGGAAACATCTTCAATACTATACTTGGGTCCTTTCTCGACCTTGTAGTTTTTGAACTCTGGTATCAATTCGGGGTTTTCCATTACCTCCGTCAAAAAGGTGCTCTCTTCGAATTCATCATTCTTGGCAAAATGGTTTACTGCCCTATTCATGAACAGTACCTCTTGTTGCTTATCTTCAGCAGGTAAAACGACATCCTTGGCGAAGTTTTGACAGAATTTTAAGTAGTTCTTGGTGTAGAAGTTTTCGTCGGCCAATGCATCTACGCCCAAGAAATTCTCCAACCAATATTTCGCATCATAGCGGTTACTATCTACTGAAAGTACTTTATAACCCTCCTCTTTGTTGATGTTGAAAATAAGACATCCTTTGTCCAATTTATTGATATTGATGCCCTGTTGAATGATAATGTCGAGGTTACTTCCTTTTTCTGCAAACTGTAAAAAATCATGTTTTAACTCACTTTTGAAAATTCCAACGGCATCTACTTTGGTATTGTCAAGAACCAAACCGGTAAGGTAGGTCACATATACCTCACCACTTTTAATATGTGGATGATTGGATTGTTCGAAAAGATGGGTCGCTATTTTTTTGGAATTCATATGGGCAGAAGAAGGATCCGAAAATATTTCGGAGACTACTTCGTACAATTCATTGAATTCAACATCTACCTCATTGGAAAGCTTAAAGTAATTCTCTTCTTTTTCTCGAAATGGTTTGAAGAAATACTCTTTTAAAAGACCAGTGGTTTCGTCATTTAGTGCGGTAGGTTCTTCGGATAAAAAGGCTACCTCTCCCTTGTTTTTGTTTCCTACTCGGTGGATAGAGATGCTTTCGATTTGGGTAGAATAGAGGTTGATCATTAAGAATGTATTTTATTTTCATTTCCTCGTAAGAGGAAATCTTTTTTAAGAATAATTGTTTTGGGTAATTCTGGGTTGCGATTGAAATGACAATGATGGCCGCTCAATTTTAATTCCAATTTTCATCAAAATCAAGATCATCATAATTTTCAAGGGTGTCATCGAAATCGAATGTTGGCTCAGATTTGAAATTTTTCTCTGGAGGCGTTTCAGGCAATTCACCAAAACTGAACAATACGTTCGGATAGGTGATGCCAGATTCATTTTCTACGATATCGGCTAACTCTACAAAGAAAGTCCACATGCTCAAAAAGTCATATACATATATTAGTTTCGGACTTTGAGCGTTCATCACGTCTTCTAAAAAAGTCTCGTTCATCAATCGAACATCGGATCCGGTTTCGCTCATATCGAAAAGAGCGATTTCCTCATCTTGTTTCCATTCACTGTCACAGGTATAGAATGAGGCCATTTCATTACCTAAAAATCCAAAGGACTGCGCAATCGCATTATGGAATTCCTCCATCGAATTACTTGCTTCAATCTCTATATCCCTAAAGATATCGTCTTGAGCATCCAAGATGATGCGAATTTTATAAATCATCAGCGTTTTTTTGTGGAGGGTAAAGTTACAAAGTTTTGAGGCTTCTTTTCGATTTTAATACCTCCAAAACCAAATAGAACTGTACCCCGAAAAGGAGGGAAGCCAAAATGAGATGAATAGGTTGTGTTGCGAAAGGAAAACTCATATAATACATGGCCATACCGGTAATGACTTCGAACAAGATGAGCAGTAATACCCAGTTGATCTTAGAATGCCCAGAACCCAATTTATAAATTCGAAATGCAATGAACAAGTTCAATAAAGTCACGACAATTGAAAAAGAACGATGAATATAAAATTGAACGGTTGGGTCTTGTAACCATAGATTTTTCGAATCTTCACCTACTAAAGCGACTTGTGCATCTACAAATTCTCGTACTTGCGTACCTAAAATAACCTGAATCAAAGTAAAGACCAATGCAGTCACAAAAAGAATCAAAGTTGTTCTATCGTATTTGAATACTCGGCTTTTAATATTTGAAATCGCTATCAAATAGAGTAGCATGGCAACAATAACCAAGGCCATGACCATGTGTATGGTAATTTTGAAAGGGTTTAAAACAGAGTAGACAACGGTAGCTCCTAACCAAGCTTGAAAACCCATTGCAACTACCACCAACCAAGAAAGAACCGTGACTTTTTTGTTCTTTTTCCAGTACCCAATTGAAAGGAAAGCCACTACTAGAGTAGCCAACCCGGCTAATGCGCCAAAAAGGCGGTTAATGAATTCAATCCAAGTATGCCACGGATTGAAAATAGCATATTCGTGTTTGGTATAGGGTTCCCAATTTAAACTGCTATAGCTTGATAAGGTCTTAAAATCTTTGTTGGCAACTTGAAGTTCGTCATTAATGATAATGGCCTGGCCTTTTTTAAATTCTTTTTCTGGCTGCCATTTCAGTTGCGATTCTTCTGTTGGGGGGATATAATATCCGAAACACTTGGGCCAATCAGGGCAGCCCATACCGCTGCCGGTCATTCGCACAACTGCACCAGCTACGATGACCAAATAAACCAAAACCAAGGATGTTTTTGCTGTTTTACGAAAGTATTTCTTCGCCTTCATTTGAATGGATTTCAGTGCAAAATTACCATACTTTAGTAAGATAAGGGCAGTAGAAAACTAAAGATTTCATATAAAATTAAGTCAAGGGACAAGCGGTACTCTAAAGAAGGTCGTCAGGATATTTTCAGACCCATTTTTTTCCCAATTACTATCATTAGTTTTTTTGCGGCTTCATAGTCGTTCGGAATCTCCCCTTCTAAAATAGCCTCTTTTATGGCCTCTTTGATCATACCTATTTCTTTAGAAGGTTTCAAATTAAAGGTCTTCATGATTTCTTCTCCAGAAACGGGTGGTTGAAAGTTTCGAATGTGATCACGTGCTTCTACCTCTTTGATTTTTTGACGAACAATTTTGAAGTTGTCCTTATATTTCTTCTGCTTTTTAGGGTTTTTGGTAGTGATATCGGCCTCACACAAGGTCATTAAATCCTCAACATGGTCTCCAGCATCAAAAACCAAACGGCGCACCGCCGAGTCCGTTACAAAATCTTCCGAGAGTACGATGGGTCTTGAGCTCATTAATACCATTTTTTGAACAAACTTCATTCGATCATCCAAAGGCATCTTAAGTCTTTTAAAGAGCTTGTAGACCATTTTTGAGCCAACGAATTCGTGGCCATGAAACGTCCATCCGATTTTTTTGTGAAACTTTTTCGTCGGTGCTTTTCCAATATCATGTAAAAGGGCCGCCCATCTTAGCCATAGGTCATCCGTAGTTTTGCAAATGTTATCAACGACTTCCAACGTATGCCAAAAATTATCCTTGTGCCGCTGTCCTTCGATTTCTTCTATGCCTTGAAGGGCCAATAGCTCAGGAAGTATGTATGTTAGGAGTTCCGTTTTATGAAGTAAAGCAAAACCGACAGAGGGTTTTGGGCTTGCCATGATCTTATGAAGCTCGTCGACAATCCGTTCTTTTGAAATGATTTCAATGCGTTCCTTATTCGTTGTAATGGCTTGAAGCGATGGTAATTCAATGGTAAAACCCAATTGTGTCGCGAATCGAATAGCGCGCATCATTCGCAATGGGTCATCAGAATAGGTAATATCCGGTGCTAAAGGAGTGCGGATGATTTTTTGTTCTAGATCGGTAATTCCCCCGAATGGGTCGAGAAGATTTCCGTAATCCGATTTATTCAGGGAAATGGCCAGGGCATTAATGGTAAAATCCCTTCGTTTTTGGTCGTCCTCCAAAGTTCCATCTTCGACAACTGGTTTTCGGCTATCGCGGTGGTAGCTCTCTTTACGGGCTCCTACAAATTCAATTTCGACAGCATTGCTCATTATCATTGCAGTGCCAAAGTTCTTAAAAACGGAAACCTTAGGTTTTCCATCTAATTTTGAGGCCACTTTCTTTGCCAATTCAATTCCACTGCCGACGGCAACAATATCGATATCTTTTGGGATTCCTCTATGTAGCAGATAATCCCGAACAAAACCACCTATGACGTAGCAGTCTACCCCAAGTTCTTCGGCCGCATGGGCTACTATTTTGAATATGGGATTGGAAAGTGCTTGTTTGTGGTTCAAAGGATTAAATGTTTGATATTCAAGGTTTTAAAATAGTGAAGCTCCTAGGTAATTCCCTTTCTTTAGTCGAAAGGTTTTTATTTCCGAATCACTTTTACTTTACCATCAGTACTGAGTTTGATAATTGCCGAAGGACTTCCATTCTGATTATCTTGCTGCAAATTTACTATATAGTCCACTCCTTTAAAAATTGGTTGGCTGATTTGACCAAAGTTTTGAGGTGTAGGCTCTCCAGAAATATTCGCGGAAGTCGAAACCAAAGGCTTTTTGAATTTGTTGATCAGATATTGGCAAAACTTATCCGAGGCTACTCTGACTGCCAAGGTATTGTCCTGAGCTACTAGGTTTTTTGCTATGCCTTTGGGTTCATCGTAGATAATCGTAGTGGGTTTGGTCGATAAATCCATAATATCGTAGGCAAGGTCAGGCACCTTTGAAATATATCGCTCGAGCATACCATCGTTTGCCACTAAACAGATCAAAGCTTTACTATCTTCACGTTGTTTTAGATCATATACTTTTTGTACGGCTTGTTCATTGGTAGCGTCACAACCAATGCCCCAAATTGTATCGGTCGGGTATAGAATTAGACCGCCCGCTGCAAGTACTTCAATGGCATTGTTTATTTCTTCCGTCATGGCCTCATATTTCTCTAATTTTGCTCAGACAAAAATAGCGTATCTATTAAGAAGTAATGGTATGCTCAGTCTTCGATTACTTGTTTTTGTTTTAAGGATTCTCCCATCGGAAGACCAATCAGAATGCCATAGAACAGTTTAAAATATCTTGGTTTTATCATCGAAGTCAGGCCATACCGTACAATAAAAACCAGCCGTAGCAATTGGTATTGAAAATACCCGTAGTTCTTTCGGATAACATAGAACATAGAGGTTTTCAATTCTTTTTTAATGGCAATCGGTATTTTAGTTTTGTTGATACTTTGCCCTTGGAAATGTGTGTACGATACGGACGGAATGAAATAGGTCTTTTTCCCTTTTTGCTTAAGTCGATAACAAATATCACTTTCCTCAAAATAAAGAAAGATGTTTGTATCGAAGCCTCCGATAGCATCAAAATCTTCAGCCCTGAAAAATAGAAAACTCCCATTAACATAGTCAACAGAAAGGGGTTCGGCGTACTGCTTTCTACGATTGGGTTTGCGATATACTATTTCGATGAATTTTTTTCCAAAGACTTCCCTACCAAAACAGGTGAAATAGTCAAAACTTAATTGTTTCTCTCCATACTCATTTTGAATTTGAGGACCACAGACAGCCGCATCTGTCCTTTGTTCCATAAAATCAAAACATATTTTAATTGGATCGTTTATCACTAAAGTATCATTGTTGAGAAACAAGTAATACTGGGCATTGGCAAACTGTACTCCATGCATGTTGCCTCCGCCAAAACCGGTATTGAAACGACTTCGATGCAAAGAAACTTTTTCGTTTTCAAGCGCTGTAATGGCTGATTTTAAGGTTTCAAAGTCTTCTATTTTCGATGCGTTATCGACTATAATAAGTTCATATTGAAAATCCATTGATGTGTTTTTCAATACGCTCTCAATACATTTTATAGTAAACTCCGAAGAGTTGTAGTTGATGATGATAATGGCGATATCTAGTGTTGGTTTTGTCATTCTCTAATGTGAAACTTCCTCTTGAAAATTAAAGTTTTTGATAAGAAAATCGGAAAGCGATGTTCTAAAAAGACTTGGCTCGAAAGACTCATATAAGGT
>JARFRH010000033.1 GCA_029287355.1 Maribacter sp. | reverse complement strand
ATATTAACTATATATGGGCTCGAGGGAAGTATTTACGTGTTCAAACCGTATTTTTGAAAAACAAAACCTGTTCATGAGTAAGAGAGCACTTCAGAAATATATACGTGAGTTGAAAAAGGCAGCATTGGAAGCTCAAATAGTAGACCTATATCAGCGTTTCCCAGTTGTAAAGGAATATTATGACTTTGTCTTCAATCCTAAAGAAGACAAACTGGTACAAGAGGCTAAAACCAAGATCTCGAACGAATACTTTCCGGTAAAACGAAGAAGACCTAAGGCTAGAAGGTCGGTAGCCCAAAAATATATCAAGCATTTTATCAAATTGGGGGTCGAAGCACACTTAGTAGCTGATGTTATGCTCTATAATTTGGAAATCGCTCAATCTTTTTCCCTAGAAAAAAATGTTCCTGATGCGTTTTATAAGAGTATGTCGAATTCATTCAAAGAGGTAATACACTACGTTTCCGTTAACGGACTAGTACATGATTTTAAGGATAGAATCGTAAACGTCTATCAATTTACCCAAGACAACGATTGGCTTTTTCAGGAAGAGTTCTCAAGGGCCTTGGATATTTTAGATTAGAAAAGAATTTAGAAAATTGAAAAATGCGTTTTATAACTAATCGGTACATTGTTAGGAGTTGCACCGGAAATAGCATTAATACTACACCAACAACCAACATATGAGTATAGTCATTATCAGGCAAGACGATAAAATAGAATTGTGGAAGACAGCTATTGAAACTGCCGACCCTAATATTAAGGTATACAGCTATTTAGAGCCCCATGACAAAAATTTAGTTGAAGTGGCCTTGGTTTGGAAACACCCTAAGGGATCTTTGGCAGCGTATTCCAATTTAAAATACATCGCGTCGACTGGGGCAGGAGTCGACTTTATTTTTGAGGATGAGACTACGCCCAAGGACCTTCCTATTACTAGGGTGGTCGACACCATGTTGGCAAGCGATATGTCGGAATATGTACTAGCTGCTATTTTTAGTTTCTTGAAGCACCTGAATGGCTATAAAGTGGACCAGTTTCATAAAGTCTGGAAGCCGAGACCATACTATCGTATTTCCGATTTTAACATTGGTATTATGGGCTTGGGGGCATTGGGCACTGTGCTCGCGAAAGATTTGCTGCGTTTTGTGTTTAAGCCTCAAGGCTGGTCCAATTCCAAGAAAGTAATACAAGGTGTGACCACTTATCAGGGTGAAACCGAATTCGGAAGTTTTTTATCCACCAGTCAAGTCTTGGTCTGTCTATTACCTTTGACAAACAAAACGACAGGGATTCTCAATGCCGGAATATTCGAGCAATTACCTATAGGGGCATATCTCATCAATGCAGCTAGGGGAGGGCATCTAGTAGATCAAGATCTTTTGGATTATATTGATAATGGACATATTGCTGGCGCTACTTTGGATGTTTTTCACCAAGAACCGTTGCCGTTAACACATCCCTTCTGGGAAAATGAAAAAATCAATATTACACCGCATTACGCGAGTGTTTCGGATACCGATTCCGTTGTTCCACAACTATTGGAGAACTATGGCCGAATGCAAAGAGGCGAATCATTGTTGAATTTGGTTTCGGAGCTTAAAGGCTATTAAATTCATTTAAAAAGGAAAATAAAATTCATTTTCGAAGGTATTATTTCGCCTACGCACAAAAATCTATTAGTTTTGCAAAATTAGCTTTTTAACAAAGCTGCGGACGAAATTTTAAATTCACCTACTGTTTGGAATTACAAAAAAATAACAGGGAAAAGACACTCTACGACTACCAACTAGAAGATTTGAACACTATCTTCAAGTGTCTTGATGAGTCAGAGGATACCACGAATATTCTGTATCAGCTGCCAACAGGAGGCGGTAAAACGGTGGTTTTCTCTGAAATCGCCAAACGGTATATTGAACAAACCCAAAAAAAAGTGGTGGTACTTACCCACCGCATTGAATTGAGCTCTCAGACCTCTAAAATGCTGACTGGATTCGGGGTTCAAAATAAGATCATCAACAGTGAAGTCAAAGAACTGAAAGACCAAGATGATTATATGTGTTTCGTTGCAATGGTCGAGACGCTGAACAACAGATTACAAGAAGAAAAAGTCGAAATCAATAATATTGGCTTAGTTATTATTGATGAAGCGCATTACAATTCTTTTCGCAAACTATTCAAGTATTTTGAAAAGTCCACTATACTTGGAGTTACAGCAACACCTTTGAGTTCGAATATCAAACTCCCCATGAAAGACAACTATCAAAAGTTGATTGTGGGTGAGTCGATAAACTCGTTGATCAAAAAGAATTTTTTGTCAAAGGCGAACATGTATAATTATGATGTAAGCCTGCAAAGCCTGAAGTTGGGTATTAGTGGTGATTACACGGTAAAGTCTTCCGATGAGTTGTATGGCAATCAAAGTATGCTAGGAAAGCTTCTGACCGCTTATACCGAAATTGCAAAAGGTACCAAAACACTCATTTTTAATAACGGGATCAACACATCTAGATATGTGTACGAAACCTTTAAGAAAGCCGGATACAATATCAGGCATCTAGATAACAAGAACAATGCGGCAGAGCGCCGAGAGATTTTGCAATGGTTTTCTGAGACTCCAGATGCGATTCTGACTTCCGTAAGTATTTTGACTACCGGTTTTGATGAGCCAACCGTGGAAACTATCATGTTAAATAGAGCAACCAGATCTTTGACCCTTTATTTTCAGATGATCGGCCGTGGTTCTAGGGTACTGCCCAACAAGAAAGAGTTCACCGTCGTGGATCTAGGAAACAATATCGCCCGCTTCGGCATGTGGAATGCTCCGGTCGATTGGCAAGAAATATTTCATTTCCCGGATTTCTATTTGGAGAATATTAAGAACGATGAGGATATTGAACGAGAATTCATTTATGAAATGCCGACTGCGCTTCGTGAGAAATTTTCAAAATCGGAAAGCATTGAATTTGATATCAAAGCAGAGTATAAGAAAGTGTTCGCTCAAGGTTTAAAGTCAAAAACGGTGTTGGAGAAGAGCATTGAGCAACACGCAGTAATATGTGTTGAGAATGCCGAAGATGTTTTCGATGCCCGTATACTCGCCAAACAATTGAAAGAGGAGATCTCGTATCGTGTGCGTCAATATTCATATTGCATCATGAACAATACCAAAAACTACAAAGAGTGGTTGGAAGAGGATTATGAGCGTAAGCTGCGATCGGCCATTTCTCGTAAGTTTGCCGCAAGAATGTAATCTGAGTACGCCCTTACGAGCAAAAGCGAAGCAATCCGTTTATACCCATGGCTGATTTTGAACAACGTGCCACCTCGCTAAAACACGCCTCGCAAAGACGAATGTCAACAAGCTCTGAATGAGTAATAAAAAACTTCTAGTTATTGGCTTCACCTGGCCCGAACCCAATGCGACGGCGGCAGGTAATCGGATGTTGCAATTATTGCGTTTCTTTTCGTGTCAAGGTTATCAAATTACATTTTCAAGTACGGCAAGTGCATCTTCTTTGTCCTTGGATTTGGAAGGCATAGGCATACAAAAAGCCCAGATTCAATTGAACGACCCTAGCTTCGATGGTTTTATCAAAGAACTGCAACCGAATATCGTTTTGTTCGACCGTTTTCTGACCGAAGAACAATTTGGCTGGCGTGTGGCGGAATATGCCCCAAATGCCCTTCGGATATTGGATACAGAAGACTTACATTCCTTAAGAAAGGCTCGTGAAAAAGCGTTCAAGGCCAATGTGGCATGTACAACCGAATTTTGGTTGCAGACGGATTTGTGCAAGCGGGAATTGGCGAGTATTTTTCGTTCGGATTTGTCACTCATTATTTCCTCTTATGAAATGAAATTGTTGCGGGAAATGGTTAAGATGGATGGGGCGAATTTGCTTCACCTCCCATTTATGTTGAAACCCATAAATTCAGAGGTATCCAATACCTGGAAGCCTTTTGAAGAACGATCTTACTTTATTTGTATTGGAAATGGGAAGCACGCACCCAATGTGGACGCTGTTCTTTGGTTGAAAACGGAAATATGGCCATTGATTCGAAAGCAGCTTCCTAATGCCAACCTTCATATTTATGGGCCTTATTTACCTGAACAGATGCTCCAGTTGGACAATCGAAAAGAGGGCTTTTTAGTTCAGGGATGGGCCTCGGATATCAAATCAGTCATGCAAAACGCCAAAGTTAATTTAGCGCCTTTACGATTCGGGGCAGGACTCAAAGGTAAGCTGATAGATGCCATGCTAAACGGAACACCAAGTGTAACGACCTACGTTGGTGCCGAGGGGATGTATGATGGTTTGGAGTTTGCTGGCTGCCTAGCGGATGATGCTCAAACCTTTGCAGAAACCTGCGTCGAATTATTTTTGAATCAGACGACTTGGAACGCGGCTCAAGAGAACGGCTTCAAAATTATCAATTCAAATTATAATGCTAAGGCCTTTGAAGAACTATTGCTTACCAAAATAGAGGAAATCACTGAAAAGTTAGAAAAGCATCGTACTCAAAATATTATCGGGCAACTATTGTTGCATCAAAGTATGGCTAGTACCAAATACATGGCCAAATGGATTGAGGAGAAAAACAGGGCCTAATGGGTCTATTCCTTAGTCGTTTTAAGGGCTCTATACTTTTTCATGACCTCGAGCGCCTTAACAATGGGTAATGCCTCGATTTCATGTCCATCTCGGCCTTTCATGGTCTTTGCAGCAAAAAGGGAATTCAGAATAGCCTCTTCAGTGGCTTCGATAGTGGCTAAAAATAGAGGGGTCACCGCTCCATTTCGTAATTCCTTCGTCTCTTTATAACGGGATTCACTTGTATAGGGAATCAAATTTTCCTTGGCCGTAGAAGCTGCAATTACATAATCACCACTGCCGTTGGAGGCGATGCCACCGGTTTTAGCTAGGCCCATCATAGCCCGTTTCGCCATTCGTTCTAGATTTCTGGAACTCAAGGGAGCATCGGTCAAAACTACGATCATACAAGAACCGTCGACATCGTAGGTATACTGCCTTGGGTAATTATCCAATTCCTTGGCAATAGGTACACCGTTTAATTCAAAAATGCCTCCAAAATTGGTCTGTACCAAGACCCCAACGGTGTATCCGCCATAAGATTTTGGAATACGCCTTGACGAAGTCCCGATTCCACCTTTATAATTAAAGCAAATGGTTCCTGTACCAGCGCCCACATTACCTTCTTCGACGGTACCACCTTTTGCATTTTTAATAGCATCCAGAACATGTTGTTCCTTTACGTGCCTACCGCGAATATCATTGAGCCAACCATCATTGGTTTCGCCCACTATGGAATTGACCGATCGTACATCACTATTATCGGAATGGTCTAAAGTATAGGTAATCAAGGCATCCGAAGCCGCTGGTACGCCAAGGGTATTGGTCAAGATGATAGGCGTTTCGATATTCCCCAATTCCTTGACTTGGCTGTATCCCGCCAATTTTCCGAAGCCATTACCCAAATAAATTGCGGCGGGCACTTTTTGCTGAAAAATATTCCCGGAGTGGGGGAGTATGGCGGTTACACCGGTACGTATACTATTCCCTTCGATTAAAGTTGTGTGTCCGACTTTCACCCCATCCACATCGGTGATAGCATTTAGAGCACCTGTTTTTAAAACGCCTATTTCAATACCGTAATCACGAACGCGCATATTTTGAGCATAAATTACCGAAGTAGTTGAAAGTAAAATTAGGAATACTATTTTATTCATAACAATTCTTTTTTGCGGTTTTCAGCATCGCTTATTTCTAGTGTTTTGACTGCCCCTAATATTCCAATACCCATTATCAGAATGGATATGAAATTTTGAACCATTCCAAATTGTTCTTACGGCTATTTTTTATATCTCCGTATATGGTCTGCATCAAGCACTTTATTTAATCACCAAAATCCGCGGATTTATAGGATACAGCCATTCAATTCCGCGTTCCGTTATCACCGCATCATCTTCTAAAGGAACACGGAGTTTTTTACCGCCCCATTCGGGTATTTTGGTATAGGCAAATAGCTCGATCGAAATTAAATTAGAGGGTTTTAGTTCATACCCCATACGAACCGGGTTGAAAAATGCAATCGAAGGCCCGATACCATGGCCCCAGTTACCCACAGAATGACAACCAATGATGACGTCTGTTTTATCCAAATCGGTGAATTTGTTGAACCCCTTCATTTTGTTGAATCCTGCTTTGGTCAAGGCCGCATATACGGCGTCTTCAGCTATTTGGGCCGTGACACCCGCTTTGATGGTTCTTTTGATGATATCGCGGACTTTCACGCCCTGATCAAAGGCATTTTGGATTCCCGCAGGCACCTGTGTTTCACCTTCTTTGAGCACATAGGCGATACGTTTCATATCGGTGAACATATTCATGAGGCCCACACCCCAATCCAACATCAACACATCACCACGTTGAATGATGCGGTCGGTAGAGGTAGCGACAACTCCATCAGGACCGGTAATATATACCGAAGGCATACCAAATGAAGAGCCGAGCTTATTTTTGAACTGTTGTTCTTTCATAAACCAGGCAACATCTTCTAAGGTGGTGACTCCGGGTGTGATGACTTCGTTTGAAAAGGCTTTTTCCGCTATGGTATAGGAAAACTCTCCAGCCTCGCCATAAATGGCAATTTCACTAGCCACACGTCGTGACCGAAAATCGGAAACGAGCTTCTCAGCGGAAACAAAACGATTTGCATACGCTTTACCTAAGATCTCTGTGAGCTCCAAATAGGTAGAATGGGTAAGTCCATCGGCACCCCCAAAGTTTTTGGACATGTTCAACCCTATGGTTTTCGGATTGCGTTTGCTGACGAATGCTTTGAGCTCGTCTGCCGAACCAAAATAGTCATAGGCACCACCCTCCTTCAACAAATAGCCGCCAACACCTAATGCAGCACGTTCAATACGGTCTTCGCCTGTATCGGTAAAAATATAATAGGCATTACCGCCGACGTAGCCTTCGCCCATATCAGAGTACAAGGGGTCGAGATTCCCTTCTCGGTTGGTCACGATCCACATATCTATGTTATTTTCACGCATGGCTTCGGGCAATATTAAATCGAATTTGTCATTGCGTACCTGGTTTAATTTGCGCCAACGGCGCATGGCTTCTTGGCCAAAAGTTTGAGTACAAATCAATACGATTAGGAGGGGTACGATTCTTTTCATAGTTGGAAATATTTTGTAGGAACTAAAAATAGCGAATAAAACCTTGAAGAAGTTGCAATTTTCCTTTTGATAGGGTCACGCTTCGCAGACGCGCGCCAGCAAGGAGTTTTATTAGATTTTAACGACTATTTTCCCTTTCGCTTTATTGTCTTCCATATATTGATGCGCTTCTGAAACGGTATCTAGTCTAAAGGTTTTGTCAATGTTTAGTTTGATAGTTTCCTTTTCGACTTCATCAATAAATTCCTGTAATAATTCTTTGGATAGATTTTTGGATTCACCCATGTAAACGGTCAATCGGCCCAACGATGGTATGTCTCCCATTGGAGAAAAATCTTTCATAGTCCATTCATTACCTAAGATTCCTGTCATACAAACCATACCTTTTTGAGCGATACATTTCAGGGAATCTTTCAAGGTCCTTGTTCCTATCAGCTCCAATACCTTATTCACTCCATGAGGATAAATAGCCCTTACTTGATCTTTTACATCGCCATCGTCAATGACCACATGATCTGCTCCATTTTTGATAAGTGATTGTTTCTTATCCAGTTTTCTTGTTGTGGAAATAACGGTTAAACCCTTTGCTTTTGCAAGCTGACAAGCCAACATACCAATCGAAGAAGTTCCACCGCGAATGAGAATGGATTCACCCCTTTCAATTTCTAAGGCTTGATTAAGGGAGCCCGACACAGTTTGAAACATCTCAGGTATGGCGCCAAGAGTTTCCCAAGGTAAGTTGCTTTCAAATGGAAATACAATTTCTAGTGGAACTAGCGTGTATTCGGCATAACCCCCATTAAAAAACCGCCCCATACCTCCCATGATGGCAGCAACTTTTTGGCCTTTCTTATAGGTTTTCGATGCGTCATTTTCGACTATTCCGACACATTCTATTCCTTGAATTCTAGGGAATTTTACTCCTGGTGAATCTCCCCTTCTAGTAAAAAGTTCGGAGCGATTAAGGCCAAACGCCATAACTTTAATAAGTACCCAACCTGACTTAATTTCAGGAATGGGCACTTCTCGTAATTGAATAACATCAGAATTACCTGTGTCAATGGTTACTGCAGCTTTCATAATTATGATTTGGGTTCGGTTTTATTAAACAAGTAGGGAGTAATTTTACATTCTATATTGACTTTTTCAAACACAAACAACCCCCAAACAATTCGGTATTTGTGATCTATTCCCAATTCACGAAACAGTTCGTGGTGATTGTACCCATCCACAACTGAAATTGCCTTTGTCGTGTTGTTGGCAATCTCCAGAATTTTATAGCAATCATTAGCAACACAGGTTTCGACTGTTCCAGACCATACTTTCTTTGCAACACCAAAATTATGCTACCCATTGATGATTATTTCAATATAATGATCCTTAAATGTAAATTTGATTTCTGTTTCCATTATTCACTTTTCAAGGGGCTAGGCATAAGCTAAGTGTCGTTTTAATGGGAGTTGTTTATTGACCTTCGTTGCTTTAACCACTGAATACCTTCCTCAAAATAAAAAAAGATCCTAAAAATACCTTGCCCCCAAATTCGACCCAACTATTTTATAAAATTGTATTTCATTTGTATTAGTATTCGGCGAATATACCACGGCACAAGTATATTTGGATGTTAAGTCAGTTACTTGGATTAGATTCTTGTTTAAATTAGATATTACCATAAATGTATATTCAAGTTCTGCTTTTTTCATGTAAGAAGAATCTCATTACATTGATAATCCGCAGAAAAAAATACGGCTTTATTAATAAGCTCAATAACATCGGAAATAGGGGTTTTTCCACTTTGTGAGGCAATTACAACTTTGTTTTGGTTGTCTAATTCTATATTCATAGACCCACAAATGTTACACATAACGATAAGCCAAGAGGGTTTTAATTCCATTTAGCAACTGCTTACGAAGTTAGAGAAATATCTTATGCATTCAAGATGCTTAGTGATGGACGCTTCCAATACTAATCAATATTGATTTTGCATGAGAACTTTCTAAAGAACCTTATCTTTATAACGCCATAACAAACATAAAAAATGAAAACACCCAATTGGAAAACCGCTAAGAACTATGATGACATTACCTATCAAAAAAGTGAAGGAGTAGCCCGTATCGCCTTTAACCGACCGAACATTCGTAATGCCTTTCGCCCTAAGACCACCAGAGAACTCTATGATGCATTTTATGACGCACAAGAAGATACCTCGATAGGCGTGATCTTGCTTTCCGCGGAAGGGCCGTCTACAAAAGATGGCGTCTATTCCTTTTGCAGTGGGGGTGACCAAAGGGCTAGGGGAGATCAAGGCTATGTTGGCGAGGATGGCTATCATCGTTTGAATATTTTGGAAGTACAACGTTTGATTCGTTTTATGCCCAAAGTGGTAATTGCCGTAGTACCCGGTTGGGCCGTTGGTGGTGGCCATAGTCTGCATGTAGTTTGTGATATGACCCTAGCGAGTAAAGAACATGCCATCTTCAAACAAACCGATGCCGATGTCACCAGTTTTGATGGTGGCTACGGGTCTGCCTACCTCGCCAAAATGGTGGGACAAAAGAAAGCCCGTGAAATTTTCTTTTTAGGGCGTAATTATTCCGCACAAGAAGCTTATGAAATGGGGATGGTGAATGCAGTGGTTCCGCATGAAGAATTGGAAGCGACTGCATATCAATGGGCGCAAGAAGTTTTGGAGAAGTCCCCAACTTCCATAAAAATGCTCAAGTTCGCCATGAACCTTACCGATGACGGTATGGTCGGGCAACAAGTTTTTGCGGGGGAAGCCACACGCTTGGCCTATGGCACCGAGGAAGCGAAAGAAGGCCGCAATGCTTTTCTAGAAAAGCGCAAGCCTGATTTTGGTAAAAATAAGTGGATACCTTAGCCCCTTACTACCAAAGGGAATATGCCGAAAATTTATATTAAGCCTTTTCCTTCCCGCGCTAGGGGAAGGAACCTTACTGATGGCAGTTGCCAGATGTTGAAGCGGTAGGTTCTGTATGTAATTCCTAATTCAAATCCCATTAATAGGATAACCGCATGTAGCAGAGGGGCTAGAGGAGGACTTTTATCCCTTATGTGTTGCAATGACATTAAAAATTTCCATAAACTAGAAAGAGTCCGATCTTACGACCGGACTCTTTCACGAGAACACTATATGAAAATGAAAAATTTTATTTAAGTACTAGAGTATAAACTTAGTATCATAGTGGCGTTTTTCTAAATTATTGTTGTGAAACGGTCATTAATTGTGGTGATTGTGCGTTTTTGTGATAGTTAGCTACAAATTTGTGAACGAAAGGAGGACGGAACCGATTCAATAGTACCGATCTGAAATCAGATGAAGGTCCTATAATGGATTTGTATCTGGCCAGTGACTTACAAGCCACCCATTATATTAGTTTGGGAGAAATGCAGGGTTTATATTGTAATGATGCCTATAACATCTCAAATTCGAGCGCTATTGATTTTGCCAAACACAAGTACCAGATGGTTTGGTGTGTTGACTTTTCGGTCAATTTTGGACATACCATTATCAAATGAGGCTATTGGATGGCTTTGACCACGCCACTTAAAAATCCGTTGATATTGAAATCCGGGTCCTCGGCAAGTCCGGTTCTTACCACTACCAAATCTTTTGAGGGAATAATAAATACGCGTTGCCCCTGAAAACCATTTGCAGAATACATGTCTCTCGGTACATCGGGATATTTACCCTCGGCATTCAACCACCAATGGGCGCCATAGGTTCCGTTTGAGCCCGCTGTGGGTTCCGTCATGTAGTCGATCCATTTAGGGTCGAAGAGTTGTTCACCGTTCCAATTTCCCTTGTTCAAATGTAGCAGACCGAATTTAGCCCAATCGCGGGTTGAGGCCCACCCATAGGAAGAACCTACAAAATTTCCCGACATATCGGTTTCGATAAGCATCGAGTGCATCCCGATTTTATCGATTAAAGCGGAATACGGAAAGTCTAAATATTCTTGATGTGTTTTAAATTGTTTTCGAAGTACTCCAGATAGAAAATTGGTAGTCCCGGAAGAATAGTTCCACACTTTGGGATCATTGCTATTATAATCGGTGTTTATTTGCGATTTGGTCATATCGGCCTCCAAAAAAAGCATTTTGTTGACGTCGGAAAGGGTGGTGTAATCTTCATCCCATGCCAATCCGCTAGACATCCTAAGAAAATCATCCAATGGAATAAATTCTCTCGGGTCTTTAGCTGCCAACCCCGTCAAATCAAGTTCCTTAAAAGGACGATACTCGATATCTATTTTTCCTTGATATTCAAGTATTCCATAGAGTGTAGCAAGAATGCTCTTGGTCATTGACCATCCTAAAATGGGGGTTTCAGGGGAAAACCCTTCGATATAGTTTTCGCCTATGATACGCCCTTTATAGGTGACCATCACTGTACGTGTTTTTTGGTTCGGATAATCATTGAATGCGCTATTGATTGCATTATTCAATTGATTATAGTCGACATTCGTAAAAAGGGTATCTTTTATTCCGTTATTCCCATAGGGGAAAGGCAAATCGTTTTCAAGCCTGGTTCGATTTGGCTTTAGGAGTTTTTGTGTCTTGTCATATTGAGCATTAATCAAAACACAGCCCAAGCCATCACGACAAATGGTCTCGCGCTCCATGAGTCCGAAAACGGAAGTAATCACACGAGCATCATCGGCAATTTCCAATTCGGCCAGTTTAATCAAGGGAACATTGTTATCACTTTCAACAATATCGATAAACAATCTTTCAGAAATAAAGTTGGTAGAAGCGAGGTTCTTTGAGGCAAAGCCTGAAATAATGTCGAGTTTTGGGTAATTGTAAACCACGACCACGATTAAAATGAGAAGTAAAATCAGGAGAGGTTTTTTGACTATTTTCAAGGGAACAAGGATTTTAAATTTTGAACTTCTTTAAAGTTCTTGTTGTAAATTTAAGCGAAATAAATTATAAACGAATGTCGAACATTGGAATGATCATTGAAGAACGCAGTCGTGATATCGGCGACTTTTTGGTGGGTCGATTGATTCCTTTTCGAAAAAAACGGATGATAGGGCCCTTTATTTTCATTGACCATATGGGTCCGACAGAAATAGGTCCAAAAAGCTATATGAATGTTGACCAGCACCCGCACATCGGTATTTCAACGCTGACGTATCTGCTGGAAGGGGAGTTAATGCACGAAGATAGCATCGGAACCCGACAAAGAATTCGACCGGGTTCTGTCAATTGGATGGTCGCTGGAAAAGGCGTTTCCCATTCAGAACGGACTCCCGAGCAATTACGAAATGGATCGATTTTCACAATGCACGGGTATCAGATTTGGGTGGCCTTGCCAAAAGTTTTGGAAGAGATCGACCCAGAGTTTCATCATATCGCTGCGGATGCACTACCGAAATGGAAAGATGGTTCGACGGAATTCACTTTAGTTGCTGGGGAGGGATATGGTCGAAAATCACCTCTACCTGTACATTCGCCGCTATTCATGTTGGAAATAAAGAATACTGGAGCATATCAATTGAACACCAAGGACAATTTGAAAGGGGAAATTGGTATTTGCATTGTTGACGGGGCGATTGAGGCCTGTGGCGAATTGGTGGAGAAGGGCAATATTGTCGTTTCCAAGGTGGAGGATACCTGTAGCACCATTTTAAGACCAAATTCACATATCTTGCTATTTGGTGGCAAACCTTTTGATGAAGAGCGACATATATATTGGAATTTCGTTTCTTCGGATAAAGAAAAACTAGAAAAAGCGAAAAACAACTGGCAAAAGAAAACATTTCCAATGATGGCCAATGACGCCACCTACGTTCCCTTACCAGGGAAATAACATGAAAAATATATGCTCCAAACTACCCAAAAACACGTTTTCTTATTTTTAATCTGCAGTACACTATTAGGATCATGCACGGAATCAAAAGGGAAACGACAAGTCACGCTGTACAAAAACTATTGCGCCAGCTGCCATATCGCACCTGATTTGGATGCCTTGCCAAAACATCTTTGGGAAAGTAAAGTGCTGCCGGAAATGGCTGCAAGAATGGGTATTCGGAATCCGGAAAAACACCCATATATGAACCTGCCTTTTGCAGAACAAGCGGAAATTATCAAGACGGGAATTTATCCAGAACAACCCATTATCAAGTTGGAAGACTGGGAATTACTCAAGGCCTATATTCTGACTATGGCACCTGAAACGCTGCCTAATAAATCCCTTGTAAAAAACAGTAAAGAATTGGAACAGTTCGTTGCCGAACCCATTAGTTTGGATAGTGCCAAAGGTAGCTTGATTACCTATTTAAAGCATGATGCCAAGAAAAACAAGGTGATTACCGGTACGGTTCGCGGTAGCTTGTCCGAATTTGATATTCAAAATGGAAACAGCACTACTATCGGTCGCTTCGGAGGACCCATAAGTGATTTCGCGGAAATAAACGGTACGAGGTATACCACTTCCATGGGACAGTTATTGCCATCGGAAATTTCCTCGGGGCAAATCATCAAGAAAGAGGGAGATAAAAACGTTTCTATTGCGGGGTTGCTACATCGCCCCGTGCATACATTGGTTCATGATATGGATAAAGACGGTACCGATGAATTGATTGTTAGCGAATTTGGTGATTTAAAAGGAAAATTGTCCCTTTTGGTTCAGGATGAAAAGGGCAACTATAGAAAAGAGGTACTATTAAATCAACCGGGAACCATTCGCGTACTGGCCAAAGATATGAACGATGACGGAAAAGACGATCTTGTGGCCTTGACATCGCAGGGTGATGAAAGTATTACGATCTTATATCAAAAAGAAAACTTTCAATTTGATGTGGAAAAAGCGATTCGTTTTAGTTCCGTTTACGGTAGTAGTTGGTTTGAACTAGTGGATTATGATGGGGATGGGGATGAAGATATTATTACGGTCAATGGTGATAATGCCGATGAAACCTATATTCAAAAACCGTATCATGGCATGCGAATTCATATCAATGACGGAAATAATGCTTTTGAGGAAAAGTACTTTTATCCAATGAACGGGGCTACACGGGTGATTACAAAAGATTTTGATGCCGATGGCGATATTGATATGGCGGTATTATCGACCTTTCCCGATTATGGAAATAGTCCTGAATATGTATTCGTGTATCTAGAAAACAAGAATGCTGATAGTTTTGATTTCCAAGCCTTTACGATCAAAGATATTAATATGGGCAAGTGGTTTTTGATGGATTCGGGCGATATTGATAAAGATGGTGATGAAGACATCATCTTAAGTGCATTTACCTATGGTTTCAGTCCAGCTCCACAAAAGATGACCAAAAAATGGAATGAGAGTAGGGTAGATTTAGTATTCCTAAAAAATAAATTAATCAACAATTAATGAGTTTCATGAAATACATTATGGCCCTTGTCATTTTATTACAAGCCTGCAAGACCGAAGAAAAATACATTTGGAAAACTTTGGACGTAAAAGCCTCTGCTTATAATTCTGTGGTCAATCAAACGAATGACCACCCTTTTATAGGTGCTTGGGGCGATAGTTTGACTTCACGTCAGAAAAGCATCGCCGTTTCACGCGATTTGATTGCATTAGGCTTAAAACATAACACCAAGGTGATGATAGAAGGCTTGCCCGGTGTTTATTTGGTGCGTGATAAAATGGCCGCACGTTGGAAAAAAAGAATCGACATTTACATGGGCGATAAAGTGGAAAAGGCAAAAAAATGGGGCGTAAAAGAATTGAGTATCGTTTACGCAGTTGAAAAAGATAGTAGCAAAGCAATTAACTAATTTAGCGTATGAAGCATTTGGGTTTAGCCCTATTGACCTTGGTTTTGGTTTCTTGTAAGACCTCTTTTGAAATGATAGATAAACCTATCATTTTTGATGCGGAACGCAGAGCATTGACTTTAGATTACCTAGCCGATCGGTATGGTCTTGAGCAGGAAGAGCCGATCATTACCCCGAAAATGATCGTATTGCATTGGACGGTCATTCCAACATTTGATGAATCTTTCGAATTTTTCAAAGCCCCGATTTTGGCAAGCACTAGGGGCGATATCAACGGTGCTGGGCAATTAAATGTGTCTTCTCAATTCATGGTAGACCGCGACGGTAGTATTTACCGATTATTACCCGAAACCACGATGGCCAGACACGTCATCGGATTGAATCACTGTGCCATTGGCATAGAGAATATTGGTGGAACCCCCGATTTGCCACTCACCAAAGCGCAATTAAAATCAAATATTTTTTTGGTGAATTATTTAGCTGAAAAATATGATATCGACTACTTGATCGGTCATTACGAATACACTCAATTTGAAAACCACCCCCTTTGGCTGGAAAGCGATGCCAATTACCGTACCGAAAAAACAGATCCAGGGAAAGATTTCATGCATAGTGTGCGCCAAGCGACCAAAAATTTATATTTTGAACCCATACCGGAATAATCAAAAAAGAATGAAATATCACCTGCTACTTCTCAGCCTAGCCTGCTCCTTCACAGGATGGAGCCAATCTCAAGACATTACTTCGCAGCTGTATGAAACTTATGAAAAGTATAAAGAAGTAACCCTAGATAAGCGTCGAATCAAACACCATCAGCTACAACCCTTGTTAAGCACCTTGAAAACAACTGACGGATTTAGCGTAACTAAAGTGGGCAAGTCCATTGAAGGTCGACCCTTATCGCTGATCAGTATAGGGTCGGGAAAAATCGATGTTTTTCTATGGTCTCAAATGCATGGCAATGAACCTACGGCCACGCAGTCGATATTCGATATCTGTAATTTTCTCAAGAGTGATGATTTTAAGGAAGAGAAAGAAGCCATTTTAGACAACCTAAGGGTGCATTTTCTACCCATGTTGAATCCAGATGGGGCAGAGCGCTTTCAACGGCGTAATATGATTGGTGTGGATATCAATCGGGATGCCCTTCGATTACAATCCCCGGAAAGCCAAACCTTGAAAAGGGTTCGTGATAGTCTTGAGGCCGATTTTGGCTTCAACTTACACGATCAAAGCACCTATTATAATGCGGAACGCACTGAAAAACCGGCTACGATATCTTATTTGGCGCCCGCCTATAATTATGAAAAGGAAATCAATGAGACCAGGGGAAATGCAATGAAGGTGATCGTTTTTATGAATAACATCATTCAAAAATATGCTCCCGGGCACGTGGGTAAGTATAATGACGATTTTGAACCGCGCGCATTTGGCGATAACATACAAAAGTGGGGTACGAGCACCATTTTAATAGAGTCCGGCGGATATGCCAATGATTTAGAAAAACAGGAAATCCGAAAATTAAATTATGTTTCTATATTATCCGCAATTTATACCATTGCAAAGGGGAATTATAAGAATATTCCATTAGCGGATTATGAAAAAATTCCTGAAAATGATAGAAAATTGTTTGATTTGAAAATAATGAATGCCAACTATGAGTTGCTAGGGAAAAAGTATGTTTTGGATATCGGAATGAACCGTTTGGAAGTCGATCTTGATGGAAATAATGACTTTTGGTATAGCAGCAGAGTTATCGATCAAGGAGACCTTTCGACCTATTACGGTTATGAAACCTTTGATGCTTCCGAATATACCATAAAGGCCGGACAAACGGCCCCTATGCTGCTGTCAGACCCTGATCAATTGACAGAGAAAAAAGTCATGGAATTATTACAACAAGGCTATACCTACGTGAGGTCTCAAAACATTCCTGCGGATTGGTTAGATTTTCGAATGCCCATTCATTTGATTTCGAAAGTGTATGAGCTTCCTGATTTTAGTGTACAAGTGGGTGTCAATCCTACCTTTATTTTAGAAAAAAACGGGATTAACGAATATGTTGTTATAAACGGTTTTCTAATCGACCTTGAATCTGGTCGTGGGGATTTTAAAAACGCCATGATATATCGATAAAAAAACCCCGCTACGAATAGCAGGGCATTTTATTAGAAGTTGAAACGGGCATTCAAATATGACATGTTGGCAAACATGAAGTTCAATACTGCTATAACGTTAATAACGAATCATGAAAAAAGACAGCGTACTGAATATTGAGGCCCCGTCAAATTACCTACTGCGCAGTCTTTGATAATAGTGTTGCTACACCAATAATTTCTAAAGATTACAGTTGACTTGATGACAAGACCAAAATTTCTTATGAAATCGAGTCAAAATCTCACTGCCAAAAGCGAAATTCCGCTCCCTGAAAATAGGCGTAAGTGCTCTTAATAGCCGAAACGAATGTTCATCTCTGGCCCATAAATAAGTAACAAGACGAGCATCGTCATTAATAATGAAACAATTGCAGAGAATAAAAGAAGTGCCGTGGCCTTATACCATGTTGGCATTCCATTCAGTGAGGAGTTTTTAATAACAGTGTTGAGTACATCCATAATTTGCGTTCTTTAGCATTAAACAATTTCATAGTCTTTAGGATGTAGGTCTTAATATGAATTGGGATTCAGTAAAGAAACAATTATCATTCGAAACACCCAACCCCATATTGTAACATTTGGATGAAATGCATAAAAAAAGGGAGAAACGGTATGTTTCCCCCTTTAACGGAGTGATTTTTACGATGAATTTCTTATCTCATTCGCAGCCGCCCGTAAAGCCGGTGGCATCAAACTTGGTTTGTACAGCTCCCGATCGACTAACTGTTTTGACACTAATGGCCAAATTATTCTCACCACCACGTTTAGGACTGCAGTACTCAAAAAGATAAAAACTATTTGCCCTCTCCCGCACTTGTATGGAAATATCGTTAAAAGTGGTTTCCAACTCTTCTTTATTAGTTGCAAAAACACTTGCCGTTTTTCCCAAATCACTTAAGACCTGGGTGTCGATTTCCGTTCCGAGTCCGATGGTGAAAAATGAAATATTTGGGTTCGCTTCATCAACCTTCTGCTGTGCAGCGGCTTGTGTAAACCGAGCAGCTTGATCCGTGCCATCGGTAAAGATGACTACAGATGCCGCACCTATTTTATCACCTTGTGTACTGGCCGCAAGCAATTCGCTTGCTTTGTCAGTAGACTTGATTACAGCGCCATAGAGGTCGGTAGAGGGATCATTACTAATATCTTCCGTAATTGAAGTAATAGCATTGGTCAATTCTTCTTTGGAGGAAGTCAATTCATTTAAAAGATGTAATTCATTCTCTCCATCGAACCAGTAAATGGCCATTTTAAAAGAATCCTCTTGGGTTGTGGGCATTACATTGTTAACAAAACTGATGCTGGCATCTTTTAATTCAGCAAGACTGCTGCTCAGAACACTATTGCTTAAATCAAGCACCAATAAGGCATTATTGTTGAATACCTGTGAGTTTGACGAGATGCGGGCTGCTGACTCTGAAGTCGAAATGGTATTGAAGCAGGCATCATTTATACCTTGTTCATATATGGTGAATTGATCAGCCACAAGTCCAGATACCGGTAAGCCATCCGAGTCGGAGACTTTGAATAAAATCGAAACTTTTCCAGGTAAGGTAGTAAATTGCTCTTGTATGGAAAGCACCAGTTCTCCTTCCCCTAAGCCTAAACAATCATCCACAGGTTTACCTTTGCCGAGTCCATCTCCAGTATTCAATCCGAAAAAGACATCGTCATCCGCATTTCCACAGGAAACGATAAACGCAAATGATAAAAATAATAGGCTTAATTTGGTGAAGGTTTTCATTTTCATAATTTTTGGGTTCAACCATCAGAACGAACAAAACGCACATAAATTATGATAGATTTAAAGTTTTTGTGTTAAACATTGTTAAGGTTTTTGTAGTTTTCAAGTTCAAAGGGGCTTACCTATTCAGACCATGAAGAAATTTTTACCTGCGCTTATTTTACTTTACTTTTCAGGAACACTTGAGGCTCAAAAAAAAAATGAAAGCTTCCGATTGAACATTCGTAAAACTACCGGTGCAATTGTTATTGATGGTAATGGGGACGACCCGGCATGGAAGGATACCGATGTCGCCAAAGATTTCTTTATGGTTCTTCCGATGGATGATGGTCCGGCTAAAGAGCAATCGGAAATACGAATGACGTACGATGATAAAAACTTTTACCTGTTGGCAACATTCTATCATAGTGGCCCTGCAAAATATACTGTAGAATCGTTACGAAGGGATTTTGCTTTCGGAAAGAATGACAATTTTCTTCTTTTCTTGGATCCTTTCAATAATCAAACTACCGGTTTTTCTTTTGGTGCCAATGCGTATGGTGCCCAATGGGATGGTACCATGTTCAATGGTAGTAGCATCGATTTAAATTGGGATAGTAAGTGGATATCCGAAAGTTCACATGATGATGAGAAATGGGTGTTTGAAATGGCCGTGCCCTTTAAGTCGGTTCGATATGAAGAAGGCGTAGGAGAGTGGGGCATTAACTTTGGTCGATTGGATTTGAAATCGAGTGAAAAATCAAGTTGGACCCCAGTTCCACGACAGTTTCCGACATCCTCCATGGCCTATAACGGCACTTTGGTATGGGACACCCCGCCACCAAAACCACGAATGAATTTTTCTGTGATTCCCTACGTATTAGGAGAAGTAACCCAAGATAAGGCCAACAATGGGGAAGCTCAATATGAACCTAAGATTGGCGGGGATATCAAATTTAGTTTGACCCCTTCATTGAACCTTGATGTTACGGTTAATCCTGATTTTTCACAAGTGGAAGTCGATAGGCAAATAACGAACCTTGATCGTTTTGAGCTTTTCTTTCCTGAAAGACGTCAATTCTTTTTGGAAAATGGCGACTTATTTGCCAATTTCGGTTATCCAAAAATCAGACCTTTCTTCTCAAGGCGCATAGGTTTAGGGGTACCCATTCAAGCAGGAGCTCGAATCAGCGGCAATATTAGCGATTCTTGGCGTGTGGGTCTTATGGATATTCAGACGGGTAGTACTGATGAAACGGGATTGCCGAGCCAAAATTTTGGAGTGCTCTCATTGCAGAAAAAAGTGTTCAGTCGTTCAAGTGTCGGCATAATGCTCGTAAATAAGCAATCGTTCAATTATCTGAATGAGAGTGACTCGCTGCGTACCACTTTTCCCGAATTCAATCGAAATCTGGGGATTGAATACAATTTGGCCTCATCAAATAATTTATGGAATGGGAAGGCCTTTATATTAAAGTCATTTTCTCCAAATAATGATTCCAATGGATTTACGCAAGCGGCACATTTAGAATATCAAAATCGAAAATGGAGCTGGCGCATACAAGAAGAGTGGGTGACCGATGACTACAGTGCGGAAGTAGGTTTTGTTCCTAGAAGGGGCTATGTGAATTTTAATGGGTATTTAGGGCATTTGTTTTTCCCAAAAAAGGGTAAAATAGTAAGTCATGGGCCTACATTGAATTCCTCCTTTTATTTCAATGAGAATTTCGAACGAACGGATAATTTAAATTACCTTGTTTATAAACTTGCGTTCCGAAATCGGAGCAGTCTTGATTTTTTTGTGTCCGATGATTATGTAGAGCTCTTAGCGCCTTTCGATCCAACTAGATTGGGGAAAGCTGAATTGGAAGCTGGCACGAAACACCAATGGAACGCCTTTGGTTGGATGTTCGATTCAAAACCCCAAGGACTTTTCACCTATGGGATGGATGCCCGTTTTGGCGGGTATTATGCAGGAGGAAACCGTACAAGTTTGACGAGCACCTTGGGGTATCGTTTTCAACCCTATGTGAGTTTGAGTGCGAATTTGAATTATAACCACATCGATTTGCCTGCCCCGTGGAATACGAATGAGTTTTGGTTGATCGGTAGTGAAGTGGATATTACCTTCACCAACAAGCTTTTTTTCGCAACACTTTTTCAATACAACGAACAATCGCGTAACTTTAATTTAAATTCAAGGCTTCAATGGCGATATGCCCCCGCTTCCGATCTTTTCTTGGTGTATACGAACAACCAAATGATAGACCCATTTACACCGAAAGATTGGTCATTGACCTTGAAGTTTACCTACTGGTTCAATAAATAATGAAGACTGTTTACCATGGATAAAAAACCTAGTATTCCTATTCTTATCCTAGCTGCGGGAGAATCAAAACGAATGGGTGAAAGAGTGAAACAACTACTGCCTTGGAAAAACACCACCTTATTGGAGAACGCTTTTGCACAGGCCAGTGAATCTCAAGTCGAGGATGTTTATGTGGTTTTAGGGGCGAATGAAGAATTCATAAAAAAACAGACCCAATTGCCAGATGACATCTGTATTTACAATGAAAACTGGAGCAATGGTATGGGAAGTTCCATTGTGGCAGGTCTTCAGCATATATTGTCTTTACCAAAAGAATATGATGGTGTTTTGGTGATGTTAGCAGACCAACCGTTCATTGATACCGAGTACTTGGATAAAATTGTTCATACATGGGGAAAGACAAGAGCTACTATTACTGCAACAGGCTACGAAAATGGTTTGGGAGTACCTGCTATGTTCGACAAATGTCACTTTCCTGAATTATTGAAATTGACCAAGGACTATGGAGCACGGAATATTATCAATGACAGTAACATCAAAATAATAAACCCTCAGGGGAAAGAAATGGATATCGATACTTGGCAAGATTATCAAGAATTGGTCAAACTAATAAAATGAGTGTAAATTTTAAAATTATTAAACCAATGAAAATCATCAAATTACCGACTATTATCGTTTTGCTTTTAATCTTGGGCGCTTGTGGCCAAGCCCAAGAAATGGGTTTCGAGGAATATAATCCGAAATCGACCCTAGTAGTGCCTGAAAACCCTGTTTCTAGGTCGAAATTCCCCTTTATAGATGTTCACAGTCATCAAAGGGATATGTCAGCAGCGGCGCTTGCAACATTGATTTCCGATATGGATCGATTGAACGAAGGTATCATGGTCAATTTGAGTGGTGGCTCTGGAAGCAACCTAAACGATAAGTTAGAAAGTGTCAAAAAGAACTATCCAAATCGGTTTGTGGTTTTCGCCAATGTGGACTTCGAAGGAGTAGGGAAGGATGGCTGGTCGGAAAAAGCCGCTGCCCAACTTGGAGAGGATATTAAGAATGGTGCGAAGGGCCTTAAAATTTACAAAAGTCTTGGACTGCGTTATAAAGACACTGATGGGAACCGGGTAGCCATTGACGATCCACGTTTGGATCCCATATGGGCAAAATGTAGCGAATTAGGGGTACCTGTTTTGATTCATGCTGCGGACCCTAAGTCTTTTTGGGACGAAATGGATAGTGATAATGAGCGATGGCTGGAATTAAAAACACATTCCCGTAGAAAACGATCTGCAACCGACCCTGCGCCTTGGGAACAAATCATCGCGGAACAACATCGTATGTTTAAGAGAAATCCAAATACCAAATTTATCAACGCCCATATGGGTTGGTATGCTAATGATTTAGGGAAATTGGGAGAGTTGCTCGATGAAATCCCAAATATGAATGTCGGTATTGCTGCTGTCATTGCCGAATTGGGCAGACAGCCTCAAAACGCTAAGGCCTTTTTTATCAAGTATCAAGACCGCATTCTATTTGGTAAGGACAGTTGGAAACCAGAAGAATTCCCTACCTACTTCAGGGTGTTGGAAACCGCTGATGAGTACTTTCCATATTACAAGAAATACCATGCGTTCTGGGCTATGTATGGCCTTGATTTACCTGATGATGTGCTGAAGAAGGTCTATTATAAAAACGCTTTGAACCTTATTCCAGGATTGGATAAAAGTTTGTTTCCAGCAGAATAGGATTTTTAACTTAACTTTTATTTTTGACAGGGTTGCACGGGTCTTCTGTGCCATAATCCTGAAAAATGCCACATGACGTTTCTTTTTTAATAAGCGATTCATCGATGCTACGCTTCCTCCTGGCGAGTGCTTCAATGTCTTTGGATAAATAGTTCATGCGATACTTTTTTGGTCACCAATGAGTGCTTAAAATGGTGTATTCCCGCCATTTTCTTCAGTAAAACTAATACATTACGACCCTTTCTTCATTTTTTAACTCAAACTTTGTGATAATTTTAGAGCAACGCATACTAATACCACATACCAACAAACTTTGAATGCAGAAAGAGGAAGAATTTATTCGCATTATTAAGGAGCATGAGGGCGTGATTTTCAAGATTACGACCATGTACACCGATAACCGCGATGACCAGAAAGACCTGTATCAAGATGTAGTGTATCAATTATGGAAGTCTTTTGAATCTTTTAGGGCAGAATCTAAAATTAGCACTTGGATGTATCGTATCGCACTAAATACTGCACTAACTAGACTCAAAAAAAGCAAGCGTATGGGCAATACAGTGCCTATGGATAAGGTAATCATGCAACAGACTGAAAACTATGAGCCCGAATTTGAAGAAAAGTTAAAACTACTGTACGCGCATATCAAACAACTCGATGTTTTGGAAAAAGGCCTAATGTTTTTGCTTCTTGAAGGTAAAAAGTATGAGGAAATTTCAGAAATAACAGGACTTTCACCAAGTAATGTAGGAACAAAAATTTCTCGTATCAAACAAAAACTTAAGAAGCAAATCATCAAAGAATAAGACTATGGAAATCGAAGAAATGCAAGCACTATGGTCTGAAATGAGTGACCGTTTGGAACAACAAAAAAAATTAACAAATGAAATCATTATGAATATGACACAAGAAAGATATTCAAATAAGTTCAGAACACTTTCTACTTACGAAACCTTTGGCGCACTTTTTTGTTTTCTAATAGCTTTGGGTATCCTAGTGAATATTTCAAAGCTCGATACTTGGTATTTGATGATTTGCGGAATCATTACCCTCTTATTTTTGATTGTTCTACCGACCTTGACATTAAGATTGCTTGGGCGTATAAGACGATTTAATATCATCGACAAAAGTTATAAAGAGGCGCTCATTGGTTTTCAAAAGGCAAAAAAGAACTTGTTAATACTTCAAAAAAGTGCCATTTATGCCAGCTTCGTAATTATGTTTACGGCTTCCGCGGTATTTGCCAAAATTATTGGAGATAAAGACTTCTTTCTGATTGATAGAGGAATTAAGGAATATTTGGTTTTTGCCTTTGCTATTGCCTTTGTGTTTTTCATTTCGCGCTGGGGTTTTCGTTCTTATGGGAAGGTTACCTCATCAGCTGAGAATGTTTTAAATGAGTTGGAGTAATTCGCCGACTTCTTATTCATATTTAAGTATTACTTTCATTAAAAATTCAAACTATGGGCACTTTTGGATATTCAGGCACGCCCTTAGCCAAAAACTCGGTATTAAAGAGGGTTGCTCGGTTGTATTGGCCAATATACCAAGTCATTACGTATTATTTTTTGAAGATATGCCAGAAGTGAATTTTGTGGTGAAACCAGCTAAGAAATCTAGTGATTTTATTCATTTGTTTTGTACGAACAAAATTGATTTTGAAAAACAGTCATTGGAATTAAAACCAGCGCTTAAGATGACCGGTATGCTTTGGGTAAGTTTGCCCTAGGCTAGTTCGAAAATCGAAACAGACCTTTCATGCGATTACATACGCGAATATTTACAGGAGAATGGGCTTGTCGATGTACATGTTTGTGCAGTTGATCAAGATTGGAGTGCTTTAAAATTTATGTTTCGCATAAAAGATAGAAAGTAAATAACTCATAAAGGGATGCTTAGAAATTCGTATTTTTAAGATATAACTTTATAACCAACCACCATGTACATATCAAAGATCTTTCGGCTAATAGTAGTTGTTCTGTTAATATCATCTTGTAGATTATCCAAAGAAGAAAACGAAACTATAGCGCCGGGCCTCACCGAATCCGTTGAAATTTTAAGAGATAAATGGGGCGTCAACCACATCTATGCCAAAAATCAACATGACTTGTTTTTTGCTCAAGGATATGCCGCTGCGAAAGACAGGCTCTTTCAATTCGAAATATGGCGTAGACAGGCTACCGGCACAGTCGCTGAGATTTTGGGGCCTGATGAGCTGAAAAGAGATATCGGAACCCGACTATTTCAATATCGTGGAGATCTAGAAGCCGAATTGAACCACTACCATCCACAAGGGGCTGAAATCATTCATGCATATACAGAAGGGGTGAATGCCTATATCGAAGCGATTTTGAAGACACCTGAAAAACTCCCTATAGAATTCAAGGTTTTAGACATTCTTCCTAAGAAATGGACACCTGATGTCGTGATTTCGAGGCATCAAGGCCTTAAAGGTAATGTGAATCTAGAATTACAAGTAGGTATGGCAGTGGCAAAAATAGGTGCCAAGAAAATAAAAGAACTCATGTGGTTTCACCCGAACGACCCCAATATTTCTTTGGATCCGAAGATTGATGCAAGTTTACTTTCCGAAGATATTCTGGCACTTCATAAAGCGTATGCTACCGGCGTTACATTCGAAGAACAAGACATCGACAAGGACTATTTAGATGATGGCAGTAACAACTGGGTGCTTGATGGGTCGAAAACAGCTAGCGGATCCCCAATGTTAGCGAACGACCCTCATCGAAGAGTGGCACTACCTTCCTTACGGTACATTGTACATTTAGTTGCCCCAGGCTGGGATGTCATCGGTGGGGGAGAACCTGAAATCCCGGGGGTTTCCATTGGGCATAACGAGTATGGTGCATGGGGACTCACCATTTTCAGAACCGATGGTGAGGATTTGTATGTGTATGATTTAAATCCGGAGAACCTATCACAGTACAAATACAAGGATGAATGGATGACGATGAAAGAAATTCAAGATGAGATTCAAGTCAAAGGGCAGGAGGCCGTAAAAACGACACTGCGTTATGCCGTACATGGCCCCATAACGTATATCGATTCTGTGAACCATAAGGCATATGCCGTAAAATGTGCTTGGTTGGAAAAAGGTGGAGCTCCCTATTTGGCTTCCCTTAGGATGGATCAATCACAGACTTGGGAAGAGTTTAAAGACGCCTGCACCTACAGTAATATTCCCGCCGAGAATATGATTTGGGCTGATACAGAAGGAAATATCGGTTGGCAGGCGGTAGGTATAACGCCCATCAGGAAGAAGCACAGCGGTTTGGTTCCCGTACCAGGGGATGGCACTTTTGATTGGGAAGGGTATTTGCCCATTGAAGAACGCCCGAATAGTTACAACCCAGCAAAAGGCTTTTTAGCGACCGCCAATGAGGATGTAACCCCAAAAGAGTATGAACACCAACAAACACTGAACTACGTCTGGTCAGATTCATATCGTGGAAAACGTATTGATGAAGTACTATCCGAAGACAAACCCTTTACCATGAATGATATGGCAAAGCTTCAATCGGATTATTTCTCCATTCCGGCTAGGGCTCTGGTTCCCATGCTTAAGGATATTGAGATGGTGTCCGAAAAAGGGGAGAAAGCAAAAACCAGTGTGTTGGATTGGGATTATGTATTGAATGAAAATTCCATCGAAGCGGCTGTATATGCCATGTGGGAGCGTGTAATACGTGAAGAAGCTGAAAAAGCATTTATTCCCGTAGAAGTTGACGGCCTGATAGCCATACAATTGGAAAAAATCATATCCTGGTTAGAAACGGATGGAGGATCCTTTGGGCCTAGTTTTAAAAAATTGGACAAAAAAGCCTTCTTGCAAAACACCTTTGAAATGACACTGCAAAAACTAGAAGAAAAATTGGGTGCCGATATGACCGAATGGCAATACGGACAAGCCGATTTTAAGCACACGACTATGAAAAATACCTTGTCGCCTTTTGTTAATGATAGTTTGAGGAAGAAAATTGATTTAGGCCTTTTGCCAAGCTGTCTCTTATACACATCTCCGAGCCAACGAGACTGTGGTCCGGATCGCGTATGCGGTCTTCTGATTGAAAAAACGGGGGGGGGGGGGGGCGGGGGGGGGGGGGGGGGGGGGGGGGGGGGGG
>JARFRH010000348.1 GCA_029287355.1 Maribacter sp. | reverse complement strand
CAGGTCGTCGGCAGCGTCAGATGTGTATAAGAGACAGTTCCTGAGCTTGCTTAAGTAGTTTAGCCCCCAACTCCGCATCATCCTTGACCACCCTTGTAAAACGGGTTTCATTGTACATAAAATGGCTTAGAGGAGCACTAGGAGTCTTTGAATCCAATTTAAACTTTTTCCCTTTGGGTTTTGAAGGGTCAAATCTAAATAGTGGCCAATACCCGGTTTCCACCGCTTTTTTCTGTTGTAGGGCCCCATCCTTTAAATCATAACCGTGTTCACCACAATGGGAATATGCAACAATTAAGGATGGCCCGGGATATGCGGCCGCCTCTTCAATGGCCTTTAGCGTTTGTAAGTCTTTCGCCCCCATGGCGACTTGGGCCACATATACATTTTCATAAGAAACCGCCTGAAGCGCCAGACTTTTTTTACTGGTTCTTTTACCGGACACCGAGAATTTGGCACTTGCACCCAAGGGCGTCGCTTTTGAAGTTTGTCCACCGGTGTTGGAATATACTTCAGTATCCAAAACCATAATATTTATATAATCTCACGATGCCAGAACGTTATCTACACCTCAGTAGCCTATATCATAGGCCCAACCATCACCCCCAAGTATCCAAACCGCCTTTTTACGCAGATATTGGGTCAGTTGATTCAATTTTTCCGCATCGGCATTTTTAATGGTGGCCAAGATGTCTTTGAGTTCATTCAAATGGGCAAATTTTAGACTTCGCTGCTCCTCGGTTTCTTCGATATTGTTCAAAATCGCTTCAACCAGTTCATCGCCGATCAAAGGTTGTAATGTCTTGAGCAAATTCACTGCAATCTCCTGTTTTTTGGTCAAGGCCAACTTCATACCAAAACCGAACTCAGCGTTATCTTCAAACAATGAATTCGCCCATGCCGGACCTCTGCCCTCTTTGTTGGTTTTATAGGGTGTAGTGGGCAGGTTACCTCCGTAAATAGAGGAACATCCAGTTGCATTGGCAATTAAAATACTATCCCCATATAATTGGGTAAGCATTTTGATATAGGGTGTTTCCCCACAACCTGAACAGGCTCCAGAAAATTCGAACAACGGTTCCAAAAATTGAGATCCCTTTACGTTGGTTATCTGTAATGCGGTGCGATCATAATCGGGAAGATCGATGAAATAGTCCCAATTCACAATTTCCTCGGCATCAACGTCGATTTTTTTCCTCATATTGATCGATTTGAAGTTCTCTACCTCCTTACTTTCAGCGGGGCATACCGCAACACAAAGATCGCAGCCGGTACAATCTTCGGGTGAGACCTGTAGTACATAGGATTCTGTGCCACTAGTAAAAGGTCTTCCTTTTGCCGGAACACGTTTTAAGGATGCAGGCGCACCTATCAATTCTGCATTAGGAACGACTTTGGCCCGAATGGCTGCATGGGGACATATGGCGACACACTTATTACATTGGGTACAAAGTACCTCATCATCCCATATTGGAATAAAATCCGCAATGCCACTCTTTTCGTATTGGGCAGTTCCTGTTGGGAAAGTACCGTCAACGGGAAAGGCACTTACCGGAAGCTCATCACCGAATCCCGCCAATATTTCTTCCAAGACTTCTTTGACAAAACCTTCGGGCGAATTCAACATTGCAGTTTGCAATTCCTTATCGCTTGTAATCTGTTTTGGGTAATCTACCTTAACTAAATTGGCAAGGGAATTGTCAACGGCATTAAAGTTCATTTTTACGATCTTATCCCCTTTATGGGAATACGATTTAACAATGGCGTCCTTTATTCTCTGTATAGCTTCGTCTTTTGGCAAGATTCCGGAAATGGCAAAGAAGCACGTTTGCAAAACGGTATTTGTTCGTTTGCCAAGATTTGATTCCTGTGCCACCTTGCTAGCATCGATTATATAAAAGTTCGCTTCTTTTTCTATAATTTCCCTTTGAAGTCTTTTGGGCAGTCTATCCCATATTTCGTCTTTGGAATAAGGTGAGTTCAACAAGAAGGTTCCTCCATGCTTTAAATCGGCAACCATATTGTATTTTTCAATAAAATTGAATTGATGGCTAGCAATAAAATCCGCCTTGTCGATTAAATAGCTAGAGTAAATGGGCTCTGGACCAAAACGCAGATGCGAAATAGTTTGGGCACCTGCTTTTTTGGAGTCGTATACAAAATAACCCTGTACAAAATTATCGGTGGTATCCCCGATAATTTTAATGGAATTTTTATTTGCCCCCACCGTACCATCAGAACCTAGACCGTAGAACATACAGTTAATTGTTGAAGGCGCAATGTTAAAGCGCTCATCGATTGCTAAACTAGTATGGGTGACATCGTCATTAATACCAACCGTAAAATGGTTTTTAGGTTTGTGCTTTAACAATTCATCATAGACGCCTTTTACCATTTTTGGTGTAAATTCCTTGGATGACAGTCCGTACCGCCCTCCAATTACCACTGGCATTTCCCTATCGCTTTCGGTCAAGGCCGTAATTACATCCAAATACAAAGGTTCCCCAGTACTACCAGGTTCTTTTGTCCTGTCTAATACCGCAATTTTTTTGACTGTCTTTGGTAGTTCATTGATAAAATGGTCAATGGAAAAAGGTCTGAATAAACGAACAAAAAGGGCACCTACTTTTTCCCCTTTATCCACCATGACATTTACGGTTTCCCTGGCCGCACCTTGACCTGAACCCATAATAATAATGACGCGTTCGGCCTCGGGATGTCCTAAATAGTAGAACAAGCTGTATTTGCGACCGGTATGATCATAAAACTCATCCATTGTTTTCTGTACGATGTCGGGCACTTTTTGATAATAGGAATTGGCAGCTTCCCGAGCTTGAAAGAACACATCGGGGTTTTGTGATGTACCTCTTATAACCGGATGGTCTGGATCCAGCGATCTATTTTTATGGTCCATAATCTTATCCTCAGGCATCATTGCCTTGATCACATCATCGGAAATGGCATCGATTTTGGAAATTTCATGTGAGGTTCTAAAGCCATCAAAAATATTTAAAAATGGTATTCTTGAACGCAAGGTTGCCACTTGGGCAATAAGTGCGAAGTCCATTGCCTCCTGCACCGAACCCCCGAACAGCATTGAAAACCCGGTTTGTCTCGTGGCCATTACATCTGAATGGTCGCCAAAAATGGAAAGTGCATGTGTGGCCACCGTTCTGGCCGCAACATGAATCACCGTTGGAAGTAATTCACCTGCTATCTTATACATGTTGGGTATCATTAACAGTAAGCCCTGTGAAGCTGTAAATGTAGTTGTTAAGGCCCCTGCCTGTAAAGACCCATGAACCGCACCGGAAGCACCTCCCTCACTCTGCATTTCCACAATCCTGGGTACATTGTCCCATATGTTTTTTTCACCAATAGAGCTGAACACATCTACATGTTCACCCATTGGAGAAGCTGGCGTAATAGGATAAATTGCGCATACTTCATTCGTTTTATGGGCAACTCTAGCCACAGCCTCATTGGCATCACAAATTAATTTTGATACGGTTCTTTTCATGGTAAATACATTAGGTTAACGGCACAAATTGCAATCAAATACAATCAATCAGTCCATCTATACAATTTATAGACTGATAACACTATAGGAATCAAGAATTTGCATAAATTTAGAGACCGGACACTTGGGAAACTATGACATTTATCAGGTAGAAAACAGGGTTGGGGGCAGATGCAATTGAAGCTAATGGTGCAGCTCAAGAGGTAGTGTTGCGATTGGTGCGGATCCTATGTCAAGGCACCCACTAAGGCCGATGAGTCATAAATCGAGTGATTTAAGAGCAAAGAAATCACTCCTGACCGAACTGGTATCAAGAATGATTTTCGAATATAAAACTAGTGGTAAAACGGATTATTCGGATATAGAATATTCGGCAGGGTTTCCACGAAATCCTATCATTCCCCGTGCATCCAGATTTTCTTCGCTAGAAGCTCTTCCTCCGTTTCCACATGGCTCTCATCCGGCACACAGCAGTCAACAGGGCAAACAGCGGCGCATTGCGGTTCATCATGAAAACCTTTGCACTCCGTACATTTATCGGGAACAATAAAATAGAATTCGTCAGAAACAGGTTCGTTTTGGGCATCGGCATCAATTTCCGCACCTGAAGGAGAGATTGTCATCCCGCTCAAAGCTGTTTCGTCAGAATAAGACCATTCTTCGTCCGGTTCATATATTGCATTGTTTGGACATTCCGCAACGCAAGCATCACAGTTGATACATTCATCTGTTATAATAATAGCCATAATTCTATGATTTTGTAATTATTAGCATAATAAACGATATTCCGATTTCTCTATTAATGATAAAAGTCATATTTCTTTAAAAGAGGTACAAATATATTTGGATACAATACGTGTCTTCTAAGCAATTTCCGTTAAATTTAAATAAAAATCATTAAACTATTGTAATATGATTACAGCTAAAGCAGAACCACAGGAAGTATTGGAAGCGGTAATTATAAGATTCGTCGGTGACTCGGGTGATGGCATGCAATTGACCGGGACACAGTTCTCGGACACCTCGGCCATGTTTGGCAACGATGTGGCAACATTCCCCAACTACCCAGCTGAGATTAGGGCTCCTCAAGGCAGTTTATATGGTGTATCCGGATTTCAGGTCCATATAGGAAGCGTTGAAATAAGTACCCCTGGTGATAACGTGGATCTTTTGGTCGCTATGAACCCTGCGGGACTAAAAACCAACTTACGCGCTCTAAAACCGGGACATACGGTAATTGTGGATACGGATTCCTTTTCCAAAAAAAATCTTGAAAAAGCACAGTATGAGTCCAATCCTCTTGAAGATGGGAGTCTTGAAAATTATAGGGTAATCGAAGTCGCCATGACCTCTTTGACAAAGGAAACCCTCAAAGCCGTTGAAGGATTGGATAACAAAAGTATTACTCGTAGTAAAAACATGTTCGCTTTAGGAATGGTATATTGGATGTACGATCGTTCGACGGACTATACCATAGAATTTTTCAATAAAAAATTCAAAAACAAGCCCCAAATTATCGAAGCGAACACCAAGGTTTTAAATGCCGGATATTATTTTGCGGAAACCTTGGAACTGATTCCAAATGCATATACCATTGCTCCCGCCAAAATGGAATCTGGCACCTATAGGATCATTATGGGCAACACCGCTACGGCTTGGGGCTTTTTAGCTGCTGCTGAAAAATCGGGATTGGAATTGTTTTTGGGCTCATACCCAATTACGCCGGCTTCGGATATTTTACATGAGCTAGTCAAACACAAACATTTTGGCGTAAAAACACTACAGGCGGAAGATGAGATTGCAGGAATCACATCGGCAATTGGTGCATCTTTTGCGGGCGATTTGGCCTTAACAACCACTTCAGGCCCAGGGTTGGCCTTAAAAGGCGAAGCCTTGGGATTGGCCATGATGATAGAACTGCCTTTGGTTGTTGTTGACGTACAGCGTGGTGGGCCATCAACCGGTCTTCCTACTAAAACAGAGCAATCAGATCTTTTACAGGCCATGTATGGTAGAAATGGCGAGAGTCCGATAATAGTAATTGCGGCCAGCACACCCTCCAATTGCTTTGATTTTGCTTATGAAGCGGCAAAACTTACTTTGGAGCATATGACTCCTGTACTATTGTTGACCGATGGATATATTGCCAATGGCTCTGCCCCTTGGAAGATTCGGTCTGTTGACGATATGCCAGAGATTAAGAATAATAAAGTGAGCGAAGCGCATGAAAATTGGCACCCTTACGACCGGGACGAAAACTCATTGGCAAGAAATTGGGCAATTCCTGGTTCTCCAGGATTGGAACATAGAGTAGGCGGCTTGGAAAAAGATCGTGTTTCTGGAAATGTATCATATGTGCCTGAGAACCATGAGTATATGACCAAAATAAGGGCTGAAAAAGTAAAAAGAGTTCAAAATTATATTCCCGATATTGAGACGGAATTTGCCCAGGAGGGTGATCTTTTGGTTGTTGGTTGGGGAGGCACTTATGGTAGTTTATATTCCGCAGTCAAGCAAATGAGCGATGAAGGACATTCAAATATTGGTATTGCCCATTTCAATTACATCAACCCATTACCAAAGAATACTGAGGAAGTCTTGAAAAAATTCAAAAAAATAATTGTTTGTGAATTGAATAGCGGCCAATTTGTGCAGATACTGAAAACAAATTTTAACGGATTTGAGTTCTTACAACTCAATAAGGTACAGGGATTGCCCTTTGCAAATAATGAGTTGATTCAAAAGTTTAAATCATTAGTGAAATAATTATGGAAGCAGCAGTAAAAGAATATACTTACAAAGACTTTTCAAGTGATCAAGAAGTAAGGTGGTGTCCGGGCTGTGATGACTATGTTATTTTACGTTCCATGCAAAAGGCACTTCCTGAAATGGGAGTAAAAAAAGAAGATGTGGTATTTATCTCCGGTATCGGATGTTCTTCACGTTTTCCCTATTATATGGACACCTATGGTATGCATAGCATTCACGGGCGGGCCCCGGCTATAGCTTCAGGAGTGAAGCTGGCAAATCCGGACCTTAGTGTTTGGGTAATTACCGGAGACGGGGATTCAATGGCCATTGGAGGCAATCATTTTATTCATGTTTTGCGCAGAAACCTAGACTTGAACATCGTATTGTTCAACAATGAGATTTATGGTTTGACTAAAGGGCAATTTTCCCCGACATCATTGGTGGGTCAGAAAACAAAATCCTCCCCTTATGGCAATACACAGCCCCCCTTTTCGGCCGGGGAGCTAGCACTAGGTGCCCAAGCACGTTTTTTTGCAAGGGTAGCAGGTAATACCCCAAAAGAAATAACCCAAGTTTTTATTGATGCTGAAAAGTTCAAGGGCACCTCATTGATTGAGGTTTTACAGAACTGTCCCATTTTTAACGACGGGTGCTTTACAAAATATACCGATAAGGCAGTACGAGAAGATCGTCAACTCCACGTTGAACATGGAAAACCGATGATTTTTGGGAAAGAACGGGATAAAGGCCTGGTGTTAAACGGTTTGAAATTAGAAGTGGTCACTATTGGTGAAAACGGTATTACCCAAGAAGACTTGTTGGTACACAATGCCAAAGAACAAGATCCTACTTTACATCAAATGTTGGTAAGATCAGAATATCCAATGGTAACCGGTATAATTAGAAGCTTTGACGACGTTACCTTAGAAGAACGGGAAGACGCCCTCACCGTACAAGTGAAATCAGATTCCCAGTTTTCCAAAACTGATGACTTGTTTTTCTCCGGTGATATTTATGAAGTGGATTGAAAATTTATAAATGCTATCAACATATCGGTACTAGCTAGTACCGGCATCAAAAAATAAAAATATGGGATCCGAAGCTATTATCGTATTTCTCCTTGCGGGTATCGTAATGGTTGCCGGAGCCAATTTTTTATCGAATTTGATTTCACATAAATCCGATAATCCTCAAAAAAGAGAGCCTTATGAAAGTGGTATGACCACCATTGGACCCACCTGGGTCCAATTTAAAGTAGGCTATTATTTGTTTGCCATCCTATTTTTGATATTTGATGTAGAGGTGGCTTTTTTAATTCCATGGGCAGTAGTATTTAAAGGAATTGGGTTCATTGCTTTTATCGAGGTCCTCATATTTCTGCTCATTTTAGGAATAGGATTACTATACGCTTGGAAGAAAGGAGCTTTAAAATGGGAGTAGACAATTCAAATAGACCAGGCGAAATTCCGGAAGATTTTCCGGGGAAAGTTATCCCCGGAGGGAATGGAGCCAATGTAGTAGTTACTTCATTGGACAAGATTATTAATTGGGGTCGATCCAATTCTTTATGGTCGCTATATTTTGGCACCAGTTGCTGTGCGATTGAAATGATGCAGACCGGGGCGGCCCGTCATGACTATTCAAGATTTGGTTTTGAAGTAGCTCGCCCTTCCCCTAGGCAAGCAGATCTAATCATTATTGCTGGGACTATCGTCAACAAAATGGCTCCGGTTTTAAGGCGTTTGTACGACCAAATGGCTGAGCCAAAATATGTGATTGCCATGGGAGCCTGCGCCATTTCGGGTGGTCCTTTTTTTTACAACACCTATTCGGTTGTAAAAGGCGCAGATCATGTTATCCCTGTTGATGTTTACGTACCGGGCTGTCCGCCGAGACCGGAGGCATTATTGGAAGGCATGCTAATGCTCCAAGACAAAATACGGACAGAAAATTTGAAGCATAAAAAAAATCCAATTGAAGGGTTTGATGAAGGGCTGTAAAGCGGAAACTTATGACGAACGAAGCGTTACAAAATTTAATTGGTGGCTGGTTCCCCAATCCTGAAGCAGACAAAGTTCCTGCAGCAGTAACCGATTCCGAATCCGAAGAAGATTCAGGCGACAACCAAGTTGCCCAACAGCAGGTTAATCCTAGCCTTTTGGAATTTACTGAAGAAGGCTCCGAGCATTTGAACATTAGCGTTCATTCTCATCTTCTACATCAATTGATGTCTACTTTGAAGGAAAACGCAGCTACCCGTTTTGACTATTTGTTTTGTTTAAGTGGTGTGGACTGGGGAGAGGAATTGGGTGTGGTATATCATTTGGAATCTACGACCCACAGACATATTGTAGTTGTCAAAGTTAAAACCGATGGTCGGGAAAATCCAACCTTGGATTCCATTTATGATATCTGGGCCACGGCCGAATTTCACGAACGTGAGGTGTATGATTTCTTCGGAATTAAATTTAATAATCATCCTAATTTAAAAAGACTCTTTTTAACCGAAGATTGGGTTGGATTCCCACTTCGAAAAGATTATGTAGATGACATTAACATGATTATTAAATAAGTGATTATGGAAACAACTACTGTCAATAGCAACTTTAAATCCGAAAAATACCAAATTAATATGGGGCCGCAGCACCCCGCTACCCATGGTGTTTTGAATCTTTTGTTGACCATTGATGGTGAAATTATTAAAAAAGTTGAACCCGATCTGGGATATATTCATCGTTCCATTGAAAAAATGTGTGAGCGCGATAGTTACCAGCAAATCGTTCATCTGACCGATAGGATGGATTACTTATCGTCCAACATTAATAATGAAGCTGTCTGCCTAACTGTTGAAAAAGCGTTGCAGTTAGCAATCCCCGAGCGTGTAAAAGTAATTCGGACAATCATTGGGGAACTGACACGGATTTCCTCCCATTGTCTGTGGTGGGGTGTAATGGGAATGGATGTCGGAGCTTTGACTACCTATTTTTATGGCTTTAGAGACCGGGAAATGATAAACGACATTATGGAGGAGACCTGTGGGGCACGACTAACAATGAATTACAATGTTCCAGGTGGTCTAATGTTCGATATACATCCAAATTTCGTAAAACGAGTTAAGGATTTTATTGCACATTTTAAAACAAAACTTCCTGAATTTGACACCCTCCTCACCGAAAATATAATTTTTCAAAAAAGAACAAAAGGTATTGGCATCTTAACCAGGGAAGATGCTATTTCCTTTGGAGCATCAGGACCAGTTGCCCGTGCCTCGGGTTATTCCTGCGATGTTAGAAAATACCATCCGTACAGCGCCCTGGATAGGGTCACTTTTAAGGAGGCCCTAAGAACGGAGGGAGATACATTTGCCCGGTATTCGGTTAGAATTCAAGAAATGTGGGAATCATTATCGATAGTAGAACAGCTAATAGATAATATCCCTGAAGGAGAGCATAGGGTGAAAACAAATGCCGTAATTAAGTTGCCAAAAGGGGAATTTTATCAAAAAGTCGAAACGGCAAGGGGCGAACTTGGGGTCTATGTTATAAGCACGGGAACCAAAAGTCCGTACCGACTTAAATTCCGTTCCCCAGGATTTTCAAATTTATCGTTACTAAATCATATCGCCGTGGGGGGCAAAATTGGGGATTTAGTGGCGACCATGGCAACTCTTGACCTAGTAATTCCTGATATCGATCGATAATAAAACAGAATGACCACCGCATTAAGCATAACAAAGAATATTCATGACTGGCTTTTTAGCACAATGCCAGAAGGCGTTGCCAGCATTGTTGAAATGACCTTAATTGCCTTGGTATATCTGGGTATTTTTTCCGTCGCCGGATTGTTTCTGGTATTGATGGAAAGAAGGGTCGCCGCTTGGTTCCAGTTGCGAATAGGGCCGAATAGGGTTGGCTTTCAAGGTCTGCTGCAGACCATGGCCGATGCCCTTAAATTGCTTTCAAAAGAATTGACCGGAACAGTAAAGGCCGATAAGTTTTTATACAATTTGGCGCCTTACTTTGTCATTATTTCTTCATTAATGGCCTTAGCGGTTATTCCGTTTACTAAGGATTTTCACGCATTTGACATAAATATTGGCATTTTCTTTCTGATTGCTATTTCATCAATAGGGGTAATCGGTATCTTATTGGGCGGGTGGAGCAGTAATAATAAATTTGCCCTCATCGGAGCCATGCGAAGCGGGGTTCAAACGATAAGTTATGAGCTTTCAATAGGCCTATCACTTTTAACAATGGTACTAATTACCGAGACCTTACAACTTTCGGAAATTGTCGAAGTCCAAAAAAATGGTTGGCTGATCGTACAAGGGCACATTCCAGCAATAATCGCCTTTATGATCTTTATGATTGCGGGTACGGCAGAAACCAATAGGGCACCATTTGACATGGCGGAGGCCGAATCGGAATTGGGTGCTGGTTTTCATACGGAATATTCAGGGATGAAATTTGCCTACTTCTTTTTAGCCGAATTCATTAACATGTTTATCATTGCCGCGATTGCTGCTACTGTTTTTTTTGGTGGATGGTTATCCCCTTTCGGGATTACGGAATCAATTCCTTTGCTGGGTGTATTTTGGTTCTTGGCCAAAACCTTGACCTTGGTGTTTTTAATGATGTGGTTTAGATGGACGTTTCCTCGCCTAAGGGTCGATCAGCTCCTTACACTGGAATGGAAATATTTACTTCCGATTAACCTAGTGAATATTGTAATTATGGCTGCCGTTGTATGGCTTAACCTAACCATTAATTTTTAGTCTATGAGTTATTTTTCAGACATCTATAATGGTATAAAAACGCTGCTTACCGGTATGCGTGTTACAGGAAAGTACTTTCTGACCTCAAGAAAAGGAGCCATTACCCAACAATATCCAGACAATAGGGAAACCTTGAAAATGTTCGATCGTTTTCGAGGCGAAGTAATTATGCCCCACGATGAAGAAAATCAACACCGCTGTACGGGCTGCCAAAAATGTGAAATTGCCTGCCCCAATGGAACTATAGAGATTATTTGGGATAGAGGTATCGATGAAGAGACCGGCAAAAAGAAAAAGAAGATAGATCAATTCGTCTATCATTTGAGTATGTGTACCATGTGCGGTCTGTGCATTGATGTTTGTCCAACGGATGCTATTGAATGGGGGCAAAATTTTGAAAATTCGGTATACGATAGAGCGGCCCTTACCCGAGTTTTAAACGAACCCGGATCTAAATTAATGCCGGGGGTAGAAGATTAAACCTATGGAAAGAGTGATTTTTTACATTTTGGCGGTCATAATGATAGTCTTTGCAATCGCTTCTGTCACCAGTCGTAAGATGCTCAGATCGGTTATTTATCTGTTGTTTGTTCTATGTGGGATAGCTGGCGTGTACTTTTTAATCGATTATAATTTTTTGGCGGCGATCCAACTAACGGTGTACGCAGGTGGAATTATTGTCCTCATTATATTTTCGGTACTATTAGTGCATCAAATCGAGATGAAGCTGGAAATGGCCAAAACATCCAAGCAAATCTTGACGGGATTAGCATGTGTCATCGGGTTAGGTGTTTTTCTAACGACCATTTATTCCCATGATTTTCCTGTAGTTGAAAATTCACTGACAACGACTACCTCAGCTATAGGCACAAAACTCCTCAGCTATGAAGCAGGTGGATTCATACTGCCCTTTGAGCTTGTTAGTGTTTTGTTATTGGCCGCAATGGTGGGTGCGATTATTATCGCGAAAGGAGGGAAACTAACCGATAGAAATGACCAAACAATATGATTCCGGGAATTAGTATTTACGAGTTACTTACTGTAACCTCCATTCTTTTTTTTATTGGTGTTTACGGGTTCATTACGAGGAAAAACTTGATCTCCATTTTAATCTCGGTAGAATTGATCCTGAATGCCTCGGTCATCAATTTCGTGGTCATCAATAAATATATGTATCCCGATATGCTTCAGGGTGTTTTGTTTTCGATTTTTATAATTGCCGTCGCAGCAGCTGAAACTGCATTGGCCGTGTCTATCATAATTAATCTCTACCGTCAGATCAACTCTGTTGAGGTAAAGGATATTGAAACTATGAAGTATTGAAGAGTCCCGCTTAAAACGTAAAAAATGAACTTAGGTTACATCCTATTAATTCCCTTGATTCCCCTAGTGGTATTCCTGCTTTTGGGAATATTCAATCAAAGGATCAAGCCTGCAATTTCGGGATATATTGGGGTATTTGGTTTGTTGGTTTCAACCATACTCTCATGTTATGCCGCTTACCAGTACTTTTTTGTTCATGGAAAGGTAAATGGCGTTTATCAGACCTTCGTTGAAAAGACCGTTTGGATGAACTTTTCCGATACCCTGCATATCGATATGGGAATTTTCATCGACCCCATATCGGTTATGATGCTAGTTGTAGTTTCAACCGTATCGCTCATGGTTCATATCTATAGTAGGGGGTATATGAAAGGGGATGATGGGTATACCAAATTCTTTGCCTTTTTATCATTATTCTCCTTTTCCATGTATGGCTTGGTGTTGGCCACCAACCTCTTTCAAATCTATATATTTTGGGAACTGGTAGGTGTCTCGTCCTATTTGTTGATAGGATATTACTATACCAAGGAATCCGCGGTTGCTGCTGCAAAAAAAGCATTTATCGTCACTCGTTTTGCCGATTTGGGTTTCCTCATAGGAATACTGATTATGGGGTACTATACGGGTACTTACGACTTTGAAACGCTTAACGATCCTGAGGGAAATGCCATTCTGAATTGGGCGTCGACCTCCTTTATGGGGCTGTCTGTGCTTACCTGGGGATTGATTCTGATATTTATTGGCGGTGCAGGAAAATCGGCCATGTTCCCGTTACATATTTGGCTGCCGGATGCCATGGAAGGTCCCACCCCGGTTTCTGCGTTAATTCATGCAGCCACAATGGTCGTTGCAGGGGTGTTTTTGGTTGCAAGACTATTTCCGATGTACTATTTTATAGAGGATGGTTTCGCCCTGAACATTGTAGCATTTGTCGGCGCATTTTCCGCATTATTTGCCGCTATAATTGCCATTACCCAAACCGATATTAAACGCGTTTTGGCCTTTTCGACCATGTCGCAATTGGGCTATATGATGTTAGCCTTGGGCGTTTCGGGCTATGATGGCCATGAAGGTTTAGGTTATATGGCCTCTATGTTCCATTTGTTCACGCATGCCATGTTCAAAGCCCTATTATTCTTGGGGGCCGGGTCTGTAATTCATGCCGTTCATAGCAATTATCTAAAAGATATGGGCGGCCTGCGAAAGTATATGCCCATTACCAATATTACCTTTTTAATTGCCGCATTGGCCATTTCTGGAGTTCCCCCTTTCGCAGGGTTTTTCAGTAAGGACGAGATTTTGGTAGCCGTATATGAGCATAACAAGCTCCTCTATTTTGTCGGCGTTTTTGTAGCAGGGCTTACCGCTTTTTATATGTTCCGAATCTACTTTGGAATTTTCTGGGGCAAAGAGACAAAGTACGAACACAAACCACATGAATCTCCGATTTCAATGACTTTTCCGCTACTATTTTTGGCATTGATGAGTATTTTAGGCGGCTTTATTCCTTTCAGCGATTTTGTGACCGCCGACAAAGCGGGTTTTGAAGCACATTTAAACTATCCTCTGGCTGCCGTAGCCGTTGTTGTGGGTTTAATAGGCATAGTACTTGCTTGGGTTTTCTATAAAAAGGAAAGTGATTTGGCGGATAGGTTGGCGAACTTTTTCGGCCCCCTTTATCAATGGACCAGTGATAAGTTCTATTTCGATGCAATTTATCTCTTTATCACCAAGAAAATATTATTTAAAAGAGTAGCGGCACCTATAGCTTGGTTTGATAGAAATATAGTTGATGGAACGATGAACCTTATTGGGAATAGTACGGTCAAAACTTCCGAAAAAATAAAAGGAATGCAATCTGGCAAAGTACAGGATTATGCATTTGCATTCATGGCAGGAGTGGTAATTCTGGCCATTGTATTTGTCTATTTATGGGCGGAGTGAAAACAACAAATTAGTATGGATATTTTATCACTTTTTATCACGGTACCGGTACTCACAATTCTGGCTTTGGTATTTACCAAGGGATTAAGGCAGGCCCGTATTGTTTCGATGATAGGAAGCCTCATTCAACTGGCCATGACCATAAATTTGGTGTTTGCCTATTTCAAGGAAAGAGACATCAACCAAGATATCATGGTCTTTACCAAAGATGTGGTTTGGTTCGAACAATTTAATATTCATTATGCGATAGGGGTTGATGGAATTTCCGTTGCCTTATTGTTGCTCACCGCCATTGTGGTATTGGCGGGAGTCTTTATCTCTTGGAAAATGAGCGATTTGCCCAAGGAGTTTTTTATTTCGCTTATTGTACTATCTATCGGGGTTTACGGATTCTTTATTTCCCTCGATTTATTTACCATGTTCGTATTCTTTGAAATTGCGGTAATCCCAATGTATTTGTTGATCGGCATCTGGGGTACGGGGCCAAGGGAGTACGCCGCAATGAAATTGACCCTGATGCTGATGGGCGCCTCGGCGATTCTACTGGTCGCAATTTTGGGAATCTACTTTAACTCTAACACTGATGGGGGACCTTTAACTTTCAATATTCTGGAAATCGCCAAGGTGAATATTCCTTTTGAAGTACAAAAACTTTTCTTCCCTTTAACTTTTATTGGTTTTGCCGTAATTGGAGCCTTGTTTCCGTTTCATACATGGTCTCCTGACGGTCACGCATCCGCACCAACTGCAGTGTCCATGTTGCATGCCGGGGTGTTGATGAAACTGGGGGGTTATGGGGTATTTAGGGTAGCCATGTACTTATTGCCCGAAGGTGCGCAGTATTGGTCTTGGTTCTTTATCATTTTGGCCGCTATCGGCGTTATTTATGGGGCATTTTCCGCGATTAAACAAACGGATCTCAAGTACATAAATGCGTATTCCTCGGTGAGTCATTTAGGGCTAGTATTGTTCGCGCTGCTTATGCTCAACAAAACGGCCTGGAACGGTGCCATTTTACAATCGCTGTCCCACGGATTTATGACGGCCTTGTTCTTTGCACTTATCGGCATGATATACGAAAGAACACACACCAGGGATGTTAGAAAATTGGGAGGGCTCTTAAAAGTAATCCCATTTATTTCGGCCATCTATGTCATTGCCGGCCTGGCCTCATTGGGATTACCCGGATTTAGTGGTTTTGTGGCAGAAATGAACATTTTTGTGGGTGCTTTTGAACATGATGACATGTTTTATAGGATAGTAACCATAGTTTCTGTTTCAGCCATCGTCGTTACTGCTGTTTACATATTGCGTGTGGTGGGAATCATGCTCATGGGTCCTGTAAAGAACAAAGCGTTTTTATCCTTGGAGAAAGTTACCTGGTATGAACAGTTGGGAATTTTGTTATTGTTAATCCCGATCGTAGGTATGGGCGTTGCCCCACTTTGGATAAGTGATATGATTTTAGCCAGCTTGCACCCTTTTATTCATGGGGTACCATGATAATAAAAGATGGGAGTTTTAAAAATAAAAAGATGACCAGAAATAAAATATTTGGATTTTTAGTCTTCGGGTTTCAGACTTCGGATTCTCGACTTAAACCAAGAAACCGATGAACATCGACAGTTTACTAGTAATGAGGCAAGAAATTTCACTATTGGCAATAATCTTATTGTTGTTGGTCGCTGAAATATTTATGGCCAAAAACAAAAAGCATAGCATTGTGCATTTAGCTATATTCTTGTTCGGAGTTCATACGCTAGTCGGGTTTTTACCTTTGACGGAAAATAGTCTGTTCGGCGGAATGTTCAGAACAAATGGCCTAATTCACTTCTTTAAAAATGTACTGAACATTGGCGTGCTAATTCTTTTGTTGCAGTCGGCGGATTGGCTGCAGGAAAAAATCGTCAGTCAAAATAAGGGCACTGAATTTTTCGTGTTATTGTTTTCTTCCCTTTTGGGCATGTATTTTATGATTTCCTCCGGAGATTTTTTAATGTTTTATCTAGGCTTGGAATTATCCACCCTCCCGGTAGCCGCCTTGGCAGCTTATGAAACCGCTAACAGGAAGTCGAGCGAAGCGGGCATCAAACTCATACTTTCTTCCGCCTTGGCATCAGGGGTTTCGTTATTCGGTATCTCTATGCTATATGCAACCTCCGGATCAATTTATTTTGCTGACGTTATTGAGTTGATAACCGCAACCCAATTGACCTCTTTGGGCGCTATCTTGTTCTTCGCAGGATTGGCCTTTAAGATCTCGTTGGTACCCTTCCATTTTTGGACGGCGGACGTGTACCAAGGGGCACCAATAAGTATTGCGTCTTATCTCTCGGTTATTTCAAAGGGTGCCGCGGTATTCATTCTAATGATCCTACTTTTTACTGTGCTAAAGCCTTTGATCCACGTCTGGGAAAACATGATTTATGTTGTAGCCGTCGCAACCATGTTCATTGGTAATCTGTTCGCTTTGCGGCAACAAAACATGAAGCGTTTTCTGGCATTTTCCTCTATCGCGCAAGCCGGTTTTATTCTATTGGGATTAATTGCCGGAACACAACTGGGTATGGCCACAGTGGTTTATTTTGTGCTGATTTATGTCTTCTCCAATTTAGCGGCATTCGGGGTGGTGCAGGCAATTTCATTACAAACCGGTAAGGAACATATCAAAGATTACGAGGGCTTGTACAGAACAAACCCAAACTTAAGTTTAGTGATGATGCTGGCATTGTTCTCCCTGGCAGGCATACCCCCGGTAGCTGGATTCTTTGGTAAATTCTTCCTGTTTACCGCAGCTGCCAGTGAAGGGTACTACTTTCTCGTCTTCCTGGCGGTTGTAAACGTGACGATTTCACTATACTATTACCTATTGGTGGTACGGGCCATGTTCCTAAGGAAGAGCGATACCCCTATCCCTTTTTTTAAAAATAAGATTTATATGAGAATAGGCCTAATTATAACTGTTATAGGCATATTGATTCTCGGATTGTACAGCCCATTGTACGACCATATTTATGAATTAAGCGGTAATTTTAATCGATAAGTTATGGCACTGGCAGGAAAACACGCTTTCGGTAGTATTGAAGATACCAGAGTAACATTTGTGGAAAAAAAAGTGGATGGAGATCGCAAGGATTTTCTAAAAAAACTTTTAGAACACAATGGATTCGAAGTTTTAATTCAGAAAGAGAAGAGGGCTTCGGAAGAGGAACCTCAATTGTATACCGTCGGAGTCACGGATATGGTCTTTAATCCAACGATCTGGGTATATCAGCGGAAGATGAAGACCTTTGATGGTCACAAAGTGACCCCAGATTATTGGAATCAACGTACGGAAGACACACATCCCCAATATTGGAAAACTCCTAAAAGCTAACTTCATTGACATTGCTTCCCTGGCCCATTGGAAAATCATTTCCTTTCCCCAGGCCGATAGTTCTCTTTTGCTCTTTTCGTCACATCCTCTTTATAATAAGGCACATCTTTCCATTTGACATCAGCATACAATTGAATTTGGTCGTCAAAATGAGGAGAATCAGGGTCACCACTTTGACCCCCTGCCAAAATACTTTTTGCTTTGACTTTGTCGCCGAATTCAACAGCGGCTACAAAACTATTACCGCGTGTGCCATACAATTTTTTGGCCTTCTCACTTCCATATCTTGCCCCATAGGCGGCTAGCGCGCCCCAGCGCCCAGAAGCAAAACCGATGGGAATACTTGGTTTGCTGTCATCAAAAGCTTGACGAATATCGCCGTTCAACCGTTGGTAGCGATTTACTTCTCCCCAAGGGATATTCCATGTGCCGAAATCTAAAGTTAATTGATCCACAGTTGCTTCAAAAACCCTCAATTTCTCTACGTTCGGAGATTTGCTCCCCCAATAGTTGACCCGTTCCATTGGAATCATTCCTTCGGGGTATTTGCCTTCTTGATAATATCGTGTTCCATAGAAATGCGCCAATGTCATCGCTACGGATTCCTTCGATGTCCTAAAGTCCCAGTCCGCTAAAACATCGATGGCTCCTTGAAGTTTTGGATTTCTATCATGCTGTCTATAGTATGCTTTTATCAATCCTGGAATCAAAGCTTCAAATGCCGGCAGATAGGGGTCATGGGCTAATTGAATCAAACTATCCAAGCTATATCCTCTTCTTTCTTTCAACAAACCTATGGCATGCACCCCACGAAAATTTTCCCGATCGATTGACATGTAATTTGGATAGTCCTCCTTCTTCGGACTAAATTCCAATGCTGCGGTATAAGGGGTAGAATTACAATTCTGCAACCATCCATTTTTAGGATTTAGCAAAAGGATATTTTCTTCTTCCGGATGCAGTCCTTGCCAATCTGTTTTCGGGTTACTACCATCAACTGGTTTTGAATAATCGAAAGACACATCCCGTTTCGGAACAAAATTTCCATGAAAATAGGCAATGTTACCTTCCGCATCCGCATAGACGGTATTGTTCGAAGAGTTCGCACGAATATCCATCATCTTACGAAAACCTTTATACCCATCTTGTTTGGTGCGAATAAAAGATTGTTCCAAAGCATTCACAGGCTCCCACATCATTGCCGAAGCAGTCCATTGCCCATCTACTACATGTGTGATAGGACCATGATGCGTTCTATACATGGGAAACTTCTTTTCTCTTAATACATCCCCATCTTTGTACTTCAAAATGACTTCCGTCGTGATTACCGGTCTTAATTCTTCCCCATATTGATACCATAACTTTCCCTCCATATTGACCACTTTTTCTTGAAATTCATCAATAACATCGGTATCGCCTGAGGTATGCATCCAACCTGTTTTTTCATTAAAGCCCTGATAGACAAAAAATTGCCCCCAGGTCACTGCTCCGTAGGCATTCAAACCCTCCTCGCTCACTACATGAACTTCACAACGAAAATAAAATGATGTATGAGGGTTAATCAGAAGCATAGCATCGCCAGATTGTGTCAATTCTCCTGCAATCGCAATTCCGTTAGAGCCCTGTGGTTCAGCTTCCAATACTTTTTTCTCTTGTTCTTTAAGTTCCATTTCGGGGACTTCCATCCCGCTTTCATAAAAAGCCTTGATCGTGTTGGTTCGAATTCGTTCAATATCACCTCCAATAGAACCTTCACTAAAATACATGGGCATCCAAGGTTCAAAGTGTGTCAGCAGTTTCGGTTTTACTTTGGGGTGAGTTTCCAAATAAAAATTGATTCCATCGGCAAAAGCATCACAAAGCTTTTTCAACCACCCAGGACTATTTTCATAATTCGCTATTGCTTCCTCTTCAGTCATGAATAATTTGGCCCGTAAATCACTGTACAAAGCATCTTCTCCTTCAACTTCCGCTAAACGGCCAGTAGCCCAAATATAGTTCTGCTCTACGCGATTGAAATCATCCTCGCATTGGGCATACAACAATCCGAATACGGCATCTGCATCGGTCTTACCATAGATATGGGGTACTCCAAAATCGTCTCGTATTATAGTTACCCTTTCTGCCTTTTCGGAAAGGCTTAGTGCACTAAAGTCTTTGACAGGTTTTGAGTCGGTTTTACAAGAAAAAAAAGCAAAGCATAATACAAGCAGTAAAGCTCTCATAAGCGTAGATTTAAAATTAAATTTGATGTCGGTTAAAATACTTGACTTACTATTGAAATACTAATTTATACTTAAAAAATCCATCCCATTTAAAGCAATACTGGATTCAATACTTTTTTGAGGTAACTTGCAGGTTTAAATATAATTTTTCTGTAAATGACTGAAAAAAAAGTCAGTATTCTTTCCGCATTCAAAACCATTATCTGGCCAAGACGAAAACTCGTATTAATAGGTTTGTTATTAATAGTGCTTAGCAAGGCTGCAAGTTTTGTAGCGCCGTTATCGCTTAAATATTTAATGGACGATATCATTCCGAACAAAGATATTGACTTTTTAAAACTCTTGGTTGGCGCCGTTATTTTGGCTATTACTGTTCAAGCAGTAACCTCTTTTTTATTGACTAAAATATTAAGTGTTCAGGCACAATTTTTAATCTCTGAACTTCGAGCACAAGTACAAAAAAAAGTGCTTTCACTACCCATTCGCTTTTTTGATAATACAAAATCAGGGGCTTTGGTTTCACGTATTATGACCGATGTAGAAGGCGTACGAAACCTTATCGGTACCGGACTTGTACAATTAGTCGGCGGATCTATTACAGCGATCGTTTCACTCATTCTCTTAATTCGTATTAGTTGGTCGATGACTTTATTTACCTTGATACCACTCGCTATTTTTGCATTCATTGCCTTAAAAGCCTTTAAAATTATTCGCCCCATTTTTAGAAATAGAGGAAAAATAAATGCAGAAGTAACCGGAAGGCTTACTGAGACCTTAGGTGGTGTTCGCGTAATTAAAGGATTCAATGCCGAAGCACAAGAAAATAAGGTTTTTGAAGTGGGAGTTGCCAAACTTTTCGAAAATGTAAAAAAGAGTTTGACTGCAACTGCTTTTATGACAAGCTCTTCTACTTTTTTACTTGGAGTGGCTACTACTGGAGTTATGGGACTTGGAGGCTATGAAATAATGGTCGGGAGTTTAACGATAGGAGAATTCTTAACCTTTACTTTCTTATTAGGGTTGATGATTGCCCCTATAGTTCAAATGAGTAATATCGGAAGTCAATTGACAGAAGCCTTAGCGGGGTTAGACCGCACCGAAGAGCTCATGAACATGACCCCTGAATCGGATGAGGAAAATAGAACCATGGTACTTGAAGATATCAAAGGAAATATTGTTTTCAATGATGTTTCCTTTGCTTATGAGGAAGACAAAGAAGTTTTGCACAACATCAGTTTCAAAGCCAATTCTGGCGATGTTATCGCTTTAGTGGGAAGCTCAGGTTCTGGAAAATCAACGATTGCCGGATTGGCCGCTACCTTTTTAAATCCACAAGCAGGTATAATCACTATTGACGGAAAAGATGTTTCCAAAGTCAATCTGAATAGTTTTCGCAAAAACTTGGGTGTGGTTTTACAAGATGAATTCCTATTCGAAGGTACTATTCGTCAAAACATACTTTTTCCAAGACCCAATGCTTCGGAGCAAGAATTACAAGCCGCGGTTAAAGCAGCCTATGTAGATGAATTTACAGACCGATTTGATGATGGTTTAAACACCCTTATTGGAGAACGCGGTGTAAAACTTTCAGGGGGTCAGCGACAGCGTATTGCGATTGCAAGAGCTGTACTCGCTAATCCGAAAATATTGATTTTAGATGAAGCTACTTCAAATTTAGATACGGAGAGTGAGGCCTTGATTCAAAAGAGTTTAGCCACATTGACTGAAGGGCGAACCACTTTTGTAATCGCTCACCGTTTAAGTACGATTCGAAAAGCCAATCAAATTTTAGTTATTGAAAACGGAAGTATTGCCGAACAAGGTACGCATGATGAATTGATAGCTAAGGAAGGAAGGTATTATAATTTGTTTACGTATCAGGCTAGAATATAAGCAAACATACGTTATCAATTGGTTCAATTCAGATCCTCGGCATAGAAGTCAGTCAAGTCTACTCAAGATGATAGTTGGTTTATTTAGATTATTGCTTTTACAACGGACTTCGGAACCTCTTTTTTAGATCCATCAAATCCGGTTATGCCATCGACCGAAGTATACTTCATAACGCACTTCTTATCAGGAAAAATACGCTGATAAGCACTTTGACACATAAGAGTTGCCTCATGAAATCCACAGTGAATCAATTTCAACTTTCCAGGATAGGTATTGATATCGCCGATAGCATAAACCCCTGGAATATTAGTTTGATAATCCAAAGTGTTATTCACTTTTATGGCGTTCTTTTCGATTTCCAATCCCCAATCGGCTATAGGGCCTAGTTTAGGAGAAAGGCCGAATAGTGGAATAAAGCTATCTACCTTCAAAGTGACATCTTCCGTAGCGTTGCCTGTTTTTCTGATGACCACAGCTTCCAAAGTACTTGTTCCGTTCAGACCTATTATTTCCGCCGAAGTAATCAAATTGATTCTTCCTTCATTTTTAAGTTGTTGTACTTTCTCAACAGAATCGAGGGCACCACGGAATTCATTACGGCGATGCACCAAAGTTACTTCAGAAGCCAAATCGGCCAAGATGACAGTCCAATCCAAAGCTGAGTCCCCGCCTCCTGCGATTACTACCTTTTTGTCACGATAGACCTCAGGGTCCTTGATGATATATGCAATGCCTTTATCCTCAAAATCACTAAGGTTCTCAAGTATGGGTTTCCGCGGTTCAAAACTACCCAAACCGGCAGCAATTGCTATAATTGGAGCATGATGCTCGGTTCCCTTATTTGTCGTAACAACAAATGTTCCATCCCCTAATCTTTGAATCGTTTCTGCACGCTCGCCTAAAGTAAAACCAGGCTGAAAAGGTTTAATCTGTACCATCAAATTATCGATCAATTCGCTCGCCAGTATTTCAGGAAAACCCGGAATGTCGTAAATCGGTTTCTTTGGATAAATTTCAGAACACTGTCCGCCTGCTTGAGGAAGCACATCTATCAAATGACATTTCAACTTCAAAAGCCCTGCCTCAAATACTGCAAAAAGACCCGTAGGGCCTGCTCCAATGATTAGTATGTCTGTTTTGATCGTCACTGAATCAAATTAAAAATCACAACAAAATTACTGCTGTGATGCCTCAATTCATATGACTTTGATCAGCTACCTTAACTGAGATTAATGACTTCTTCAATTTGCGGAGCATACTTCTTTATCGTCATCTCCACTCCACTTTTTAGGGTCATCTGATTCACAGTACAGCCGACACAAGCCCCCTCTAATTTCACCTTTACGGAATTTTTATTATCAATGGAAATCAATGATATATCACCTCCATCACTTTGCAGAAAAGGGCGGATTTCATCCAGTGCTTTTTCTACATTTAGTTTTAATTCTTCCGAAGTCATTGGTGTCATAATTACTTCTTTTCAACGGCGGAACAGCCAGCCATTGTGGTTATTTTGATGGCCTCGGTCGGAGGTAAACTCTTATTTCGCCGGACTACCTCTTGTACTACCTTTTTGGTCAAATCTTCAAAAGCAGCTTCTGCTTGGGTAGCGGTTTGAAGTGCTGCAGGGCGACCCACGTCACCCGCTTCCCGTATACTTTGTATCAAAGGAATTTCCCCTAAAAAAGGAACTTTTAAATCTTCAGAAAGGTTTCTCGCCCCTTCCTTACCAAAAATATAATATTTGTTATCCGGAAGCTCTGCAGGAGAAAAATACGCCATATTCTCGACAATACCCAAAACAGGTACGTTAATAGAATCTTGTTGAAACATAGCAACCCCTTTTTTGGCATCGGCCAAAGCCACTTCTTGTGGTGTGCTGACAATTACCGCTCCAGTTACCGGCATAGCTTGCATAATGCTCAAGTGAATATCTCCGGTTCCTGGGGGTAAATCGAGCAACATGAAATCCAACTCTCCCCAATGCGCATCAAATATCATTTGATTCAAGGCTTTGGAAGCCATTGGTCCGCGCCAGATAACTGCCTGGTTTGGTTGTGTAAAGAATCCAATGGAAAGTATTTTGACCCCATAACTTTCTACCGGTTTCATTTTAGATTTCCCGTCGATAGTTACTGCCAAAGGTTTTTCTTCTGCAACATCGAACATGATAGGCATAGAAGGACCGTAAATATCTGCATCCAACAGTCCGACTTTGAAGCCCATTTTAGCTAAAGTCACCGCTAAATTAGCTGTCACCGTAGATTTACCAACTCCTCCTTTTCCAGAGGCAACGGCAATGATATTTTGAATACCAGGAATCGGTTTCCCCTTAATTTCGTTGGCTTTAGGCTTGGCAGCCGCGGCCTCAACCTTTAGATTGATCTTGATCTTTGCCTTCTCATAAACCTCACGATGAATAATTTTCAATATCTCAACCTCGGTCTTTTTGCGGGCTTGCAGACTGGGGTTGGTGATGGTAATGTCAACTTCAACCTCATCACCGAAAATCTGTATGTTTTTCACGGCTCCACTTTCAACCATATTCTGGCCTTCACCCGGAACGGTAATTTGTTCTAAAGCTTTTAAGACTTCCTTCTTATCTATCTTCATTATATGAAATCATTCTAAACAACAAAGATACGCGATAGCAGTCAAAATTTAAAGGGTTTGAATTGGAAATGAAGATGGTGGGATAGGGTTTGATTATTGGCTCTTGGCCCTTAAAAAAAGTAGCCTGTTCTAATCGTTTCTATTGTTTGAAAATATTATCATAAATCAAATAGATCCCGTAAGCTCCTTAAAGGGATCCCAAAAATGTTTTTCTAAATCTTGAATTTGATAATCAATCACAACTATACCTTCACTTTCGAGTAGTTGTTGCATGAGATTGGTGCCTTGAAAATGATGTTTTCCTGTTAAAAGTCCTGCTTTATTGACGACTCGATGTGCAGGAATATTTTCCATTCCATGAGCTCCATTCATAGCCCAACCGACCATACGAGCACTTCTGGCTGCCCCTAAATATTTCGCTATCGCCCCATAAGATGTTACTCGACCATAGGGTATATGTTCGGCAACCTCATACACCTTTTGAAAAAAATTTTTGTTTTCAGGTTTCATTTTCAAATTAGTAATATATTCGAAACAATGTTACTAGCAATAGAACCACCATTAGCGCGCTCAAAATATAATTGGCGTTTTTTGAAAAACCATCACTCTTCCTTTCAAGCTTATTAAAGTAGAAAACATAGAGGTACAAAACGGAAAAAGTACCCAATCCAGCAGCCAAAACGAAAGTAACAACATCAGTCGCTTCAAACTTTATCCAACCTGAAGCATTCCACATGGCATTGAGTCCTGCGTAATACGGAATCGTCAATAAGTTCACTGCCGCCAAAAGAAACCCCTTTAGATAACTATTGCGTTTACTAACTTGAATCGTCTTTTGTTCCAGAGATTTGTTCTGTCTTGCTTTGGTGAAAAAAAATAGGGCAAAGAATCCAAATACCGCTAGCGCTATTTTCAAAAGGATTTCAATGACATCAGGGTTATCATTCAAAAATTTTGAAATAAACACAGCGACATACGCCTGAATCATTATCATGCTCGAAACGCCCAAACTAAATATCACCCCGTTCAATTTACCTTTCTCAACACTTGTTTTAGCCGCATTCATGTTCAAAAGTCCAGGCGGAAACGTAGCCATTGAAGCTGCTGAAAAAGTGGCGAAAAATAATATGAGAAGGTGTTGCATGAATCAGTGTACCTTGAATCTTGTATAGGTAATCGGCTTACCTTTTTCAAGGTACTGGTTTTCGTAGAAAGTCTGTATCTCCAGAACCTCTTTTGGACTTCCCTCGTTTTTGTACACATCATGATTGGCGTAGATGATTTCCAATTCCAATCCATGTAAAAGCCCTAAGGTATAGCCGTGCATGAATTCGCTATCCGTCTTCAAATTAACCACCCCATCATGCTTTAGAATATTCTTATATTTTTTTAAAAACTCTTTGTTGGTCATTCGGTGTTTGGTACGCTTATACTTTATCTGTGGATCGGGAAAGGTAATCCATATCTCCGAAACTTCGTTTGTGCCGAAAAGCTCATCTACCAATTCGATTTGGGTGCGCAAAAAAGCGACATTCTCTAAATTTTCTTCTAGCCCTATTTTTGCTCCGCGCCACAATCGGGCTCCTTTGATATCAATGCCAATATAATTATTTTGTGGATTCTGTTTTGCGAGTCCAATAGTATATTCACCCTTGCCACAACCTAGTTCCAATACAATGGGATTGTCATTCTTAAAATGCGACTTCCAATTGCCCCTAAGAGAAAAACCGGCTTGAATTTCTTCCCGAGTCGGTTCTATGACATTTTTAAATGTCTCATTTTCCTTAAATCGCTTGAGCTTATTTTTACTTCCCACCGAACACCCTTTTAAATCGAGACAAAGCTAATCAAAACTAGGTTGAGGCGGGCGATGTTTCATTTGATATTTCGACTTAGGCCTTCTCTAAAGTGAAGGAAAACTCGGAACCTACTCCCACTACACTTTCGACATAAATACGCTCTTCATGGGCTTCTATGATATGTTTAACAATTGCCAAGCCTAGGCCAGAACCGCCTTCTTTTCTATTTCCACTTTTATCGACGCGATAAAAACGCTCAAAAAGTCTTGGTATATGCTGCTCGGGGATACCCTCTCCATTATCGGTCACTCTAACAATGACCTTATTCTGAATGAGGTTTTCAACGCTTACTTCGGTGGTACCGTTCTCATATCCGTATTTGATAGAGTTGACCAGTAAATTGCTTATTACTTGTCTGATTTTTTCACGATCACCGCGCACAAAGATGGGTTCCACATAGTCCATATCAAAAGTTAGCGATATCTTCTGTTTAACCGCTTTCATTTCCAAAAGTTCGAAAACATTTTTGATAAGCTCTATAATATCGAATTCCTCCCAGGTCAAATTCATATCCCCGGCTTCCAACTTGGTAATCAAGTCCAAATCCTTTACAATATAAATCAATCTATCGACAGCTTTATTAGCCCGTTGGAGGTATTTCTTGCGTACATTTTTATCGTCGATAGCTCCATCTAATAAGGTCTCAAGGTACCCTTGAACCGTGAACAAAGGCGTTTTCAATTCATGGGATACATTGCCCAGAAAATCTTTTCGATACTCCTCACGAATCCTTAGGGTATCGATTTCTATTTTCTTATCCTGAGCGAATTTTTCAATTTCAGCAGTCAAAGTGCTCATATCAGTGGTTATGGTTCTGGAAGTCAAGGAGCTGGACTCCAATAACGAAACATCATCGTAAATTCGTTTGATTCGCCGGTATATGAATCTCTCGATACGCTGCTGTACGATGAAAAATGATATAAGGAAAGATGAGCTCGTAAGAATTACCAGAAGAACCCAGTTGTTCAGGTTATAAAACCGCATCACTAACCAAAATAGCAGCGTAAGAATCACGGATATAAAAAGGGCGGTGCGGAAGGCGAACCTATAAGATTTTTTTAATCGAATGGCCATTGTACCAATTTAGGAATTAAAACGGTACTATAAGACAAATTTGTATCCTACGCCCTTAATCGTCTTAAAGTGTTCTTCTCCAATTTTTTCGCGGAGTTTTCTAATATGAACGTCTATGGTACGACCCCCAACTACTACTTCGTTACCCCAAACCCGGTCCAAAATTACTTCACGTGTGAAAACCTTACCTGGTTTTGAAGTAAGAAGGGACAATAATTCAAATTCCTTTCGCGGAAGCACCAGTTCGATGCCATTATTAACAATCTTATATTCTTCTCTATTAATCACAATATTACCTACGGTGACAATCTCATCAGATGCGGATTCTTCTTCTTTTAAACGACGTAAAAGGGCTTTTACTTTACTTATGAGAACTTTTGGTTTTATGGGTTTAGTGATATAATCATCTGCCCCGGCGTCAAAACCTGCTACTTGAGAGTAGTCCTCACCTCGAGCGGTAAGAAATGTGATGATTGTATTTTCTAATCCTTTTGTACTTCTAATAGTTTCGCAAGCTTCAATGCCATCCATCTCTGGCATCATCAAATCAAGCACTATCAAATGAGGCTGCTTCTTCTTTGCTTTGGACACCCCTTCCATCCCATTTTTGGCAGTGAAGACTTGATATCCTTCAGCGGAAAGATTATAACTTAAAATCTCCAAAATATCGGGTTCATCATCCACGAGGAGAATTCTGATATCTTTCTTTTTCATTGGTCCTTTTAATTGGTCTATCTCCAAAAGTAGAGATAAAAGTGTTACGGGATCACCTCTTAACATTGATTTAATCCAAGTAACATTTAGATAACATTAAAGATTTGTAAAATATAGTATCAGGATAGAAATTTTCAAGTGCTTTCATAAAAAATAATGCATTTTATCGATCTTTTGCGATTATACTTACATCTATGTGGTTTAGGACTAACAAGAATTCCTATATTTGTGGTATATTATTTGCTTATTTTTCTGTATGAAGCACGTTTACCTCTTGTTCTTCTTTTTATTTGTTTCCGTGTGCTATGGCCAAGATGCCGGAGCAAATGCAGACATTGATGGGTTTAAACTCTACCCAAACCCAGTAACTAATGGTATAATATACATCAATACCTCTCAAAATGCACCGAAACAAATCTTCATTTTCGACGTATTAGGGACTCAAGTCTTGGAAACGACTATTTTAGGACCAGAACTCAATTTATCCGAATTGGATGCTGGGGTATATGTATTACGCGTTTACGAACGAAACAAAGTAGCTACCAGAAAGCTAATTATCAAGTAAATACTCCTTCGACTACCTTCGAATTATATTCACAAAGTGTATAATTCATTGAAAAAATTCGATGAACTGCACCGAAAATTTTATTTACCTACAATTTATCGAATTTCACAACATTATTGAGGCGTAGGTTTTCTCTTTCGCTATCTTTAACATGTTGATCCCAAATCAATAACCTATGAAAAAATGCTACTTCGTCCTGTTGTTGCTTTTTGCCCTTTCGTCGTATGCACAGGAGGTGAACAATTCCAACAACCCTATAACAGTTGAAAAATCGACGTTTAAGCTTTATCCGAACCCTGCCGTTAACGATATTGTATATATTACAACAACTATCAATGGAAAGAAAGACATTATTGTTTATGATGTCTTCGGAGAAATTGTATTGACAGATCGTATTTCATCAAAAACGCTTAACATTTCGAGATTGGTCGCCGGAGTATATGTGCTACAGGTCATCGAAAATGGTGAAACCATGACAAGGAAACTTGTTGTAAAATAGAATCGAATATTTATTACATAAATGTCCTGTAGTTACAGTCCGGACTTTTTTATTTTATAGCTGCTATTGGATATGTACTTTTACATATCGATCCTGCACTGATGAACATCCAATCTATATTTGATATCAATACGGCTTCTGAGTTTGAATCCATGGCTTTGGAAGTATTCCAATTTCAGTATCAATACAATGCCCTTTACAAAGCGTTCTGCTCACATTTGGGAAAACTCCCTGAGGCAGTAAAGCGATTGGAAGATATTCCGTTTTTGCCCATAGAATTTTTCAAGTCCAAAAAGGTGATAAGTGGAAGTCCAGATTATGAAGTTGTTTTTTCAAGTAGTGGCACTACCGGGGGTACTACAAGTAAACATTATGTGACCTCGTTAGATCTATATCAGCAGAGTTATCTTAAAGGTTTTAGACAATTTTACGGGGACATAGAAGAGTATTGCGTCTTGGCCCTGCTGCCTTCTTATTTGGAACGCGAAGGTTCTTCTTTAATCTACATGGTCAATGATTTAATTAGCAAAAGTAGCCATGCGGACAGTGGGTTTTATTTGGATGAGCATGCATCTTTACACACAAAACTGCAACAGTTGGATAGCGTCGGGCAAAAAACTTTACTCATAGGGGTTTCTTTTGCCTTTTTGGATTACGTGGAAAAATATCCGATAAAGCTTCAAAATACCATCATTATGGAAACCGGGGGTATGAAAGGTAGGCGAAAGGAAATGATACGAACCGAATTACACGATATCCTAAAGAGAGGATTCGGAGTTGAAAACATACATTCCGAATACGGAATGACCGAATTGCTTTCGCAAGCCTACTCTCAAGGAAATGGAATTTTTCAGACTCCCCCATGGATGAAAATCCTGATTAGAGATACAGAAGACCCTTTGAGTCTCCAAAAACCAGGAAAAACCGGTGGTTTAAATGTAATCGATTTAGCCAATGCCTATTCTTGTTCTTTTATTGCCACACAAGATTTGGCGAAATGCAATGCCGATGGCAGCTTTGAAATTCTAGGGCGTTTTGACAATTCAGATATTAGAGGATGTAATTTGATGGTAATTTAACTCACAATTTTAAATAGGTCAACGAAATTTCATCGTCGGCTATTTGGGGGTTGTCAACGAATATTAGCGTAAGTATGCTACCTTCTATTCGATACGTATATTCAATACGACCTTTAATTATAATACCGTCGTTTTCGACAACAAATGGGTATGTTCCTGAACCCGTTATGAAGAAGGTGTCGTCAGAATTTTCAACAATGACTTCGTTTACTGTTGTATTGAATTCGAGCTTATGTGCTCCAAAATCAAAATCATCAGAAAAAAAACAAAAACAGCTTGCACTTTGCAACTCCCATTTTCCTCGTATTTCCGAGGTTGAAGGGGGTTGATTTACCTCTTCCGATTTTTCACAAGAAACTAAGACCGTTAATAGCAACAAACAAATAGTGAAAATTCTCATGCTTCCGTTTTTAATACAACAATCTTGAGATTAAAAACCCTAATGAGAAATTTGAAATCAATTCACTACTAAAACAAAATAGTTCTTCTTTCCCCGTTGTAATAACACATATTTATCATTGATAAGGTCAGTTTGGGTAATGGTAAAGTCTTCTTTGACCTTTTCTTTATTCACCGAGATCGAATTCTGTTTTAGCTCGCGACGCGCTTCCCCATTTGAACCTAAAAATCCCGTTTTGGCGGCCAAAGCTCCAATCATATCCAACCCGTTTTCAAGTTCTGATTTTGAAATTTCCGCTTGAGGCACTCCATCAAAAACATCTAAAAAAGTTTTTTCATCGAGCTTTTTTAAATCCTCGGACGTAGACTTTCCAAAGAGAATACTACTGGCTACAATTGCATTATCCAGGTCTTCCTTGGAGTGCACCATGGTGGTGATTTCTTCGGCAATACTCTTTTGCAGAATGCGCATATGGGGCGCTTCATAATGTTCGGAAACTAAAGCCGCTATCTTTTCTTTGGATAAAAAAGTGAATATTTTAATATACTTCTCCGCATCCGCATCGGAAGTATTCAACCAATATTGGTAGAATTTATAGGGTGAAGTTCTGTTCGCATCCAACCAAACATTACCACTTTCCGTCTTTCCGAATTTGTTGCCATCTGCTTTTGTAATCAACGGACAAGTCAAAGCATACCCCTTACCACCGCCTATTCTCCTGATAAGCTCTGTACCTGTAGTGATATTGCCCCACTGATCGCTTCCGCCCATTTGCAGTGTGCAATTATGGTTTTGGTAGAGATAAAGAAAATCATAGCCCTGTACCAGTTGATAAGTGAATTCCGTAAATGACATTCCTTCCTTAGCTTCTGCCGACAATCGCTTTTTAACTGAATCCTTTGCCATCATATAGTTGACCGTAATGTGCTTGCCCACATCTCGAATAAAATCGAGAAAAGAGAAATCTTTCATCCAGTCATAATTGTTGACCAAGATCGCCGTGTTCTCCGCTTCACTTTCAAAATCCAAAAAACGAGACAATTGTGCTTTCAAGGCTTCCTGATTATGACGCAGCGTAGCTTCATCCAAAAGATTACGCTCTGAAGATTTACCCGATGGATCGCCTATCATGCCCGTAGCACCACCGATCAAGGCAAAAGGCTTATGACCTGCCAATTGAAAATGACGGAGCATCATCACAGCTACCAAATGACCGATATGCAAGGAATCAGCAGTTGGGTCGATTCCCACATAGGCTGCTTGCATACCATTCATCAAATGTTCTTCCGTGCCCGGCATTGCATCATGCAACATTCCACGCCATTTTAATTCTTTGACAAAGTTGAAGTTCATATTTCTTGATTTTCGACTACTATGATGCAAATATAAAAGTAAATACAGCGGTTTTACCCTCAATGCTACAGGAAATTATCCAAGTCGATTGCCTAACTTTAGCCCATGATTCTAGTAACAGGAGGCACAGGTTTGGTTGGTGCACATTTGCTGCTGTATTTGGTAAAAACCAATGTTTCCGTCCGTGCGATTCATCGAGAGGGGAGCAACCTTCGAAACGTAGAGAACGTATTTTCGTATTATAATGAGGATTCGGCCAAGCTCTTTCAAAAAATAGATTGGGTACTTGGCGATATCAATGACATTCCAGCTTTGGAAAAAGCTTTTATAGATATCGACTACGTATATCATGCCGCGGCGATGATTTCTTTTGACCCGGCAGACTTCGAGCAACTTATGAAGATAAACGTCGAGGGTACCGCCAACATTGTTAACTTATCTGTTGCGAATTCAATTAAAAAACTCTGCCATGTCAGTACGATCGGTACTATAGGAAAATCAGTCAATAGTGGTCTTGCAGATGAAGAAAGTGAATGGAGTGATGATAACATTAATGTTTACGCCCGCTCAAAATATGAAGCCGAAATGGAAGTTTGGCGCGGTTCACAAGAAGGGTTATCGGTGGTTATGGTGAACCCAGGAGTGATTCTTGGCCCGGGATTTTGGAACACAGGAACCGGAGCACTCTTCAAAACAGCACATAAAGGATATCGCTTCTACCCCCCTGGCGGAACAGGCTTTGTCTCTGTACACGATGTTATTCGAATGATGGCGCTATTAATGAATTCCTCAATCAGCGATCAGCGTTATATTGCGGTTGCCGAAAATCTTAAGTTCAAAGAAATTCTTTCGCGAATGTGCCCTTTACTTGGACAATCAAAACCGTCAAAAAAACTTAAATTCTGGCAATTGGAAATAGGACGGGTGGTAGATATTTTTTGGAATTCCTTTACAGGAGCAGGTCGACGAATTACAAGGGCTTCCATTCATTCAATGCAGCATCGTGATGACTATTCAAACAGAAAAGCAAAAGAAGAGTTACGTTTTGAATTCGAACCCCTAGATCCGGTCATCGAATTTTCATGTAAACGATTTATGGAAGAGAATCCTTAGTATTCTTAGCTTCTCTTTTCAATTCACGCTCTTTGATCTTTATACTGTCGTTCACTCTTTTCAACTCTTCCATTTCCTCTTTTTCTTTCTCAAGCCTTGCTTCCACTTTAGCGTAGATATTCTCGTATTCTTCTGGCAGTGAAGCGTAGTACCGATCACTGTCGGAGAACTGCGTGCTATCAATGCCATATTTCGCGTATAAATAAGGCATCGGCTCAACATCGTTTTTATGTAAAATAGCCATATTGGTTGTTCTTCCAGCATTTAGAATAGCCAGGTCTCTTAGAATATCAGCCATTTTTTCCTTCGGAATGAGATTCTCGGGTCGCTCCATCAGCTTTTCTGCACAGGAAAAAAACAAGAGCAATGCAATAAGTAAGACGATCCTATTCATAATCTATCGATCAAAAGTAAGTCGTTTGGCACGGCGTTCTGGTGAAAAATGACCATGGTCGTATGCCAGGTAGCCGTTCACGAATGTTTGTGTTATTTTTGATTTAAAGGTATCACCATCAAAAGGTGTCCATCCACATTTATATAAGGTATTCTCCTTGGCAACCTTCCAAGGATTATTCAAATCGACCAAAACAAGGTCAGCAAAATACCCTTCACGAATGAATCCGCGTTTTTCGATGTCAAATAATTTCGAAGGGTTATGGCACATCTTCTCCACTATTTTTTCTAATGATATGATTCCTTCATGGTATTTCTCTAAGATAGCGGGTAATGCATGCTGTACCAAGGGTCCACCGGAAGGTGCCTTCGTATAGACATTATCTTTTTCTGATAAAAGATGTGGCGCATGGTCGGTAGCGATGACATCAATACGGTCATCCAAGAGGGCTTCCCATAATTTTGAGCGGTCAGCAGCTGTTTTTACCGCGGGATTCCATTTGATCAATGTGCCTTTTGTATCATAATCCGCATCCGAAAACCACAGATGATGGATACAGACCTCAGCGGTTATTTTTTTATCCTCTAAAGGAATATCATTTCGAAACAATTCCATTTCCTTTCCTGTAGAAAGGTGAAAGACATGTAATCGTGCGCCTGTTTTTTTTGCTAGGCCTATAGCTTTGGAAGAAGACAAATAACAGGCTTCTTCACTACGGATCAAATGATGATATTTTACCGGAATGTCATCTCCATAGTCCGCTTTGTATTTAGCTAGATTGGTTCTTATCGTATTCTCGTCCTCGCAATGAGCTGAAATCACCATTTCGGTGTTCTTAAAAATTTCTTCTATGACCCGTTCATCATCGACTAGCATATTACCAGTAGAGGATCCTAAAAAAAGCTTCACTCCCGAACAAGCGTTCTTATCCAAGCGTTTCAGTTCTTCCAAATTATCATTGGTGCCGCCGAAAAGAAAAGAATAATTGGCATAGGAGGCCTTCCCCATCTCAAACTTCGCTTCGAGTTTTTCGATAGTCGTGGTCTGCGGGTTGGTATTGGGTTGCTCCATGAAAGAGGTAATACCCCCAGCAATGGCCGCCCTACTTTCAGAAGCTATATTTCCCTTATGGGTAAGACCGGGTTCACGAAAATGAACTTGATCATCAATAACTCCCGGTAATAAATATTTCCCGTCTGCATCAATGACTATGGCATTGCCAGCTGTAATGTCCGTGTCAATTTTTAAAATATGTTCATCTTGTAGCAACACATCGCTTTCGAAAATCGAATTTTCATTGACAACCTGAGCATTCTTTATAAGGATTTTCCCCATTTTAAAATCTGTTTTTTTGAAATATGCTTCGTATTTTCATTTTAAGCACCCCAAAAATAGCCTCGTTGATTATTGAAGAACTCATTTTTGATTTTCCTTTTACGCGATCCCTAAAAATAATAGAGACTTCTTCAATTTTATAATTCAAGAGATAGGCCCTAAATTTCATTTCAATCTGAAAGGCATACCCAATAAACCGAATGGAGTCCAGATTGACATTTTCGAGAACATGTCTTTTGTAGCAAACAAACCCGGCTGTAGGATCCTGAATCCGCATGCCTGTTATCATTTTTACATAAAAAGATGCTCCATATGACAGAAGCACTCTATAAAGCGGCCAGTTCACGACATTCACGCCTTTCTTGTATCGCGAACCTACAACAACATCAGCACCATTTTTACAAGCAGTATTAATCATTAGCAATTCAGTCGGGGTATGCGAAAAATCAGCTTCTATATCTAAAATATACTCTTATTTTTTTTCTTTAGCCAATTTGAAACCTTTATTATTAGCAGTACCAAGACCTGATTTTTCCTTTCGTAATTATAAATGTAAGGCATCGGATAATTCCTTTTGCAGCTCTCTTACCTTATCCGCTGTCACATCTGGTGAATTATCATCAACGA
>JARFRH010000273.1 GCA_029287355.1 Maribacter sp. | reverse complement strand
CAGGTATACATCCGTAGCCAATACGGTGGAAGAAAACATATTTTTCGATAGAGGTATACCGGATGTTTTAGCATACATGGATTGCTTTGACCATACCTATGATACGGCATTTGGGGAAGCCTGCAAGAACCATACCTATGATGCCGTATTTATACTGCCTCCGTGGAAGGAAATCCATATTTCGGATAATGAACGTTTCGAAAGCTATGAAGAGAGTATTCTAGTGCATGAATGTTTATTCAATTGCTATACCCGTTTTGGCTACGTGGTTCAAGTAGTACCGCAAATGAGTGTTGGCAAAAGGGTTACTTACATTCTTGACCATTTAAATAAGAAAGCGTGAACAAGAGCCCAAAGGAAATCTTAGGCGAATTTTGGGGCTATACCGAGTTCAAAGGATCTCAGGAAGAAATCATCAATGCCGTCTTAAGGGGCCAAGATGTCTTAGCACTCTTACCAACAGGTGGCGGAAAATCAATTTGCTTTCAGATTCCTGCCCTGTCAAAAGGTGGAATTTGCATTGTAGTATCCCCCTTGATCGCATTAATTCAAGATCAGGTAGAAAACCTTAAGAAAAGAGGTATCAAAGCAATAGCTCTGACTGGTGGCATTCCAATTGAAGAAGTCAGTGATCTACTCGACAATTGTATTTTCGGTAATTATAAATTTCTCTATCTATCGCCTGAACGACTTCAACAAGAAATGGTACAATCAAGAATTCAGCAAATGAATGTAAATCTCATTGCCATTGATGAGGCGCACTGTATCTCACAATGGGGCCATGATTTTAGGCCTGCATATTTAGAATGCTCACAACTAAGGGGGCTTTTGCCCGAGACACCTGTTATCGCCCTGACTGCCACTGCTACAAAACAAGTTGCCAATGATATTATTGATAGCCTGAAGTTCATCGAACCATTGGTCGTTACTGATTCCTTCTCACGAAACAACATCGCCTTTAAAGTATTCTGGGAAGAAGACAAAAGATACCGTTTAAAATTAAGCTGTTGCCAACTTGAAAAAAGCGCAATTGTATATGTGCGTACCAGAAGGTTATCTCAAGAAATAGCGCAGTTCCTCAACTCAAGTGGATGCAAAGCCACCAATTTTCATGGGGGTATTTCAAAAAAAGAAAAACAAGAACGGTTGTATCTCTGGCTAAATGACAAAGTACAGGTAATGGTGGCTACCAATGCATTTGGCATGGGTATCGACAAGCCGGATGTACAATTGGTCGTACACTATCAAATTCCCGATAGTTTGGAAAATTACTTTCAAGAGGCCGGAAGGGCCGGAAGAGACGGGGCCACGGCAGAGGCTGTTTTAATAACCAATGCCACTGATATAGAACGGGCTCGAAAACAATTTTTAAGCCTATTACCCGATACAGCATATTTAAAAAAGGTGTACGGCAAATTGAACAGTTATTTTCAAATTCCGTTTGGTGAGGGGAACGATCAAACTTTTCAACTTGATTTCAATACCTTTTGTTCCGTATACCAACTGAATCCGATGCTGACCTACAATACCCTTCAGGTTTTGGACCAAAACTCGGTCATTGCGCTAAGCGAATCATTCTCAAAAAAATCAACGGTACGTTTTTTGGCTTCCAAAGAACAGCTGTTCGACTATTTTGAAAAGAATAGAGCCTTAGTTAAGGTCGCTCAGACCATTCTAAGAACCTATGGCGGCATTTTCGATTTCGACACCAAAATAAATACCAGGCTCATTGCCAAGAAATCGGAGAGTGCTGAAAATAAGGTTATTAAGGTACTAGAGCAGCTTCAAAAAGACGAAATTATTGCGTATTCGGCTCAGCACAGTGATATTGATATTACTTTTTTGGTGCCTCGGGAAGATGACAGTACCATCAATGTTTTTGCGAAAAAAGTAAAAGAGCGGCGTGCCATCAAGACCGATAATCTTGATCATATGTTGGCCTATGTCAAAAACCAAAAAGTTTGCAGAAACAAACAGCTATTAAAATATTTTGGAGAAACCACTGAAGAAAATTGTGGCATTTGTGATATCTGTTTGGATCACCAAGGAGAAAACCGTTCAAGCAAAACTATGAAAGACGATGTTCTAGGAATTCTAGAACAAGAAAATAGTACCTCAAGGGAAATCATCAAAAAATTGCAATTGAGTGAAACTGCGATCTTGGCTACCCTAAGGGAATTACTTGAGGATGGAAAAATAAAAATCAATGCTTTGAACCAATATGAATTAATTTAAGACCTGATCATTGATGATTAAAAAAATAAGAACGCATATATGAAAGACCTACGAATCGTATTTATGGGAACTCCCGATTTCGCCGTCGCGACATTAGCAAAACTGGTAGAAAACGGATATACTATCGTCGGGGTACTTACGGCGCCAGATCGACCAGCGGGCAGGGGTCGGAAATTACAACAATCCGCGGTAAAAACTTATGCCCTTGAAAAAGGGCTTACCGTGTTACAGCCGACCAACTTAAAAAGTCAAGACTTCTTATCAACTTTGAATAATCTTGGCGCCAATCTGCAGATCGTAGTGGCTTTCCGCATGTTACCAAAAGCAGTTTGGGAAATGCCCCAATACGGCACCTTTAATTTACATGCTTCACTTTTACCTGATTATCGCGGGGCGGCACCTATCAACTGGGCCATTATGAATGGCGAAACAAAAACAGGTGTCACTACCTTCTTTATAGATGACAGAATAGACACGGGTGAAATCATCTTACAAGAAAGCACAACCATCGCTGAAGATGACACAGCCGGTATACTTCATGACAAACTTATGGACTTAGGTGCAGACCTTGTACTTAAAACCGTACAGCTAATTAAGAATGGAACGGTAACCACAAGCAAGCAAAAAGATCCTAAAATCCTAAAATCAGCAAACAAAATCCATAAGGAAACCTGTGAAGTGGATTGGTCAAAATCATTGGACGAAATCTATAATCATATTAGAGGGCTAAGTCCTTACCCTACTTCATGGAGTACTTTAACCAATGGCAATGAAGAGTTGTCTTTCAAAATTTACCGGGTTGCCCAGGAAAATACGGCTCATCATCATACAATCGGAACCCTAGTTTTCGATAAAAAAGAAATAAGGGTAGCAGTCAAAGACGGGTTTATAAATCTCTTGGAAATACAACTTCCTGGCAAGCGAAGGATGAAAACCAGTGACGTATTAAATGGGCTAAAATTGGAGCAAAATGCATTTGTTAGCTAAAGTCCCATTCTCATTGGGCTCCGAGAAAGGCCAAAAACACCCCACTTTATCAACAAACACCTTGAGTTATCAACAAAAACGGGGATTTCCCTTGATTTCACTTGCGTTCAACACAAATCCGTATAAATTTGTTAAAGGTTTAAAATATTTTTAACAACAATTAATTTAATCACATTATGAACAAAACAGAATTAATCGACGCAATGGCAGCTGACGCTGGCATCACAAAAGCAGCAGCAAAAAAGTCTTTGGAGTCTTTCTTGGGAAATGTTGAAGGCGCTCTTAAAAAAGGAGATCGTGTATCTCTAGTAGGTTTCGGATCTTGGTCTGTATCTAGAAGAAATGCAAGAGAAGGTAGAAATCCTTCAACTGGAAAAACTATCCAGATTGCAGCTAAAAACGTAGTTAAGTTTAAGGCAGGTGCTGATTTAGGTAAATCGGTAAACTAGTTCATAGCTTTATCATATAATTAAGCATCTCACTCAAGTGAGGTGCTTTTTTGTTATGTGGATTGTTGGAGTTTATAGGAAATGTCTTATTTTAGAGACACTAAGTGTTGTGATTATGGTTGATCTTAAACCAAAAAAAGGAAAATTATTAATAGCAGAACCCGCCTTGACCGGTGATGTTTCTTTTAACAGGTCTGTTGTGCTCATAGCCGAACACAATGAAGAAGGCTCTGTAGGTTTTATACTCAACAAACCCTTAGACTACCATATCAACGAGTTGGTTACGGAAATCTTTGTTCCCTTTCGCGTTTATAACGGTGGACCTGTGGAGCAAGACAATCTCTACTTCATTCACAAGGTACCACACCTCATAAATAATAGTATCGAAATATCTGACGGCATCTTTTGGGGCGGTGATTTTGAAAGAACCATAGAACTCATTAATAAACAAGAAATTTCGGAGGCGGATATTCGCTTCTTTTTGGGCTATTCCGGTTGGGCCTCACTTCAGTTAGATGAAGAGCTATCTTCCAAATCATGGATTGTAGTAAAAAATGAATATCAAAGTGAGATCATTCAAAAATCAACCACCGCTTTTTGGAAGGAGAAAATGTTACAACTGGGGGGTGATTATTTATTATGGTCCAATGCCCCTGAGAATCCGAGATTGAATTAATTCTTATTAGGTCAATCTTGCCGCAGCATTTAGTTTTCCTATCAAGTCGGAAGCGACCTCATTTTCATATTCTTTTTTTCTATACTTGGTTATTGGTACTATTCCCACAATGGAATTGGTCATAAATAGTTCATCGGCTTTTTGAAGGTCGAAAGGTGAAATAGATAGCTCTCTCAAGGTATACCTATCGATTTTCTGAAGTATTCCAATCAATTTTTTCCGAATGATGCCACTTAGACAACCATCTTTTATCGGAGGTGTGGTAACGGTAGTACCATTCACCATGAAGATATTTCCGTTCAAGGCTTCCGTAACTTGTTTATTCGTATTCAGCAAGAGGCAATTCTGATAGCCGTTTTCTTGAGCATAAATACTGCCGACAACATTAATAATCCTATTATTGGTCTTGAGGGTCGAAGTCAAATCATGATTTACATAAAAATCTTTGAAAAGCTCAATTTCATAAGGTTCTTCGTTCAAAATATAGAAATGAGATTCCAAAACGGAACACTCCATGCAATATGATATCGCATTGGTTTTAGGTAAATACAAGCCCCCATTATTTCTGAAAACCGTAATGCGCACGCGTGCGGCTTTATCTTCAAGGGCATTGGCTTTTAGGGTCTTCTCGATTTCATTCTGCAAAAACTCCATGGTGAAATTCATGGGAATGGCCATACGTAAAATACGCATCGAAGCCATTAGCCGTAAATAATGATCCTCCCAAAAAATAATTTTGCCGTCTACAACGCGAATGGTCTCAAAGAGCGAATCCCCATAACGGAGTCCCCTATTTTCATGATTTAAGAAATCGGAGCTAGCCGGAAGTAATTGGCCATTATGGTTTATCATGCAAATGTATATTTAAACAAAAGCCGGTTGAAAAATGGCCCATAAAAAAAGGCCTTGAAAATTTCAAGGCCAAAGATAGTTATTGTCAGCTAGTTTTATTTAGATCCTAAAACCTGTTTTAAATCACCCACTTGATTTTCCCATAGCATTTTGGCTTCATCCACCTCATCTTCATCGGCAAAATCGGTAATGAACAAAGAGACATCCTTGGTAATTTCATCCACTATGATTTTCATCTCAAAATAAGAATCGTCTTCACTTTCTTCCCAAGCAAACTTTATGAACTCATCACTTTTTCTTTTTAGCATCTTGGCCTCTTCTTCAGAGCCATCCCAAATAAAACTAAACATCTCACCCCTTGAATTCACATCATCGGCAAACCATTCAGACAGGCCTGAAGGTGTGGCCAAGTACTGGTACAACATCTGCGGAGACGATTGTATCACGAACTCAATTTCGAATTTAATTTTATCGCTCATTCTATTGTTAGGTTTATGATAAGCAATATATATATATAAATACGATTAAAAAATAAAAGTGTCAGATTAATTTTTTGATTGGTGAATGTTGATGGAGACGAATTTAAATTTTATATTTGCAGCCGCCTAAAAGCGACACGGCGAGGTAGCTCAGTTGGTTAGAGCGTCGGATTCATAACCCGGAGGTCGGGGGATCGTGCCCCCCTCTCGCTACA
>JARFRH010000250.1 GCA_029287355.1 Maribacter sp. | reverse complement strand
TCGTGAAAAAAGTATCCATAACGATGTTTTTGTATTAGGTAAACAAAAGGCAGCTTTAGGCGGCCTTACGATGTAAGAGTCTTGTCAGTTTAATAGAGAGGTCCGTTAAAATGATTTTCGAATTTCCATTTCGCTCAATGTGGTATATGGCATCTTCAAGCTCTTCAACAATACTCATAATATTGTTTTCATGAATGAAAGGCGCGAATTTTTCCAATTGAAAATTATCCACATGAATTTTCATATAAGCAAGTTCTTCGGCGCCATAATTCAACAATAAGGCCTGCCGCATGACCGCAAGGCAGTATTTCAAGAATTTTTTCTGTGTTTCTCGACCGGTTTTTGCCACTTCTTCGCCCCACATAATCAAATCATGTATTGCGGATTTATTGCCCGTGGCCTTGAAGGCACTCCGTACCCATTGTACGAACCATTTTTCAAAAACAAGGTCCTCAGAATCGTTATTCATAAGGTCCAAAGCCTTATTGAAATTACCATTTGCCTCATGTGCTAAGCGCAGCGCCTCTTCACGAACCAGACCTTTTTTTACTAATGCGTCAGCGATTATAGCCTCTGCCAATGGTGGAAAATGCAGTATTTGACATCTTGATTTTATGGTTTGTAAAATTTGCTCCTCATCTTCCGTAATCAATAGGAACAAGGTCTTTTCAGGCGGCTCCTCAATCAATTTCAGTAATTTATTGGCAGCTGAGGTGTTCATTTTTTCAGCCATCCAGATAATCATGACCTTATATCCACCCTCGTACGATTTCAAAGCCAATTTTTTTACGACATCCATGGCCTCATCCACACCTATTTGGCCTTGTTTCTTCTCAATTCCAATAAGCCGGTACCAGTCAAAAAGATTTCCATATGGTTGCTCTTTTAAAAACTGGCGCCACTCTTCCATATAATGATTGCTCACCGCACGACTTTTAATCTTTTCCGAATTGGAAGTAGGAAAAGCAAAATGAACATCAGGATGTGAAAGGGAATCGAACTTCAGATTACACGTCTCATCGCCACCTGAATTTTCGCCTTCGATATTACCACAAACTAAATATTGAACATAGGCGAGGGCCATGGGCAGGGTGCCAGAACCTTCAGCACCTACGAATAATTGTGCATGCGCAATTCGTCCACCATCCGCACTTGAAGCAAGATGGGTTTTGATATGGTCTAGGCCCAATACATCCTTAAAAAGCATAACTCAAATATAGTCTATTCCCTAATTAAACAGCGCTATTTTGATTTCCCCCGTGCATTAATTTCACAAAAGAAATTATGTGCCGACCAAGCGGTCTGTAAAAAGACTGTTTTTATACGCATACGCTATAAATAAGCACACACGTAAGGTTTGAACTTAAAATTGCAGGCCTGGTATGCGTTTTGAAAAAAGCCAGAACCGACTAAGGAGTCGGAAAATCTGGGGTGCATTTTTCGAATTATAGAATATCCTTCTGACCTGAACCCCAGAAATCTTTACATTTGCGACTCCTTAAAAGAAACAGTTATTATGAAGACTATCGAAGATTTCAATTTTGAAAATAAAAAAGCACTGATCCGAGTTGATTTCAACGTTCCATTGGATGATGAATTTAACGTTTCCGATACGAATCGAATCGAGGCGGCTAAACCAACAATTATAAAAGTTTTAGAGGATGGCGGAAGTGCGGTTTTGATGAGCCATTTGGGCAGGCCAAAAGGAGAAAGAAATCCTGATTTATCCTTAGAGCATATTTGTAAAACGGTTTCTGAAGTACTTGGGGTACAGGTAAAATTCGTTTCTGAATGTAGTGGCGAGGTTGCCGAAACTGCCGTTGCTGAATTGGAAATGGGAGAGGTATTGCTTTTGGAGAACCTTCGTTTTCATTCAGAAGAGACGAGCGGTGACCAAAATTTCGCGGAAGAACTTACAAAATTGGGGGATATTTATGTAAATGATGCTTTTGGAACGGCCCATAGGGCACACGCTTCTACTACGGTAGTAGCAAAATTCTTTCCACAGAACAAATGCTTTGGATATTTGATGTCCAAAGAAATAGCGGCCATTGAAAAAGTGATGCAAACGGGAGAAAAACCTGTACTTGCTATATTAGGGGGTGCTAAAGTTTCTTCCAAAATCACGATTATAGAGAATATTCTCGATAAGGTAGATCATTTGATTATCGGAGGAGGAATGACATATACCTTCGTGAAAGCGAAAGGTGGAAAAGTAGGGGATTCCATTTGTGAGGATGATAAAATGGATCTCGCCATGGAAATTCTTAGAAAAGCGGAGGAAAAGGGAGTGAAGGTTCATATACCGGTGGATGTGATTGCTGCGGATGATTTTGCGAATAACGCCAATACTCAAATTACAGGTTCTGATGAAATTCCAGATGGGTGGCAAGGTTTGGATGCTGGCCCGAGGACTTTAGAAAATTTTAAGGAAGTTATTCTTCAATGTAAAACTATCTTATGGAATGGCCCCGTGGGTGTTTTTGAAATGGAAAATTTTGCCAAGGGCACTATAGCGGTAGGGAACTTCATTGACGAGGCAACACAAAATGGCTCATTTTCATTGGTTGGCGGTGGTGATTCGGTTGCAGCGGTGAAGCAATTTGGCTTTGAAGAAAAGGTCAGTTATGTTTCTACGGGCGGAGGAGCTATGCTAGAGAGTCTTGAGGGAAAAACACTGCCTGGAATCGCCGCAATAATGGGTTGATAAAGGCGTTATCGATAAAAGGGGGAATTGCAATTTATTCCTTGAAAGTTTTATCCTTTCGGGAAAAAATGCGATTTTCGTTTACCTGCTCCTAATTGAATACTTTTAATGAATTCACAAATGAAGAATTTTTTGCCTTTTCTTTCATTGCTGATTTTCGCACTCCCTTTGGTTGCTCAAGAAAACGATAGTGCCCCAAGTCACAAGGATAGTCTAAAAATCACCGAGGCAAAAGAGATTTCCCTAGACACCGCGGCAATGGATATGAAAGGTGTTGCGCAAATGGAGCTCATGGAGGCGGAAACCGATTTGAAAGACAACCCATTAGTACTAGTAAAAAAGGGCGATAAAGGCGCATACAATCTCGAAGACAATAGGCTTGCGGCCAAATATGATAGCTTGTGGATGAAGGAGCTATACGAAATCGCAGCGCTTTCAGATGAAATGTACGATGAGGTTTCCAAATTAGATGTGGAAAAACCCTATGAATATAACCTGCCTACGGATACATTGAAGGCTCGTTTAGCAAGGTTAAATCAGAAAACCCCATTTAATGTAGTATACAATCCATCACTTGAAAATGTCATCAAATCGTTTTTGACCCGAAAGCGCGACTTGATGAATCGGATGTTAACGGTAAGCCAGTTTTATTTTCCCCTATTCGAACAAGAATTCGACAATCATGACATACCATTGGAAATGAAATATTTAGCCATTGTTGAGTCCGCTCTAAATCCGAAGGCGAGGTCTCGGGTAGGTGCTACAGGGCTTTGGCAGTTTATGTATGGTACTGGAAAAGAACACGGTCTTGATGTAAGCAGTTATGTTGATGAACGTAGCGACCCAATCAAAGCAACACGCGCAGCATGTGAGTATTTGAATAGAATGTACAAGATTTTCGATGATTGGGATTTAGCTTTAGCGGCATACAACTCGGGACCTGGTAATGTAAATAAGGCCATTCGTAGGTCTGGAGGATATAAGAACTATTGGAATTTGCGTCGTAATCTGCCTCGAGAAACCGCTGGTTATGTACCCGCTTTTTTGGCGACTATGTATTTGTTCGAATACGCCGAGGAACATGGTCTCAGAGGGAAAAAAGTAGAACGACCTTATTTTGAAACGGATACCATACATGTCAAAAGTTTGATAACTTTTGACCAGATTTCAGAATTGATCGGCATTAGTACCGAGGAGTTAGAGGTTTTGAATCCTTCATATAAATTAAAAGTTATTCCCTTTATAAAAGGAAAGGATTATACCTTAAGACTTCCCAAGAAGGCTATGGGAAAATTTGTTACCAACGAAGTTGCTATTTATGCCCATGTTGAAAAAGAATTGAAGAGCAAAGAAAGTCCTTTGCCAGCTTTGGTAAAAGCGGCAGAGGCAAATCGAATCAGATACAGGGTGCGCAGTGGTGATTATCTGGGTAAAATTGCAGAACGCTATGGTGTGAGGGTCAGCCAAATCAAAAATTGGAATGGGTTGCGCAACAATAGTTTGAGAATAGGCCAACGCTTGACCATTTACCCTAGAGGTTCAAGAGGAGTAACTAAAGTGGCGAAGAATAGCAGCCCCAAGAAGAGCCTGAACCCAGTTGTTGTAAGCGGTGATAAACTTCATACAGTTCGGAGTGGCGATTCGCTCTGGACAATCTCAAGAAAATATCCCGGAATTACCATCGAAGATTTACGAAAATGGAACGGTATTAGTGGTAACAGTTTGAAACCGGGGATGAAACTGAAATTATGTGATTGCCCTTCTTAAACCATTACACAGTTATGAGACAATATAGAACACTTATTTTATTACTTATTTTCGCTTTTATTGGTTGTAATGAAGGTAGCAATCAGAGATACTTACCTGGTTCAATAGGGGCCATAAATTCAGTGACCGTTGTCATAGAAAACGATTTATGGAAAGGAGCGGTCGGAGATAAAATAAGAAAACATTTTGCGTCACCTGCTATAGGCCTCACTTGGGATGAACCCATTTTCACTTTGAATCAGGCACCTAAAAAAGTTTTTACCGGAGCAATTCGAAATACACGCTCTATAATTTATGTGGCATTGGATACGCTAAATGTCGCAGGTATAAAAACCGATATGTATGCCACACCTCAAAGAGTCGCTGTACTTAAAGGAAACACGGAACAAGAGCTAATGAAGAACATTTCTGAGAAAGCCCAGGGCATTATTACTGCTTTTCAAGAATTGGAGTTAAAGGAAACACAAACCCGTTTTCTCAAATCATTGAATAAGGAAAAGGCCTTAACCGAAAAGTTCAATGTAAAATTGAATGTTCCATCCATTTATAAAGTGGGCAAGCAAGAGGAGAATTTTGTTTGGATTGACCGTCAAATCCCAAAAGGGCATGCTAATATTGTTGCCTATACCATGCCAGGAAATAGTTTTTCGAATGATTCTACTTTAGTTACTGATATTGTAAGAATGCGCGATTCGATAGGAGCCAAGTACTTGCCAGGTGAAGATGTTCCGGGGAAAGTAACCCATATGCGGACAGAACCGGCTTTTTCGCCGTCTGTTTTCGAAATTGAAATTGCAGGCAGAAAAGCATATGAGGTAAGAGGGATATGGGACGTGAAAAATGATTTCATGGCAGGCCCATTTCTAACCTATATCATCGATGACGTCGCTAACAATAGAAAGTTGGTACTCGAAGGATTTACCTATGCACCAGCTACCAATAAGCGTGATGATATGTTTCAGTTGGAAGCTATTTTAAAAACTGTTCGCTTTTTGTAAGACGGTCTGAAATATAAAACATAAAAACGCCCCTAAAGGGCGTTTTTTCGTATCCATAGGGGCTGTGTTGTATTTAAAAAGTAAACCCAGTAGACAACCTGAAAAAGAATGCATAGAGCACTACGATTAACAGAAAGAAGCAGAATACGGAGAATAGCTTGAAATACTTGTTAAGTAATTTTTGAGTCCAATCTCGAAATGCTTCAAAATAAATTTCCTGTAACAGTAAAAATTTCCTCATACTTTCATGTTTTACATTATTCGTTGACAAAGGTTGTACTTTGAGACCTTCCATTCAAATATCTTGGCTATCAAGACTTGAATACCCGTCAACTTGGCAAAACATTGCCATTAACCGATAAACGATCTATTTTTTGGGCCAATTAGATACTTGGAGGAGAGAATCAGCCTACAGCATCATTTTCCCACGATTAGATCTGTAAGAAAATCGACAAACGAGCTTCCTATTTTGGATTCAAAACAAAAAAAGCACCCTTTTTAGGGTGCTTAATTGGTTAGGTTGTTTAAGTATATTAGTCAAAGGCAAAGCCCGTGATAAGTCTAAAAACGAAAGCATAAAGGACAATCAAGAAACTGGCAAAGCAGAACCAAGAGAATATTTTAAAGTATGACTTTACGAATTTATGGCCTAGATTTTTGAAGGCCTCGAGATAAATCTCTTTTATAAGTAGTACGTTCTTCATAGTATTTGGGATTTGGGATTAAACAGTCTAGTAAACGTCTATATATAACACAAAATCGATGATATCAGTATTTCGGCGATGTGCTTTTGTTGTCAACTGCCAAGGGAATGTTGTGAAATAGACTATTCTTCTTTAAGAGCAGTAAAATACACTTGAAAACAAGAAGTAAATTACCCCGAAAAAAAGCCGTAGTCTAAATGAGATCACGGCTTTTAAATTAAGTATAGATTTTTAACGCACTACATATTTACGATAATGAACTCAGAACGGCGATTTCTAAAGTGTGCTTTTTCGGTACACTTGACAGTACCATCGCATTCGTTTAGTAGTTTTTCTTCACCAAAACCTATGGCGCTTGCTATTCTATTTGCTGAGATACCTTTTGATATAATGTAGGCTCTTGTAGACTTGGCCCTTTTGTTAGAAAGGTATTTGTTATATGTTCTTGTGCCTCTAGAATCGGTGTGGGATTCTATTTTGATTACCATATTAGGATATTCATTCATTACTTCAACCAATTTATCAAGCTCTTTTGAAGCATCCTGACGGATATAGGACTTGTCAAAATCAAAGAAGATCATCTCCGTTTTCAACTTCCTTATCCCATCTTCGACAGCTATCATTTCTTGTAGTTTCTTCATTGTTAGGTCTACACTGACGGTATCGTTTTCTACCGTTGTAACCACTTGACTATTCTCGAAGTACTCGTCCCTTGTAGCCCTAATGGTATATTTTGTGTCTGAATCAAGATCCTCAAATATGAAATTGCCGTCGTCGTCAGAAACCATTTCTTTTAATTTAATGCCATTTTCATCAAGTAACGCTACAAGGGCTTGGGGCATTATATCTCCGGTGACAAGTTCCGTAACTACCCCAGCAATCGCATTTGAGATTTCCGGAACCTCCTCTACAACCAATCTTTTAAACGAATAGATGTCGTCATCACCCTTTCCGTTTGCTCTATTGGAAGCAAAGTAACCCTGTTGGTTCTCTTCATTAACGATATAGGAGAAATCATCCAATTTACTGTTGACAGGCTGCCCTACATTCCTAACCTCTTGAAAACCTTCCTCCGCGGTATAAGCAGATTCATATACATCAAGCCCACCTAGGCCTATATGCCCATCTGATGAGAAATATAGTTTTTTGTCATTTATGAATGGAAACATTTCTTTGCGTTCCGTATTGATCTCCGGACCTAGATTTCGGGGCTCTGAGAAGGTATTCCCGTTTTGAACATCTACAACGAAAATATCGGTTTGACCAATGCTTCCCGGCATGTCCGATACAAAATAGAGTTGTTTGCCATCTGGACTTAAAGCCGGATGTCCGGTAGAGTATTCATCACTGTTGAAAGGCACTTCTTCTGCATCAGTCCATTCCCCATCTATTTTTTGAGACACATAAATTTTCAAGTGATTGACTCCGTTTTTATCTCTCTTTAATTTTTTACCGTAGTTGTTGCGCGTAAAATACATGGTTGAATTATCAGGTGAAAAGGTAACGGAGGCCTCATGATATTTCGTATTTATGTTTTTTGAAAATTTTATAGCATCCTTCAGGTCTTGAGATTCTTCATTGATTTTGGCAACATATAAATCCAAGAAAGGCTGGTCATTCCATTTAGACCGTCTGGTATTAAAAAAAGAAGACTCCTTAGCGGATGCGAATACTACTTGATTGGAATCTAAGAACATCGGTGAGAATTCAGAATATTCTGAATTAATAGCCAGGTTCTTCAACTCAAAGTTCTTTTCAGCACTCAAAATGTTGTCTAGAACCATTTCATTTGCCGTTGGGCTTTGAAAATCGTTGAGGGATGTGATATCTCCCTTTTTCATTTTTTTACTGTATAGTCGCATTAGGCGTTTCGATCTTGCATATTTTCCGGTTCCCTTTAAGGAATGTGCATATTTGAAAATATTATCCGTAGACATTTCTTTTCCGTAGTTTTCGTAAAGAATATTGTACCATTCATAGGCTCTTTCCATATTGGTATTGAAATAGTGCGAGTCGGCTGCCTTTTGAATTACATCGAAAGAATAATTCTTCTCACCCTTCGCCAGTGCCTGCTCATAAAGTTGAGCTGCCTCGGCATACCACATTTTGTCAAAATAGAAATCCGCTTTTTTGATTAGTTTGCTTTTATTCGGAGTATCGCTAATTTTTATTCCTTCCGTACGGCCTTCTTCCGATTCGCTTAAAATGTCATAGCTTACATCCGCAACGTTAACTGAGGTATCCTCTTCTTTTAAATCTTGTTTGGATGTAGCCGCCTCAACCGCATTGACTTCTTGTAATGGGACGCTACTTTCTACTTCCAGAATCCAAACATCTTCAGAGTACCTACCATCGAATTCAGATAAATATGCATCGATTGCTTCCAACCCAAAAGGAAAATATTGAATATAAACATAGTTTAAATTGTTCTCAGGATTTGAAATAGAACTCGCCTCAAACCCTTTGCGCTTTAATTTTTTGATAATCTTCCTCAAATTTTTACCTTCGCTGAATACTCCAACAATTGCATAATACCCATCTGCAACACCATCAAGATTATCCATAGTTCTAAAGGCAACATCGTTTTT
>JARFRH010000245.1 GCA_029287355.1 Maribacter sp. | reverse complement strand
ACCCAACGAACGGCCTCTAGCTCATTTTCATGAATGGATGACGGGCGCAGGCGTGCTCTATCTTGAGAACAATTCACCTGAAATAGCTACCGTATTCACCACCCACGCTACGTTTACCGGCCGCGCCATCTGTAGTAATGGGCAACCTTTTTACAGTCGGTTGGACACTTATAATGGCAATCAAATTGCAAAAGACTTTAACGTAACGGCTGAACATTCCTTGGAAAAGACAGCTGCTATTTCTGCGGATGCATTTACCACGGTTAGCGAAAACACAGCGCGTGAATGCCAGCAATTATTAGGCAAGGCCGTGGACCAAGTAACTACCAACGGTTTCGAAGATTCTTTTTTACCAGAGAAAGATCAATGGAAAACAAAAAGGGTAGAATCCCGAAAACGACTTCTAAAAGTTGCTTCCTCCGTGGTGGGCACTAAAGTAAACGAAGATGCATTTCTTGTGGCCACGAGCGGTAGATATGAATATCGCAATAAGGGAATTGACCTCTATATAGATGCCTTGGCGAATCTAAATCAAAAAGAAGGAATGGAACGGCAGTTCATTGCTTTTGTTATAGTTCCTGCAAACCATACCACCCCGATTCCCGAAGTACATACTGCTATCAAAACAGGAAACTTTACCAGAAGTAATGGCTCTATTACCCTAACCCATTACCTACAAGATCCAGAAAATGACCTTATCCTAAAACAAATCAAGGATAGCGGATTCACGAATAACTCCAATTCAAATATCATAATCATCTATGCCCCGATATACTTAGATGGCCACGACGGAATATTCAATAGTTCCTATTACGAAGTACTTATAGGTCTGGATTTAACGGTTTTCCCATCCTACTATGAACCCTTTGGCTATACTCCCTTGGAAAGTCTTGCTTTTCATGTGCCCACAGTAACTACCACTCTGACAGGTTTTGGACAACAGGTTAAATCAAATGTAATAGGATATAGAACGGGTATGTTGGTCATTGAACGCTCTGACTTTAACAATCGAACCGTTACCGAACAAATTGCGAATTATATTTTAGCGTTTAGCAACAAGGATGCATCCGAAATAAAACAAGCACGTGAAAAAGCGTTCGAAATTTCACGTTCTTTTCTTTGGAAGAACTTGATTCATAATTATAACGAGGTTTACCAAACTGCCTTGGAAAGGCATACACTGCGAACACAAACATTGGAACGTCTCAGGAAACTGACCCCTAGCGTATACGTCGCCTCTCCGAAATCGAATGAGCCTATATGGAAAAGTGCCATGGTTAAGTTTAAGGTACCCGAAAGCCTTAAAAATCTGGAAAGAGTAGCAAAAAACCTGTGGTGGACGTGGCATCCCAAAGCAGCGGAACTTTTTGCCTCTATCGACGCCGAACTCTGGGAAACTTCCAACCATAACCCCATTTGTCTACTCAGCTCGTTGGACTACGACCGTTTTCTTAAATTGGAAAAGGATGAAAAATTTAAGTCCCGATTGCAACAAATAACTGAGATATTCAATGCCTACATGTTCAAAACTTCTGAAAAGAAAGACCCTAAAATCGCATACTTGTGTATGGAATACGGGTTGCACGAATCCATTCCCATTTATTCTGGCGGACTAGGCATATTAGCTGGCGACTATCTTAAGGAAGCCAGTGATCAAAACAGCGATATAGTAGCGTTCGGACTCCTTTACCGCTATGGCTATTTTAATCAAGGTTTCACGGTGCATGGCGATCAAGTACCACAATATATCAAACAGCACTTTACGATGCTACCCATTTCCCCCGTTATGGATGCAAATGGCAAGCGAATGGTATTACTTTTACCTTTAAGGGGAGCTATTATCAACTCACAGGTCTGGCGGATGGATGTAGGCCGCATTCCCCTCTATCTATTCGATACAGATATACCAGAGAACAGCGACGATAATAAAAAGATTACTCACAACTTGTATGGCGGGGATAACGAAAACCGTTTTCGACAAGAACTTTTATTAGCCATTAACACCTTACAATTACTAGAAAAATTAAAGATAAAACCTAATTTGTTTCATTACAATGAAGGGCATACGGCCTTTACGGGACTAGTACGGATTGTAAAACTGATGGTTGAGAAAAACCTCAGTTTCGAGGAAGCGGAACAATTCGTGAAAGCATCGACCCTGTTCACTACACATACGCCAGTACCTGCTGGGCAAGATGTTTTCGGGGAAGACCTTTTACGTGGCTATCAGGCACATTTTGCAGAGACAATGAACATTCCTTGGGAACAATTTATGGGCCTTGGCAAACTGAAACCCATAGATAAAAAAGAAAAATTCTCCATGACCTATCTGGCGGCTCGGTCGGCTGGGGAAATCAATGCCGTAAGTAAGATTCATGCGGAAGTGACACGAAATATGTTCAGCTCCATTTGGAAGGGTTTTTTGCCAGAAGAATTAGCAATCGAGAACGTTACCAATGGGGTACATTATGCCACTTGGACAGCTACCGAATGGCAGCAACTGTTCACTGAAACGTTCGTGACCGATTTTCAAAAGAATGTGTCCAACTCTGAGCATTGGGTCAAGGTTCGTGAAATTCCTTCGCAAAAAATAGCAGAGATTAAAAAAGTCTTGAAAAAGAAGTTAATCTCTGCGTTAAAAAAACGCCTTTTGGAAAGTATGAAACAATTACATTCCTCCTCCAAACAGATGTACGGGGCATTAAACTCCTTTGATGAAAACGATTTACTCATAGGTTTTGCCCGTCGTTTCGCAACTTATAAACGTTCCAATCTACTCTTCCAAGATGAAGAACGATTGGCAAAACTCCTGAACCAACCCAACAGACCAGTAAAAATAATCTTTTCCGGCAAGGCACACCCTTTGGACATCGGAGGGCAACAACTTATTAAACAGATAATTGAGATTTCTAAAAAACCGAAGTTTTCAGGTAAGATATTCTTTATCCAAAACTACGATATGGCTTTGGCACGTTTGCTAGTCCAAGGCTGTGATGTATGGTTGAACATGCCTGAGAGGGGAAATGAGGCCTGTGGTACTAGCGGCATGAAAGCAATTCTAAATGGCACCCTTAATTTTAGCATATTGGACGGTTGGTGGGCAGAGGCCTATAGAGACGATTCCGGTTGGGGACTATCTAAAGAAAAAAATTATGACAACTCGGAAGATCAAAATGATTTTGATGCCGAGACCTTATACAACATGTTGGAACACGAAATAATTCCAGAATATTTTGAGAAAAATACAAAGGAAATTCCTGAAAAATGGATCGGACGTATCAAAAATGCCCTGATACACATTGCCCCTCATTTTACGACGGAACGTATGTTAGATCAATATTTCGAAAACTACTATTTACAAATGTATAGTCGAGTACAAAAAATGCAACAGAAAGATTATAAGGTGGTCAAAGAGCTTGTACAATGGGGTAAAAAAAATAATGAAGCATGGGATAAGATTTCGGTCGTAGATGTACAAGTATCTAATGGGGTCAAGCCGTTGGAACTCGGAGAGACCTTTCAAGCGGAAATTACATTGGATTTGGGCGAGCTTTCCCCAAAAGAAATCGGTGTAGAACTGGTATTCGCTAAACGCCAGGCAACTGGGGAATTTAAAATCCGTAGCGTTCAAGAGCTAAAATTTATTTCACAAAAAAAGAATCAAGCAGTGTATAAAGGCGAAGCCATCGTAACCATTACGGGGGCATTTCAGTATGACATCCGTTTTTATCCTAAAAATAAATGGCTGAAATATCGGCGTGATTTGCCCTTGGTAGAATGGATCTAATTTAACTTTAAAAACAAATATGATGATAAAAGATTTGGATAAAAAAACATATAAAGACATACTCAGTAATAACTACATTGGACGTTTGGCCTATATATGCAAAGGAGAACCCTTTGTTGTGCCGATTACCTATTATTATTGCCATGACAATAAAAGTATTATTAGTTATTCGGCAAAAGGTCATAAAATAGAGGCTATGCGTATAAACCGAATGGTTTCATTTGAAGTGGATGAGATCATATCCGTAAACCGTTGGCGCTCCGTATTGGTCCATGGGCTATTTGAGGAGTTGCATCAGATAGATGCAAAATACCGATTACATGAATTTTCAGAAGGCGTAAAAAAAATCATCGAAAAAATAGAAAAGAAAAATCCTCAATTTATCGGTGAATTTTCCAGTAAGCTAGAGGGCCAAGGAATGCCGGTGGTGTATAGAATAAACATACGGGAGATTACAGGAAAACAAAGGAAAGATTAGCACTTAGTTTAAGGATATTATGCAGTAAAGAACACCTTTACTATAATTTAGAGAAATAAAAAGGGAGGCATCCACAGTGGGTCTAGTGCAAAGCAAATGTAGTATTCAACCCTTTCGGACAATCACTAGTAATCGTTCTAAATACATACCATGAAACAATAGATGAAAGGGCCAAAAACCGCGAAACAAAAAGTGGGCTATTACCTAAGCTGAAATAGTTTTTGAGCTTTTGGAGTTGTCAACCCCACGTGCTAAAATTGAAAAGAAGATTAGACTTTTTTTTCTTAAAACAAAAAATCTTTACCATGAACAAGATTATTACATTAACAATGAATCCCGTGGTGGAAAAAGCAACTTCAGTGGCCGGCGTTATCCCTAATAAAAAGTTACGCTGCGGGTCGCCTCATTATTCTGCGGGCGGTGGAGGTATAAATGTCTCGTGTGCGATACAAAATCTTGGAGGCAGCTCGCTCTGCATGTATGTCGCCGGTGGACCGGCGGGTACTCACTTGCAACAGCTTTTATCCAATAACCTTATCGAACAAAAAGTTATTGCCATAAAGGGATGGACACGTGAAAATCTTTTCGTTACCGACACCAATACAAATTTGCAGTATCGTTTTGGGATTCCTGGACCAAATGTTAAAGAAGAAGAATGGCGTGAAGTGCTTAAACATGTTGACGATACTATAAGAAAAGGCGATTATTTAGTAGCTAGTGGAAAACTTCCATTAGGTGTTCCGACCAACTTTTACGTACAGGTATCCGATATAGTTCATAGAAAAGAAGGGCGCTTAGTTCTTGATACTTCCGGTAAAGCCCTGTTGCCCAGTATGAAATCAGATATTTTTCTCATGAAACCAAACCTCTCGGAATTGAGTGAGTTGTGCGGTGTAGAATCTATATCCATTTTGGAACTGGAACGGCTATCAAAAAATATTTTGAAAAAATATCCTGTAAAAATCCTTGTGGTTTCCATGGGTGCGAAAGGTGCGTTCTTGGCAACAAAAGAGACAAATAAGTATATTTCCGCGCCCACTGTACATCAAAAAAGTACTATTGGATCAGGCGACAGTATGGTTGCAGGGATGGTCCTGGGTTTATCTCAAGGAAAAGCGTTGAGTGAAATGTTCCAATATGGGGTTGCTTGTGGCACGGCAGCCACTATACATCCAGGAACACAGCTTTGCAAAAAAGAGGATGCGGATAAACTATACGAATGGCTTCTTGCGGAAAATGTTAAAAAAAATAAAAATATTACCGAACTGACCTAGGTCATTTTGAACCATCCAAATCCGTATTACTTTAGCTCTATTATAAGTAAAAAGTTATTTGAAAACAGTGAAAGTGGGTTTTGGTTTCGGGGGAACACCAAACCCATAATTATAGAAACGGTTACGAAAATTCGGTACACCATTTGAATCGTGAACAGGTTTAGCAATAAACTGTAGTAAGAATCAGTATAAGCGGTCATCGAACAGAAATAACGGTTTCTTTGGAGACCGGGGGACTTCGGTACCTCGGTTTCTTTTTCTAAAAAAATAACAAAACTGACCCAGGTCATTTTTAAATTTACTTCCTCAAACTATTTTAGTTGTAAGATTAAATAGAGAACAGTTCTTTGAAACTATAAGTAGGTGGGTTTTCACGTATTGGGAATATAAAGACCTATAAATATAGAAGCGGTTACGAAAATTCGGTACACC
>JARFRH010000211.1 GCA_029287355.1 Maribacter sp. | reverse complement strand
TGTGTATAAGAGACAGCATGTGTTCTGTGGCGTAAGGCTCGGCGGCATGGGCATTGCCATTGGCAGTATAGTAGGCAAAGAGTTGGCGGAGCTGGTATGAAAGTACATTCAAGATAATTTTCTCAATTTTCTTTTGACACTAACCATAGTTATTTCTATATTGCCTCCCCCTTTATTAAAGGCTCGACCCCGAACCTTATTTCCTTAAATGAACAATGCCAATTTGGATTGCATCAAGTGATGCATGTAAATAATGTGACGCTTTTGCAGTGGTCAAGTAGATTGAAAATTCCTTGAAAAGGAATTGAAACTGAAAACTGTGAAATCAATGTCGATAAGTATGTTCAATAGCGGGTATTTAAGAACTTGGATTGTTTTATTAGCAGGGTTTTTAATTATGGTATCAGGATATGCTTCCGATAACGTAAATGTTATTACTCTAAATGAAGTCGGAAAGGGTGCCAAAAGTACATCAAACCTGACCCCAAGTCCGAAATTCATTAAAAAGTTCAACTCATTGGTGTCAAGGGCCTATTTCAAGCTTATCGTGGAGGCAGAGCGGGCTGATATTCGACTTGTTAACGAGTATAAGAGGCTATATGCGAAAAATGAGGATAAAATGGATGATCTGGTTATTCAAGAAGAATTCACATTGGTTTATAAGCGTTTTTTGACACATAGACGCATGCTTTCAGGACTCAAATCGTGGCGAGTGTTCAGTGAAGATCGAACAGGTGATTTAGAATATTTCAAAAAAGAATATCGCGAAACCATATATAAAATGTATCGTAACAAAGCCAGTGAAGATACGATGGTTGCCTTTTTAATGTATCGTCTGGCCGATTTATACCATCTTCCGCAGTAGTAGTTACCATTTGCTATCTTTGTGAATGCCCATAAAAGAAAATCTGTATCAATTTTGTGAACAATTTGTCAAGGAACGACTCACGCGTATCCAACAAAACATCGAACAAATTCAAGAATCTTTATCTTCCGAAACAAAAAGTAGTGCTGGCGACAAGCACGAAACTGGACGGGCAATGCTTCAATTAGAACGCGAAAAGTTGGGCCAGCAACTCCAAGAAGTCGAGAAAATGGCTGTTATTCTTTCTCGTATTTCGATTACAAGTAAGGCAAGGACAATTGTTTTGGGCAGTTGGGTCAAAACGTCAAAGTCTGATTATTTTCTGGCAGTATCAGCGGGAGAATTCAAGACTGAAGACCAACCTATTTTTTGCATCTCAAGGGGTACACCTATTGGTCAATTGCTATTGGGAAAATCAATAGGAGACGTGGTTTCGTTTAACGGGGATAAAATACGAATTACCAAAATCGAATAATTTATTTTGTTCTTACTATTCGATATAATCGATAAGAATGGCCAAATTCTTTTAGCCGTTCGAAACTATTTGCCAATGAAGGCTATAAAGCAGTTGCCATCAATAAAATAGCTGAAGAAGCAGAAGCCTCAAACAAATAATTGAAAGTGTTTCTGGACAAATACAACATCTAAAAAGCCTACATTCCTTTAAAAGGAATACATTATGAAAATATCATTTACTATTAACGGAGAGTCAAAGTCGGTAGAGATAGCTGATGAAAAAACGCCCTTACTTTGGGTCGTTCGTGACATACTGGATCTTAAAGGAACCAAATTTGGTTGTGGAAAAGCAGCTTGTGGCGCTTGTACCCTTCATGTAGATGGAGAAGCCATACGTTCATGCACCTATGCTGTGAAGTTCGCAGAGGGAAAAGAGCTTACTACTATAGAAGGCCTAGGAGATGAACAAAATCCTCATCCCGTACAGCAGGCATGGATTGAAGAAGTTGTTCCACAATGCGGCTACTGCCAGCCAGGATTTATGATGGCGACGGCAGCATTGCTGGATAAAATTCCCAACCCCACAGATGAAGACATTGATAAAAATATCATTAATGTATGTCGATGCGCCACCTACTATCGAATGCGAAAGGCGATACATAGAGCGGCAGAACTAAATGCGGAAGTTGAACCTTCTACTGAAACCCAAACATCATAAGTTATGAGTAAGAAAAGGATTTCAAGGCGTAGATTTTTAGTGCGTGGAGGTTTGGGCACCATGGGTATTTTAGCCGTTGGCACCTATTTGTTTCGAAACCCGATTCGTAGGGGTATTGCAGGTGTCATTAACAAGGGGGAAACTCCTTATATGGGCAACACCAGCTCACCTATCATTTGGTTTGAGGTGACTTCGGAAAATAATATCGTTTTACATAGTCCTAAAGTTGAGATGGGCCAAGGCACATTTACAAGTTTGGCACAAATCGCTGCTGATGAACTTGAGGTGTCAATGGGGCAAATGAAGGTGGTTCATGCGAATTCCGATTCTGGCAATTTAGACGGATTCGCGACTGGTGGTAGCACTTCCGTGTCTTCACTTTGGGTTCCGTTACGTGAATTGGCGGCAACTATGCGGGAGATGATAAAAAACAAAGCGGCGGACAAAATGGAGGTATCCTCCGAACAACTTAGCATTGCTAACGGAGTAGTTTCCGGTGGCGGAAAAACGATGTCTTACGCTGAGGTGGTCCAAGATGTTTCAGAATGGGACGTTCCAGATACTCCTGTTTTAAAAGATATTAAAGATTATAAATTCGTTGGCAAACCAATTCCACGTGTAGACCTGAAAGACAAAGTATTCGGAGCTCCCATTTTTGGAATGGATGCCACTTTGCCTAACATGTTATATGGTGCCGTCGTTCGTTCCTCAACTATCGGAGCAAAATATGTCGATGCTGATATTTCTAAAGCCGAAGGTATGCCCGGCGTCATCAAAGTGATTCAGGAACCTGATTTTGTGGGGGTAGTTGCTAAGTCATTTATTGAGGCGGAGAATGCCAAAATGGCTATTAAGGTAAATTGGAAAGTAGAGCGCAATTGGCAAACTTCTGATATCGAGGCAATGATAGCAGTAGGTAAAGGAGTACCTTTTGTGATTCAAAAGGAAGGTGATGCGGAAGACCTTTTGAGCGATGGAGCGAACATCATCTCTTATGAGTATAAGAGCCCCATTGGTGCTCACGCCCAACTAGAACCCAATGGGGCTTTAGCCCATGTTGAGTGGGATAAGGCGACGATAATAATGTCTACGCAAGTCGTTAAAATTACCCGAGGCGAAATTGCGAAAAGACTAGAGTTGGATGAAGAGAAGGTAAATATTGTACCGACTTTTTTAGGAGGTGGTTTTGGCCGTAGATTGCATACGCCAAATGCTATTCAAGCAGCAGTAATGTCAAAAGCCGTTGGCAAACCCGTTAAATGTTATTTTACAAGAAAAGAGGAATTTCAAAATGACACCTTCCGACCCCCAACACATCACGTTTTAAAGGCGAAATTGACCGAAAACGGAATGATTGAGGCTATGGAACACAATGTCTCCAGTGGTGATGTGGCCTTTGGGTCACCCATGGTTCCAGCTATTGCAGCACCCATTTTAGGGGCGGATGTAGGGGCTTGGCGCGGTGGAATGATTCAGTATGGGGCCATACCCCATTTCAGTACTATTTCTTGGCGAGTGACCTTACCTTTCGCGACTAGTTGGTGGCGCAGTCTGGGCTTGTTGGCTAATACATTTGCTATCGAAAGCTTCATGGATGAACTAGCCATTGCCGCAAAAAAGAATCCTGTAGAATTTCGTCTGTCGCAAATTCAAGAGGATGATAGCGGTTTTCGGTTAAAAGAAGTCATCAAGGCTGTGGTAGAAAAATCAGGATACAAAGATGAGGTCGTCAATGGAAGGGCCATGGGCTTTGCTGCTTCTACCGATGCGAATACGCCCTGTGCGCAGGTAGTCGAGGTATCGATTGTTGACAAAGAAATCAAAGTTCATAAGGTTACCTGCGCCATGGATCCAGGTATTGCTGTGAATCCTGACCAAGTGCGTGCCCAATGTGAAGGAGCTATTATTATGGGAATGAGCGCCGCTATGTTTGAAAAAATGGACGTCGAAGATGGTCAGTTGACACCAACGATTTATGGGCCCTATCAAATGGCATTGATGAAGAATGCGCCAAAAGAAATAGATGTGGTGCTTTTGCAACATGATGATAAACCAGGTGCTGTGGGCGAACCGCCCTTAGGGCCGATAGGCGCGGCAATAGCCAATGCTGTTTTCCGATTGAGCGGTCAACGCTTGCGCAACATGCCATTGAAATTGTCATAATCCAAAGAGAAGCAGTAGTTAATGAGAAAACAATTTGGCGGAAAGGTGACCAAAACCCTGGAGCATCAGTATAGTCAATCCGAACAATGGGATGGGAAGAAGTTTGTGAATTTGGAGGATACGCGTATGGATATTAGCCCTTTGCAAATACCAAAACTGCTCTACAAACAATTTTTTGATAAAAAGGGAAGAGAGCCCAAAGAGAAACTTCCTATTCTTCCGTTTGACAAAGAAGCTTTCTTAGGTCCTACGGAGAAAATGAAATTTATCTGGTACGGACATTCAGTTGTTCTACTTAGGATGGCAGGTAAAACGATCCTGATTGACCCAATGTTAGGGCCTAACGCTGGGCCAATCTCACCATTTCCCATTAGAAGATTTTCTGAAAACACCTTGGGTTTAATCAAAGACTTCCCGGAAATTGACCTGGTATTACTGACTCATGACCATTATGATCATTTGGATCTCGAGAGCATAGAATTACTTTTTCCTAAAGTAAAAGAATATTATGTTGCTTTAGGGTGTTCAAGGCATTTGAAAAAGTGGGGCATATCCCAAGAAAAAATCAAAGAATTCGATTGGTGGGATAGGTTCAATTTTGACGGAATCGATATCTCATTTACACCGACCAGACACTTTTCTGGAAGAGGTCTAACCGATAGGGCCAAGTGTTTATGGGGTGGATGGGTGCTAAAAACAAACAAAGAAAACATTTATTTTAGCGGTGATAGTGGCTATGGGAAACACTTTAAAGAGGTTGGCACAAAATTAGGGCCGTTTGATTTTGCATTTATGGAATGCGGTCAGTATAACGAAAACTGGCATCAAATTCATATGTTTCCAGAAGAGTCTGTACAAGCAGCTCAAGATGCTTGGGCCAATCGAATAATGCCAGTGCACTGGGCCGGTTTTCCACTAGCCCAACATCATTGGAAAGACCCTATTGAACGTTTTGTAAACGAAGCCATAAAGAAAAAGGTGCAGCATATTCATCCTCAACTGGGGGAATTAGTTCGTTATGATTCTCATGTGGGCGATGCATGGTGGTAGGGATCTGAATATCATTGTCAATTCATCTTTTTACTAAATTTATCATTGTGACATCGCAAACCCATAAAAACAATCCACATGTACGTAAAAAAGAATTTCGGATTAAAATCAATATTAAGGTTTAGTGGCGGACATATAATATGGCTTTCTGTTTGGGCGTTTGGTACCGCAGCGATTTACGAATTCACGACATTAAGAACTTGGATGATTATTCCATGGCTTCCCTTATCGGTTATTGGTCTTGCGGTGGCCTTTTATGTCGGGTTTAAGAATAATAGTGCCTATGATAGATTGTGGGAGGCCAGAAAAATATGGGGCGCGATTGTCAATTCAAGTAGGTCGTGGGGTGCGGCCATTCGCAGCTATCTCAGTAATCAGTTCAGAGACGAGAACTTAACGGCTAATGAACTTCATAAGCTGCATAAGAAAATCATTTACCGACATATTGCTTGGTTGTATGCCCTGCGGAGTCAATTGCTTATCCCAACGCAGTGGGAACATGTAAATCAAGGTAAGCATGTCGCTAGAGAAGCAAAAAAACGCATGAAACACTGGGGTGTAGGGTTATTCAATGATGAAATTACCGAGGAAGAATTGAAATCATTTCTACCTGAGGATGAATTACAACGTTTAATTAACTATAAAAATACCGCCACACAGATTATAGATCAGCAATCACAAGATTTAAAGACCTTGCGCGAGAGAGACATCATTGATGATTTTCGCCATATGGAGCTTCAGAAAATTCTTAGCGATTTTTATATATTTCAAGGGCAATGTGAGCGCATAAAGAAATTTCCGTTACCGAGACAATATGGTAGCATGAGTTTTGTCTTTATTGCAATATTTATTTTTCTTTTGCCTTTTGGTATGGTGTCGGAATTTGCCAAACTTGGCGAATTTGGGGTGTGGCTGTCCATACCCTTTACTATTCTTGTGGGTTGGGTCTTTTTAATGATGGAATTGGTAGGAGACTATTCAGAGAACCCATTTGAAGGATTGGGCAATGATATTCCAATGTTATCCCTTTGTCGAACTATTGAAATCGATTTACGCGAGATGTTAGGCGAGACCGAATTGCCGGAAGCGATTCAGCCCGTAAATGACATTTTGATGTAAACTTAGGAAATAGGCAAAAGTCAATCCAAATCAGGCTTAGACCTATACGCTTTCTTTTCGGAAGACTTTTTTTTGGCTTTCAGTCGTTTTTCAACGGCTGCTTTAGAAGGTTTGGTTTTCTTTCGCTTTTTTGGTACTCTTAGGGCATTTTCCAAAGTTTCTAAAAACCGTTTGATAACCAATTCTTTGTTCCTATGTTGACTGCGACTTTCGTCGCATTGCATGAGTAACATCTTCTCTTTGGTCAATCTGTTTTCTAGTTTTAAAAGCAGGCGTTCCTTTTCAGAATCGGATAAGGCCTTGGATCTAGACACATCAAAAGACAGTTCTATTTTGGTAGAAACCTTGTTAACATGCTGCCCACCGGCACCACTGCTGCGAACAGCTTTGAATTGAAGTTCTTGAATAATTAGGACTTGATCCATATGTCTTAGGAATCTGCCATGCGCTGGTTAATGGTTTCTATGGAAACATTTAAAAATATTTCTTTCCCTTTCTCTAAGGGTTTATAATGGTGAAAGTAGATGTTTTGTTCTTCGTAAGTGCCTTCTATCAAATAATATCCACCCATGAAATAAGATTCCTTGACCACTGCTTCGAGTCCTGATTTTTCTGAAACCTTGAATTCATGTGCATACACAATGATACGCCTTTTGGTATCGGCATAAGTTTTCACAATATTGATCGGAATTTTGTTGGCTTCCCCGAACAGTGATGCAATATAGAGGTCTTTGGGATGTTGATATAAATTTTTAGGAGTGTCTTTAGCAATGATTTTTTTATCCCTCAAAACGATGACCCTATCTGCGAACGGTAACATATCATTATGGTCATGAGTAGCAGTGAGCACAGTGATCTTCTCCTTTTTTAGATAAGTAAAAAGATTTCTTCGAAGTCCGTTTTTTTGAAAGTTATCGATATGACTAAAGGGTTCATCCAATAACAGCACTTCGGGTTGTTGGGCCAAAACCCTCGCCAAAGCTACGCGCTGCTGTTGCCCCCCACTCAAGGTTTTGACTTTGGTGTCCACAAACTTGGTCATCTCAATCATTTGCAAAAGTTCTTGCGTTCTTCGTTCTAGTTCTTCAGGTTCAAATACGGATAAATATTGGCTTACATTTTCAAATACCGTTGTATACGGCATTAAATCAAAATCTTGTGAAAGGTATTTCATGTAAGGTTCGCCCGGAACCAAATTGTGTAGGGGGCCTAGAACTTGGAAATCTTCCCAATACACCTCGCCGATTTTTATATGGAGAAGACCATATATTATTTTGAGTAAAGTGCTTTTGCCACAACCACTTTCACCAATAATGGAGACATGTTCTCCACGATGTATTTTCAGGTTGATGTCTTCTAGCACCGGAACCTCATCATAAGCAAAGGAGACATGATCTACTTGTAGCATTCTCTATTCGAAAATAAGGTTAAGTGTACTTCCTTTTAATTCATCCAATTATTCAATCATTAGTGGGGAATCCTAATAGAAACAAGGAGCGAATACACCAATAGCCCGTTCCTAGATAAGAAACGGACATTGGAATAAAATATTGAGATCAATCCTTAAATTCTTTTAAAACCGCTTTATTGGGCGGTTCTTCGAAACCCATATTGTATAAGGTAAAACCAAAAATATCTGCGTATTGTTCAATGGTCTTGTTAATCGGTGTACCAGCTCCATGACCGGCGTTAGTCTCAATTCGTATTAAGGTCGGATTGTTGCCAGTCTGTTTTTCTTGTAGCGTTGCGGCAAATTTAAAACTGTGTGCCGGCACAACGCGGTCATCATGGTCTCCCGTGGTTATCAATGTGGCCGGATATGCTGTTCCTGCCTTTACATTATGTAATGGGGAATATCCTTTAAGATACTCGAACATTTCTTTATCGTCTTCAGCCGTTCCGTAGTCATAGGCCCATCCTGCGCCGGCGGTGAAGGTATGATAACGCAACATGTCTAAAACTCCGACTGCGGGCAATGCTACTTTCATCAAATCGGGGCGTTGTGTCATAGTTGCCCCAACGAGAAGCCCACCATTACTGCCTCCACGAATGGCCAGGTAATCAGAAGAAGTATAGTTTTTTTCGATGAGATACTCACCAGCAGCTATGAAGTCATCGAAGACATGCTGCTTTTGAAGTTTTATACCGGCATTGTGCCATTTTTTACCATATTCGCCCCCGCCTCTTAAGTTTGGAACAGCGTATATACCGCCTTGTTCCATCCAAACGGTATTCACGATACTAAATGAGGGGGTGAGGCTAATATTGAATCCGCCGTACCCATAAAGTATAGTGGGGTTCTTACCATTTAATTCGATTCCTTTTTTATGGGTGATCATCATGGGAATTCTGGTACCATCCTTAGAGAAATAAAATACTTGATTCGATTCATAGTCATCGGGATTGAATTCAATCTCGGGTTTCCAGTAGGAAGAATATACTCCGGTTTCCACATTGTATGTATAGGATGATCCCGGACTGATATAGTTGGTAAAGGAAAAATAGAATTCCTTATCTTCTTTTTTGCCACCAAACCCTGAAGCACTACCTAAACCAGGAAGATTTACCTCACGTATCAACTTGCCGTCAAAATCATATTGGAACACTTTCGATAAGGCATCTACCATATATTCCGTAAAAAAATAGCCACCACCAGTAGCGGCGGTCAATACGTTTTCAGTTTCAGGAATAAAATCAATCCAATTCTGATTAGTGGGATTCAAGGCGTCTACCGTCACTATTTTTTTATTGGGTGCATCTCGATTTGTAACGATATAAAGCTTCGAACCCACATTTTCAATGATATGGCTATCTGAATTTTCATCTTTTAGGATGGGCATCAATAGACCTGTAGCGTCTTTAAGGTCTTGTATAAACAATTTGTTACCAGAAGTAGAATTTGAGGCTGAGATTACCAAATAGCGATTGTCTTCGGTTACTGTTGCTCCGATATAACGATGTTTTTCCCCTGATTTTCCACCATAAATCAGTTCGTCTTCTTCTTGAGAAGTTCTTAGCTTATGGAAATATACCTTATGTTGATCGGTTTTCGCCGATAACTCACTTCCTTCAGGTTTATCATAGCTTGAGTAGTAGAACCCCTCATTACCTTTCCAAGAGATGCCGCTGAACTTAATGTCAACCAAGGTGTCTTCTACAATTTCTTTTGTCTCGGCATTCATGACTATGGCTTTTCGCCAGTCACTACCCCTTTCTGAAATCAAATATGCGGCGAGCGAACCGTCTTTGGTAAAACTCATGCCGGCGAGTGAAGTAGTGCCATCTTCTGAAAAAGTATTGGGGTCTAAGAATAATTCAACATCGCTATCTCCTTTTTTTCTGTAAACAACATATTGGTTCTGCAGCCCATCATTTTTGCAGAAATAAGTAAAGTCGCCTTCTTTGAAGGGAGCTCCCAACTTTTCATAATTCCATAATTTTTCAAGTCGATTTTTGAGGGCATTCCTAAAGGGAATATGCTCTAAATACCCAAAAGTAGTCTTGTTCTGTTCTGTAACCCATGCTTCGGTTTCGGGACTTCGATCATCTTCAAGCCAGCGATAGGGATCTTGCACTTTGGTTCCAAAATGGGTATCAATTGAATCTGCTTTGGCGGTCGTTGGATAATTCACTGTGATGGGTTCTATTTTAGTTTAGCTTTGGCAAGCTGATAAGGTGATGAGTACTAAATGGCAAGCAGAAATATTTTTCATGTATAATCATTGGTCAGGCTAAAAATAATATTAAAAAACCTGCAAAACGATGGCGTTTTGCAGGTTTTAACATTCGAACACGAATTTTATTTTATACCAACTGGTTTTGAACGAGATATTCCGCAATCTGTACTGCATTGGTGGCTGCTCCTTTTCTTAGATTATCGGAGACTATCCACATGTTCAATGTATTGCGCTGTGTTTCATCTCTACGGATACGGCCTACGAATACCTCATCTTTGTCATGAGCATAAATGGGCATCGGGTACGTATTGGTGTCAGGAATGTCTTGAACCGTAACACCAGGCGTATTGTTCAAAAGTCTTCTTACCTCAATCAACTCAAAAACTTTCAAAAATTCAACGTTCACTGATTCTGAATGTCCGCCAGCTGTAGGAATACGAACTGCAGTAGCACTTATCGAAAAAGTTCGGTCATCTAAAATTTTCTGTGGCTCTCGCGCTAACTTCATTTCTTCTTTGGTGTAGCCATTTTCTAAGAAGACATCACAATGTGGTAAGGCATTTCTACTTATGGGGTAAGGATAGGCCATTTCTCCCTGAATACCGGCAATCTCGTTTTCCAATTGGCGTACCGCTTTTACGCCAGTCCCAGATACCGATTGGTATGTTGATATGACCACACGCTTCATTTGGTATTTGTTATGCAATGGAAACAAGGCCATAACCAATTGAATTGTCGAGCAGTTAGGGTTGGCAATTATCCTATCATCTTTAGTCAAATTAGCTGCATTGATTTCAGGTACGACCAATTTTTTGGTGGGATCCATTCTCCAAGCTGATGAATTATCAATGACCGTGGTGCCGACTTCGGCAAATTTAGGTGCCCATTCCAGTGATGTATCCCCACCCGCTGAGAAAATGGCAATGTCCGGTCTAGCGGCAACAGCATCCAACAAGCCAATAATGATATGGCTTTCCCCTTTATAGAGTAACGTTTTGCCCACTGAACGTTCTGAGGCAACCAAAAGTAATTCCGATATAGGAAAATTACGCTCCGCAAGTATTTTCAACATTACCTCGCCAACCATTCCCGTGGCACCAACTACAGCTACTTTCATCTTAGTTCATTTTGAGGGTCAAAGGTAGGCTAATGTCAAAGATTGGCCAATTAAAGATAGCGAGAAACACTAAAAATATAACAATATGTTCTATATAAAACAATCGACATGATCTAAAAACCCATCATGAGCACAGTCAAAGGGATACAAGTGGCGGTATTCAAAAAGACTGCTTTCAGGGTGGTAAATGGGCATAAAAAAACCGTCAATCGGACTAGGGAGTCTGATTGACGGTATAAAGTTCAACTGCACCGTGCAGCGATTTTATCCTTACAAAAGGATGATATTCGTTACTATTTTCTCAATGAATCGCGAATTTCAGTAAGCAGTTCTTCCGCAGTTGGTCCGGCTGGTGCGGCTTCTGGCTCAGGCGCTTTGGTCTTGTTGTATGCTTTAACGAGCAAAAACATTATGAAACCTACAATAATAAGGTTAATGATGGTATTGACCCAAGAACCCCACATGATGGCGTTTTCAGGTGTAGTCACAGCACCGGCAGCATCAAGTACTGCTTCGTCAAGAACAATTTTCTTGTCTGCGAAATCTACCCCACCTGCGAAATGACCAACAAAGGGCATTACAATGTTGTTTACAAAACCGTTGATTACTGCCCCCAAAGCAGTAGCCATAATCACTGCGACGGCAAAATCAATGACGTTGCCCGTCATAATAAAATTTTTAAATTCTTTTAACATAATGTAGTGTTTAATTGGTTAATGATTAAAAAATGCAAAATAATGCAACGCAATGTACAAAAAAATTAGATTCTTAAATAAATGTTAAAGAACAATTTACATGCCTAAAATAGAGCGCTTTACTCTTTGTGAAATACCGGTAAGTAACTCATATGATATCGTATTTGCAGCCGAGGCGAATTGCTCAGCGTTGGGGTTCTCTCCAAAAACGATCACTTCATCTCCTTCAATACAGGTTATGTTTGTGATATCTATCATGATCATATCCATACAGACATTGCCAATAATAGGAGCTTTTTGCCCATTTACGATGACATAGGCTTTCCCATTCCCATACTGTCTGCCAATGCCATCAGCATGACCCAGGGGTAAGGTCGCCGTAACTCGGTATCCGTCGGATACAAATGCCCTATTGTATCCTACGGTTTCATCAGGTTCTATGTTGTGAATTTGGGAGATTATGGTTTTCAGAGTCGCAACGGGTTTTAATTCGGCATCGATTTCCGCTTCGTTTCCAAATCCATATAAACCTATTCCACTTCGCACCATGTCAAACTGAGCCTGTGGGTAATTGATAATTCCCGAAGTGTTTAAAAGATGTTTAAAAGGGGTATGGTCTATTTTTTTATCAAATACTAGAGCGATTTTCTCGAAAGCATCAATTTGATTGTGCGTAAACTCCTTTTCTTCCAAGTCATCCGAAGCTGCTAGATGAGAAAATATCGACATAATCTTAATCTCCGTTCTTCCCTTAATTTTTTCTTGGATATGGTCAATATCATTTTCCCAAAACCCTAAGCGATTTAGGCCCGTGTTAAATTTTACATGAACGGGATAATTTTTTTGTTCCATTTTTTTTGCAACATCCAAAAACTCCCTTAAAATTTTTGGAGCGTATAAACTGGGTTCCAAACAACGTTCAATAAGTTCCTCAAAATTGGCGGCTTGGGGATGCAGCACTAAAATCGGGGTTTGGATTCCGGCATCGCGCAAGGCCACGCCCTCTTTGACATAGGCCACAGCGAAATAATCCACTTCGAGATGCTCCAATTTTTTTGCAATCGCGACGGCATCACTACCATAGGCAAAGGCTTTTACAACCGCTAAGAACTTGGTTTCAGGATTTAGCCTAGAACGTAAGTAACGATAATTGTGTTCCAGCGCTTTTAAGTCGATTTCGAGAACCGTTTCTGAAGCTTTAGGCATCCGTATCCTTTTTACCAGGGGGCACTTCCTCGACTTCTACTTTCATTTCCCTCACTTTTTCACGTAGCATTGCTTTGTAGTATGCAGCACGGCTCAGGGGTTCGTATTCCTCTGTTTCACCTAACATGACGATATTATCATTGTTCGATTTTCGAAAGCTATAGCTGGCTAAATTTCCTGTTCTAGTACATATCGCGTGAACCTTGGTGACATATTCAGCTGTGGCCATTAATGCTGGCATGGGCCCAAAGGGGTTCCCTTTGAAATCCATATCCAAACCTGCCACCACGACACGCACGCCTTTATTGGCTAAATCATTGCAGACCGTTACGATTTCATCATCAAAAAATTGAGCTTCATCAATTCCCACAACATCACAGGTATCGCCTAAGATTCGAATATTGGCAGCGGCAGGAACAGGAGTCGAACGAATTTCATTTGCATCATGCGAAACGACCATGTCTTCATGATATCTAGTATCGACCATGGGCTTGAATATCTCCACTTTCTGTTTTGCAAATTGCGCGCGTTTTAATCTGCGAATCAATTCCTCGGTTTTACCAGAGAACATCGAACCACAGATAACTTCTATCCAGCCGAACTGTTCTTTGTGATTGACGGTATTTTCGAGAAACATTTCGTAATTTTAGACGAAAATAGGGTGTTTTTTCGTTCTTGTTATAGGGAACTTTAAAATTAATAAAAAAGGCACACCTTTTGCATCATATCAAATAAAACCGATGAAATGAGCCAAGCCGAGTTCTCACTGGTTTATGAGCGTAGTAAATGGCGAATGACATTTGACCTTACAATAAAATATATTACCGCAGATGAAAAAAAAACTGAAAGAGGAACTGGTAAAACTGTCTACTGATATTATCACATCTCGCAATATGAACGAGCTTAGTGATATGTACGATGCGGCCAAAAACCTGTACGAAAAATTGGCAGTTTTGAAATTTATAGATGAAAAATTGAAAGACATAGAAATCGATGTTTCTAAAAATGTCATCGCCGCGAAATTCGAGTCCATGGCAAATGCCGTGCTAAATGATAACGCTTCCGTTCCTGAAAACAATCCACATGAAGAAGATATCATGACTCCGGGGATGGACACCATTAAAGACATGGTTTCCGAAATGCCGACCGAAACGCCTGTTGATGAGGTCTTGGCCGATTTTTTAGGAAAGCCTGAATTTATGAAGAATGACAAAGATCTCTTTATGCCCCCAAAAGAAAATGAGGTGAAAAAGGAGACAGTAGTCAAATCGCTGAACGATAAATTGAAAGGAAAAGAAATAAAGGTAGACCTTAACAATCGCCTTGCTTTTGTGAAGCATTTGTTCAACGGAAGTACCGAAGACTATAATCGAGTGCTATCACAATTAAGTACCATAGATACTGAAGAACGTTCCATTGCCTTTATCAGTAATATGGTGAAGCCTGATTATAAGAATTGGGAAGGTAAGGAGGAATATGAAGAGCGCTTTATGGCTTTAATCGAACGAAGGTTCGCATAAAAAGGGATAATCAAAAACTAATGCCCTTCATCAAAACTGATGAAGGGTTTTTTTATTCCCAAATTTAAAGGCATTCATTACCTTGTGATTTATTATAAACAATCACCAATATGAAAACACAAAAGATAGTATATTAGATAGCAACTGGGTTATTATCTTTAATGTTATTAGGTTCGGCAACCATGTATTTTGTCAAGAATGCCGATGTAGTTTTAGTATTTGAAAACTTGGGTTTTCCAACTTGGATTATATATCCTTTGGCAATCTGGAAGATTGCCGCAGTAGCGGTAATCTTATACAATAAAGGAGGAGCTTTAAAACAATGGGCTTATGCAAGACTCTTTTTTAATATCGCCTTAGCTTTTTTTGCCCATTTAATGGCGGATGATGGAGAACAAATAGGGGCTTTAATTGCAATGGTACTCTTACTTTAGTCCTGTTTTTCAGGTAAAAAAATACGCCCTTAGGCTAAGAAAAAGATTTTCATGGGAAAGTTATATTTAGTTCCAACACCGATAGGCAATTTAGAGGATATGACCTTGCGTGCCATTCGTATTTTAAAGGAAGCGGATGTAATTCTTGCAGAAGACACGCGTACTAGCGGGAAACTTTTACAGCACTTCGAAATTGCTACTCCTATGCAAAGCCACCACATGCATAATGAGCATAAAACAGTCGATGCTTTGGTAAAACGTATGCGATCAGGAGAAACTATTGCACTCATTTCCGATGCTGGTACACCAGCGATTTCGGACCCTGGATTTCTATTGACTCGGGCTTGTGTGGAAAATAATCTTGAAGTCGAGTGTTTGCCCGGAGCAACTGCTTTTGTTCCTGCACTTGTCAATAGCGGGTTGCCTAATGATAAGTTCGTTTTCGAGGGATTTCTTCCGGTAAAAAAAGGTCGTCAAACGCGATTGAAACTATTGGCAGAAGAAACCCGTACCATGATTTTTTATGAATCGCCACATAAGTTGCTCAAAACCTTAGGGAATTTTGTCGAGTATTTTGGAGCGGATCGACCGGTTTCCGTCTCGCGAGAATTGACCAAACTCTATGAGGAAACCATTCGCGGCACGGCCGAGGAAGTGCTAAAATATTATACCGAAAAGCCGCCCAAAGGGGAAATCGTAATTATAGTTGGTGGCAAAAGGTAGCTAGAATCATCTATAGAGTTGTTGTTTGTCTTGTTGAAGCTCATTTCGATTGGTCTTCGAAAAGCGTAGACTGACAAAGGTTTTGTGAATTATATTATCTTGAAAACATGCTAGCACCTTGGCTCATAGCCTTGTTTACAGTTGTCGCCGTTTATTTTTTGGACCGCTGGGAGAACAAACACATCAAATCGCTCTTTGATTGGGTGCCAGCTATTTTATTGGCCTACGTCATTCCCGCCCTGATTTCTTTTTTTATGGATGCGGATTATTCCCAAGCGGAAATTCATAATTTCAGTAAAGATTATTTTATTCCCCTGGCGATTATTGCGGTGATGAGCAGCTTGTCTTTAGGTCAATTGAAGGCCATTGGATGGAAACCAATAGTCGTCTTCGTCGCTGGATCTCTATTTATAGCGGTATTTCCAGTTGTATTAGGACTCAGTTTGCTAGACACCGATTTAGTAGCAGAAACGCTTATCGACCAAGCATATTGGAAGGGTATTCCTCCGATTGTTGGGAGTTGGATTGGGGGCAGTACAAGCCAACTGGTATTAAAAGAGCTGGTAGAATGTCCCGAGAATATATTCCTTACCGTTTTGGTCATGGATAATATCTTAGTGAACGTTTGGACAATTCTCATGTTCCAAAGCATCAAAAAGAGTACGTTTCTTAACAAGCATTTCAAAATAACCGACATTGCTATGCCGGAAGATGTGCGAGTTGAAACCAAAAACCCGATTTCTCCATTGTTATGCGGATTAATACTCATAGCGACGGTAGTATCATGTAATTTGATTATCGACAGCTTTATTGGTAAGGTGGTGTTGCTTTCCTTTTTAGGCTTGGCACTGAGTAATTTCATTCCCAAATGGAATTTTAAATTCACCCTGAAAATAGGAAGCATATTAATTATCATCGTGATGGCGGTTTTAGGACTTAAATTACAGTTTGCCACCTTGGGGTTCAATACTTCCTTTTTGGGCTTTTTGGTGATTTGGCTTATAGGTCATTTTGTCTTTATGGTAGTTATTGCAAAGTTGCTGAATGTGAATATGGCTTGGGTGCCTATCGCTAGTATGGCCAATGTGGGAGGTATTGCAACGGCACCAGCGGTCACTGCGGCCTATGAGAAGAAATGGATGCCTCATGCCATTGTACTTGCTATATTGAGCATGGCTACCGGAACTTTTTGGGGGATGTTGACCATTTGGATGTTGAACGTTTTTTTGATTTAAACGGACTTAAGAATCATGCAAAAACTACTTTCTGAAATAAGAGCCTGTGAAGTATGCAAGGCGCATTTACCTTTAGGACCAAGACCTATTGTGGCCGCTCACTCCAGTGCAAAAATCATCATCATTGGTCAGGCACCTGGCACCAAAGTTCATGAAACGGGGGTACCATGGGACGATCCCAGCGGGCGGCAATTGCGAAAGTGGTTGGGTATTTCGGATGAAGTATTTTATGATGAAAGCAAGATAGCCTTGGTACCCATGGGCTTCTGCTACCCAGGAAAAGGGAAAGGCGGTGATTTACCACCAAGAGCCGAATGTGCTCCTTTATGGCATCAACAACTTTGGGATGCCATGCCCCATTTAGAATTGATTTTTCTTATTGGCACTTATGCCCAAAACTTTTACCTAAAAGGAGAAATGGAAAAGAACCTGACCGAAACGGTTAAGGCATATCAGAAGTACTTGCCCAAGTATTTTCCATTACCACACCCATCACCTAGAAATCGCTTTTGGTTGACGAGGAACCCCTGGTTTGATATTGATGTGGTTAAGGAATTACAGAATAAAGTCAAAGATTGTCTAGAAAGATAAGTCTTTTCAAAGTACAGGGTTTAAAATTAATTTGCTAAGTCGAATGACTCTAACTGAAAGCCGAGTAAATTATCAACGATCAACAAACAACTAATACCGAGACCCATCATGTTTACCTTTCTCCCAACCATGTTTGCCTAAATATTGGTCACCACTTTCAACGGCACCGTCTTCAATAGCCGTTCCCATTGAGTCATTCCATCTATTCAAATACCCGAAGAGCGAAATCACACCCAACATTTCCACAATTTCTCCTTCGTTCCAATGCTCATAAAGTCGTGCTTTAATCTCAGCATCCACTCCATTTGGCACTTGTGAAGCTAGTAATGAGAAATCCAAGGCGGCACGTTCCGCTTCCGAAAAAGCGGCGTGTGTTCTGTATTCCCAAATATTATCGAGCTGTTCTTGTTCGGCACCATAACGTGCCGCAGCGCGAATGGCATGCGCTTGGCAATAACGACATCCGGTAGCATTGCTACTCACCCAAGCGATCATCCTTTTTAAAGCCGAAGTGACTCGACCTTCATTTGCCATAACCGCTTTATTGAGATTGATAAACGCTTTTGAAATGGCAGGGCGATGTTGCATTGTCAGCACCGAATTCGGACAAAACCCGAGGGTTTCATTAAAGAATTTTGCAAGCTCTGCAGTTTCAGGACTATGATTAGCATCAAGCGGTTTTACTAAGGGCATATTTTAAAGTTTGAAGTTAGAATTGCGAGGTACGAACTCAAAAGAAACCGTTTTATAGGGCTTTAAATAATCGTACATTTATCCTTCACAAGAAACGAAAATTTATGTCGACTACAAATCATATCACAACGAAATGGCTAGGTAATATGGCCTTTGAAAGCAACAACCCTTCAGGGCATAGTTTTAAAATCGATATCGCCAAAGAAGATGGTGGCGATGGCAGCGGAATGCGCCCGAAAGCCCTTATGCTTTCGTCTCTTGCGGGATGTTCCGGTTTGGATGTTGCCTCCTTGATGAAGAAAATGAAATTGGAGGTTGATACTTTTACCATAGAGACTAAAGCGAACCTAACCGATGAACACCCTAAGTACTATGATAAAGTTGCGATTGAATATCATTTCCATGGGGCAAATCTTGCAGAAAAAAAGTTGCAAAGAGCTGTTGACCTATCCATTGAGAAATACTGTGGGGTTATGGAGATGTTTCGACGGTTTGCTGAGTTAAAAATAGAAACCATTTTTCATCACAAGTAAGTTCAAACACAAGTATCAAGTTCAGGTTCAAAACATGGCGAATAAAAAGTTTGATTTAGAAGCTAGACTTGTTGATTTTGCCGCTTGTGTTGCATTGTTTTGTAAAGATTTGCCAACTGATATGACAGGGCAGTATTATGGAAATCAATTAATGAGATCTGGAGGTAGTGCAGCGTTGAATTTTGGAGAAGCACAAGCCTCAAATTCGGATAGGGATTATATCTGTCTCTTATACACATCTCCGAGCCCACGAGACGAACA
>JARFRH010000187.1 GCA_029287355.1 Maribacter sp. | reverse complement strand
TTGTTGGGCTTATGGTAGGATATTTAAAATAAACTTGGATAAACAATTTCTTTTACCTAGCATCGGCCTCTTTCGAATTCATACCCTCCAGTCGGCAAGCTGGTTTCACCATTCTTTAACCCGTAGCCCTGTTATGTTGATAAAAAAAGGTTTCATCCGAACACAAAAGGGAATATTTTAGGTTCCAAACAAAAAGTATAAACGAGTTCAATAACTTTGCACAAAATATAATGCGTATGTTTAGCGAAATGGCCTTTGGCATTTTTGAGGAAAGCATTAACAAATACCATATTGTTGATAATGTAATCCAACCATTTGAAAACCCTTACCCAAAAGATGGTATTGCCCATTTGTTGTATCGAAAAAATTGGATAGATACGGTACAATGGCATTATGAGGATATAATTCGAGACCCGAATATAGATCCCGAAGCGGCACTGACCCTCAAACGTAAAATCGATGCTAGTAACCAAGATCGTACCGATTTGGTCGAGTATATCGATAGCTATTTCTTAAAAAAATACCAATCGGTTCAAATTCAAGAAGGTGCCATAATCAATACGGAAAGCCCAGCCTGGGCGATTGACAGACTGTCGATTTTGGCCTTGAAAATCTACCACATGAATGAAGAGGCGACCCGGGCGGATGCTACGACAGAACACCTAAAGAGGTGCCAGGCCAAGCTAAATGTGTTACTGGAGCAAAAACAGGACCTCTCAAAGGCCATTGATCAATTTTTGCTTGATATCGAAAAAGGCAAGAAGTACATGAAAGTCTATAAGCAAATGAAGATGTACAATGATGATGAGCTTAACCCCGTTCTCCGTAGCCAAAAGTAAGTTTCAAAAATTGTCATGAAGCCTATAAAGCATCTTCTGGTCATACGTTTATCCGCTATGGGGGATGTTGCTATGTCCGTTCCCGTTTTAAAGGCATTTCTTGACCAATATCCGGATGTGCAGGTCACTGTTTTAACCAAAGGTTTTTTTGCCCCACTCTTTTCGAATTTGTCCAATGTCAATGTTCATGTGGCCGATGTCAAAGGAAGACACAAAGGTTTTTTTGGCCTGCGTAGGTTGTATAAAGAACTTAAATCCAAGAACATAGATGCTGTTGTCGATCTGCATAATGTGTTGCGCAGTAAGCTTCTAAAACTCTTTTTTAAATCCGGAGGGTTTAAATTTGTTCATTTGGACAAAGGAAGATCCGAAAAGAAGGCTTTAATTTCTGCAGAGCGCGATGATTTCAAACAACTAAAAACGACACATGAACGCTACAGCGAGGTTTTTACCGAATTGGGCTTTGAACTGAAGATATCCAAAACCTCCGTTTTAAGCCGAGTGCCTCTAAATGGAAAAACACTTCAAATTTTAGGCAGTGACCATAAAAAACGTATTGGAATTGCGCCTTTTGCGGCCTTCAAAGGAAAAATGTACCCGCTGCAGCTCATGGAAAAGGTGCTATTTGAATTAGATGCATCAAACGACTACAAAATACTGCTATTCGGGGGTGGAAAAAATGAATTAAATCAACTTTCACTTTGGGAAGAGAAGTTTCAAAATACGAGCAATGCGTCTGAAAAACTCACTTTTGAAGAGGAGTTACAACTCATTTCGAATTTGGATGTGATGTTGGCCATGGATAGTGGAAACGGACATTTATCAGCCATGTATGGCGTACCTACGATTACGCTATGGGGGGTTACACATCCGTATGCCGGCTTTGCTCCTTTCGGTCAACCTAGCGAAAATTCCATAGTAGCTGACAGGAATGAATTCCCTCGAATTCCAACGTCCATTTATGGCAATAAAATGCCTGAAGGATATGAAAAGGCGATGGAAACTATTCTTCCGGAGAGCATCCTAAGCAAAATAGCAGAACTCACTAGTAAATAGTATTGTTCGGTTGATTTTCAGATTTGGATTCGATAGACTTGAAATATTGGCGCAACTGCGACATAAAGCGATATTTTCTTGCGCTTGGTGCCGTCTCAACCATTAGGGTTCTGATACCTATGAATGAACTCATCAAATATACAGCTACACCTTCTGCATCTACATGCCTATCGATATGACCATTGAATTTACCTCGTTGAATCGCTGAAACAAGGGTAACCTCCCAAATTCTCAAGATTTCGTTGAGGTGTTTCATGATTTCAGGATTTCGGCCATTGAATTCATTAATAAAATTGTTTAATAGAAACCCATAGTCGAGTTCATTATGAACCGCAGTTTCTAGGGCATCTTCAAAGCAATTGGTAATTAAATCCAAAGTGTTCTCATGACCTTCAATAGGCTCGATGAGCATACTGTAGACTTTGCGAACTACCAATTGTTCAATGATTTGAACTAGGAAATCTTCTTTGGAGTCATAATGATAGTAAAATGCACCTTTTGAAAGGGAAAGTTCTTTTAAAATGTCGTCGACACTGGTATTGTAATATCCGTTTTTATAAAACAAATTCAGACCAGTAGTTTGCATCCGATGCATGGTAGCCATGCGTTTAAGGGTTTTTTCCATAAGATATCGGGTTTTAGTTAAAACCGACCAACAAGTCGGATAGCTATAACTCCAAAAAGATGGATTTGTTATAGACATCAGGGCATTTTGAATTAAAAAACCGTTGAAATGCCTAAGAACACTAAAAATATGGCCATTTATTTTTTTTGAAGACCCGGTAGTCGGTTACTTGTGAAGTTATACAAGTATGAATCTGCTGTAATAAATATAAAAAGCTAAAATCAAAGCAACGATTTTGGCTTATAAATAGTAAATTATCCTATAAAGTTTAGGCCCTAGATCACTGTTCCTTGTCAACTGCTTTCTACGCCAGTAGTGCACCCATAACAATGTTGGGATATGGTGATTTTTCGGTCATTCAATAAATCTTCATTGTCCTTTAATTCTTCTTGCGCTGAATGGGCAAAAACCAAAATGGCCGTGCTATGTTTTGCAAAAACTTTCATGTATGATGATACGGGGGTAAAATTAGGTCATTTCCCACTCTAAGATTTGGTCGATAAGAATGTTCTTTGATTACATCAATATAGAATTATGTTTTAAGTACATTTATCAGCACTTTGGTGAATTTACCGATGTTGTATTTAGATATGAGAATAGAAACATTACAATCAAAATCAATTGGTAATTCTAATTCAGTTTCCGGACACGGGATATCGGCGGTATTCATTTGCGTGATATCATCTAAATAAAATGTGCCCGCTGTTGTACCCGGACCATCTACAAACATTGTAAATCTTGAATAATTTGCAGTGGAATCAAAAGTAAAATATATTGTCTCCCAACCGGTACCACCATGTCCTGCCGTCGCCTCAATTGGGCCTGCTGATCCCTCTTCAAGTTTTATTAGAACATTTACAGGGGTATCTGACCAAAAATTCATAGAAATACTTTGTAAAGTTGTCAAGTCTACAGGTGAGCCCAGATCGAAATAGAATCCTTCAAAAGCAGCTCCTATGTTGGTAACCGCTCCTACTTTAGAAGTACTGGTGTTACTTCCAGAAGGATCTGGATTGTCTACTATTGTAAAAGATGCTCCTCCAAAGGTTTCGGGATTATAATTTGTATTTTCCCCGTCGAAAGAAATAGGAAGGGTCGCTATTTCAGGTATTAAGATAGTTATCTCATCTTCAAATGAATCGGAGGCTCCAGCTGGATTCGATGCCTCTAATGTTATGGTATAAGTACCATTTGCATAGGTCTTAATGGGGTTAATTTCCGTTGAATTCGTACCATCTCCAAAATCCCATGTATACCTTCTTGAATTCTCAGAGATATTAATGAATGTCACAGTACCCGTATCGATATTTACGGTATATGTAAAGCCTGCAATAACTTTTGGTAATTCAACATCGTCGTTCGTACATCCGGTTAATGATATCGCCAAGATCAATATTGCAATTTGCTTAGCTCTTTTT
>JARFRH010000142.1 GCA_029287355.1 Maribacter sp. | reverse complement strand
GAATAGAATGTCATGCGCTATTGAGTTTCGTCGAACACATTTTCGGGAAGCACTATGAACCGGGGTTGGATTACCTACAATTATTGTACACAAAACCGGTACAGGTACTGCCCATTCTCTGCCTGGTCTACAAGGACCGTTCCACGGGCAAGAGTACTTTTTTAAAGGCCTTATTCCAATTCTTCAAAGTTCATATAAATGATAGTACTAACAAATGGAAACTAAGAATTTCCTAGTCGATCACAATTTCACCATCACCAAAAATTTCAAGTGCGGATACCGTTGCTCTGTCCGCCGATGCATTAAAGGAAATAGTGAGTTCCCCGTCCGATACTTCCACATCGTACATTTTAGTAATTGCGGTTATACTACCTACTTCTTTATATATGTCAAAATTCTTTATTTTGTTCTCGCCTTCCACGTCTACACTAAATATTCGCCTGTTCTCTTCTCCGGGAAAGTCTGGGTCGTTAATGGCACCCCAAACTATTTCAGCGAAATAGAATTTAACCGTGTAGGTGCCATTTGTTACCGGAATGGCATAACCAAAAGTTACTATGTTAGCAGTATGGACTCTGGAAGAAAGGTATAACTCATCCATTTCGGTATTCTCAATTTCGGTAACTACGTGATTGACAAAGGAAACTACATCCCCCGTAAAATACTTATCTTCTTCAAAAACTACGCTGTCAAAGGTAAGTTCTTCACCCCCACTATTAATCCTTAGGATAGATGGGCCTACGGGATCTGTAGACTCAGTAACCGGGTCTTCCGGTTCTTCCGGGTCTTCCGGATCAACTGTCCCTATTATGTCCGGGGAATTATTACTATCCTTGGAACAACCCGAAATAAAGGCCAATCCAAATAATAGGAGGAGAGTGAAAAACAAAATTGAGCGGGACGAACAGTTGAAAGATTTTTTTACAATCATGACCGAAATATTTTAGTTACGCATTTCCTTTAAAAAAGGCATGGTTTAAATGTAACAGCAATACGCTCTTTGGGCTTTAGTTATTTGACCAAAGACTTTCTATATTGTTGCAAAGGCTCAAAAGAAGGGTTTATTTGCGTGTTTCGGTAGGACTTTCACCGAAGGTGTCTTTATAAACCTGAGAGAAATAAACTGGAGATTTAAAGCCCACACTATAGGCTACTTCTGAAATTCTTAGTGTATTTGAAGCCAATAATTCTTTGGCTTTTTGGAGTCTAACAAAGCGTATATATAAGGAAGTGGACTTACCCGTCAACGCTTTTATTTTCCGATATAATTGTGAGCGACTTATGAATAGCTCTTGAGCTAATTCATTGCCAGAAAAGTCTTCTTCTTCTAGGTGACCCAGAATAATATTTTCTAATTTCCTAAGGAAAAATTCTTCCCTGTTTTCTACTTTCCTAGTACCAAGACTTATTAATGACCTGCTGTATTTCTTTTGCAGCTTCCGTCTAATTTCCATAAGCCCTTTCATCCTAATCAACAATTCTTCTTTTTCAAACGGCTTCACAAGATATGCATCTGCACCCTCGGTAAGCCCTGTGATCCTATCTGTAGAAGTAGCTTTGGCGGTTAATAAAACGATGGGGATATGGCTGGTTCGTTCATCTTCCTTTAATATGGCGCAAACCTGGAATCCATCCATTTCTGGCATCATTACATCACTGATAATTATATCGGGCAAAACTTCCAAAGCCGTGTCAACACCTTCTTTTCCGTCCTGACAGCTCAAAATTTGAAAATGTTTTTCCAGGAATGTTTTTAGATAGTAGGCAACATCTTGATTATCCTCAATAATAAGTGCCAATGGTAATTCATCATTGCCGGGATGAATTTCATTAATCACATCAGATTCAGTAGCGGAGATATGCATTTTTGTTGTCAATGGTAATCCTACCTCTTCTTCTTTTACTGCATTGTTGGTAATCGGAATTTGGACCGTGAATTCAGTGCCTTCGCCTAAAGTGCTTTTAACATCAATAGATCCCTTCATCAGCCTAACCAGTTCTTTGGTGAGGGCAAGACCAATACCCGTACCTTCTCCTTGTTTTATTGATGTTTGATCAACTTGATAAAATCGATCGAATACTTTTGCCAATTGATCCTCGGGTATGCCTACACCTGTATCTTTCACGACTACCACGAAGTATGGTTCATTTGAAATAAGGGTCTCTTTAAGGTGGATACTTATTTTTTGTCCTGTAGGGGTAAATTTGATGGCATTAGACAACAAATTTGAAAGAATAGTGCCGAGCTTACCAGCATCGAAATCCATGACTAGTTGATCGGTTTCAGAATGCACTTTAAGGTCAATATTCGATTCTTGTGCCAATGAGCAAAAACTTTCACAAAGGTATTTCACATAGGGTATTACATCGGCCTGTAGCAGTTTCATTTCCAAATTACCACTATCCAGTTTAGATAAATCGAGTATTTCATTTACCATTTGCAAAAGGTTTTCACCACTGCGATGAATCATTTCCAACGGTTTTGATGTTCCCTCTGAAGCCAAACCCCCTACTTTTGATTTTAGTTGATTTGTCATTCCAAGGATAACAGTCAGTGGCGTTCGGAATTCATGGGTAATATTGGTATATAAACTATTTCTAAATTGGTGGACTTCCTTTAGACTCCTACCTTCTTCAATGGCCAGTTTTCTGGAAAGTTGAAAACGATAAAGGCCATATGTGATTACACCAAAAATGGTTAAATATAAGAGATATGCCCACCATCTGACCCACCAAGCTGTCTTAATCAACAATTGAACGGATGGGCCTGTTTCACTCCAGACATTATTGTCATTTGATCCAATCACCTGGAAATTATATTCTCCGGGATCCAGATTTGTATATTGAACAGTTCGTTGCGATCCTGCTTCAATCCAATTCAGGTCAAAAGGTTCTAACTTATATTTGTATTGATTCTTAGAAGATTTACTATAATGAAGCCCAGTGTATTCAAACATTAAGTCATTTTGATAATGAGACAGGGTAATTTTCTCTGAATTCCCATAAGTGCCATTGTCCAAATCATAAGGTACACCAGATATCCTTAATCCGTTCAAAATTAATTGTGGGGGTATAAGATTGCCACCTACCTGATCCGGAAAGAAAGAGAACAGTACACTGCTCCCTCCAAAAAACATTTGTCCATCACTGGATTTAAGTATAGCTTCATTGAACCTATGACTGGGTAAACCGGTAGAAATAAATCTTTTCGATTCAGTGTCTAACTTAGATAATCCTTCGTAAGTAGAAACCCAGTAAATACCGGCGGAACCTTCAAGAACACCTAATACTTTATTACTAGGTAGGCCATCTGCCATAGTGTATTGATGAAAGCTATTTTTAGTAGGATCAAATTGTAGCAACCCGTTATTCTCTGTACCTACCCAAAATCGATTGAAGCCATCTTCGTAAAAACATATGGGTTTATAACCTTCTATGAAGGAATCAAAACTTTCATTTTCACGATTGTAACGAAATAAAGCTCCTTCTCCCTCAATATCTCCAATCCAAAGGGTTCCCTTGGAATCTTCTTCTATCAAATATACCTCGGAATCCCTGGCCTGCCCTTTATCACCAGACAAATTATAGTGTTTAAAAGATTCTTTGTTTTTGTCAAAACGGAAAAGCCCGCCCTTACCTGTGCCTAGCCATAAGAATCCATCCTGGTCCTCACAGATTCTATAAACTGAATTAATAGGGAAGCCAAGGGAATCATTTGCTTGATTCGCATAGTGCTTAAGTTTACCTGACTGGGTATCAAAATGTGCCAGTCCTCCCTCAACTATTTCAGTTGTGAGTATATTACTTTGTATGACCTTGGTGCCAAATCCTATCCAGAGCAACCCATTAGTGTCTTCATAAATGTCATAAACACTACTTTCTCTAAATTTACTTTTATGAAAGAGAGGCTTAATTTCATCAGTCTTTAAATCCAATCGTTGGATCCCATGATTATGGGTGCCTAAAAAGATTATTCCTGGCTCTTCTCCGGATTCACGAATTCTCGATACATGCTTATTATTTGATTCGGTATATCTGGTGATTTCGGGTGCAAATGGATCCATTTTATGAAGACCCCCTTGGGTCAAAGTGCCCAACCAGATTTGACCAGATCTGTCTTCAAAAAAAGACCAAAGCTTATCATTGGTAATTCCGATTCTACTAGCGCTATCATGAACAAAATGGCTTACCTTATTGCTATTTGGGTCAAAATAATTAATGCCTCCGCCACAGGTCCCAATCCAAAAACCACCTTTTTGATCTTGATGGAGAATTGTAATAAATGGACTCATTTCCCAGACCTTGTGCCCAGGAGGTGGATACAAACGGCCTGGATCAGCGGCATCGTATACCATTCGAATAAATTCATCCTTTTCCGGGTCATAGTAGTGCAATCCATTTTGATAGGTACCTACCAGGATCCGGCCTTCCTGGTCTTCCATAAGGGCACTTACCCTGTTGTCTATTAGACTATTGGCATTATTAGGTTCATGCAAATACCTATTTGAAGTTCCTGTAGTGGGGTCGAAACGAATAAGTCCCCCGGCATTTTCAAAACTACCATAGCCAGTCCCAATCCAAATATTGTTTTGTTTGTCTGCTAATAATACACGTACAATCTCGCCAACAAGTGAATTTGGATCTGTTGGATCATCCAGAAAACGAGTGAAGCGATCACTGTCACGTTCGTATCGAAAAAGACCGCCATCTTCCATTCCTATCCAGAGATTTTGAGACGCATCCTCTGTCATGGTAGTAATAAATCCTGTGGGTGTTAGATTATCTGGACTGGAGCGATATTGAAAAAAGCAATCACAACCAGAATCGTAACGACTTAGACCTTGATATGTTCCTATCCATAAAGCACCAGTAGAATCCACATATAGCGATTCGGTGTTATTATTGATTATTGAGGTTGAATCGCCTGGTATATTCAGGTACCTTATAAATTCATAGCCATCATATTTAATGAGCCCTTTGCTAGTGCTCATCCATAGGTATCCCTGGTGGTCTTGTTTGATGGAGGTTATATTCAGATCATAGGAAACGTCATCTATTGTTACAAGAATTTTTTCAAAAGTTCGTTTTGGGCTTTGGGAAAAAGAAAGTAAAGGTGAAATAAGAAAAAACCAATACAAGAGAAATGTAAAGATGTTTTTTCTAGATAAATAAACTATGTTGGTCAACAGATTCATCCGTTTCATTAGATATAGTGCTTCAGAAAGATTTAAATTTCAAAACACAAAGACACCTATAATTGTTCCTCCAAGATAGTAATTTAATTGACCTAGGCATAATCAATGACCAATATGAATACTTGCTTAAAATCTGTTAGGTTTAAAATGATAGAATTTTAAGTGAAGTACTTCCATTGAATGCCAATTTTCAATCTAATCCCCCCCGCTAGCGCGAGCATCTTGCTCGTGTTGCTCATTCTTTAAGCCGGACCTCTTAGAGTTTGTTTCCACCCTGTTTTACCTCTAAGATAAAACCCCCGCTAGTGCGAGTAATTTACTGGTGTTAAACACCGTATCATCCGAAACTTATCGGCCAAAATGTAATGAAGGACGAAACAAGCACCAAATCTCATCCCGATAGCTATCGGGACCAAAACCAAAACACCAAATTACAAAGTATCTTACAGCACCATTGGAATTTAAATTCCTTCCCTTGATTTAAGTGCAAAGCGATCTAACCCAGTGTACCCTCAGTAACGCAGTAAAGGAGGGGGGGTGGTACCACAAGATTACAAGTCCAGCTTATTTACTAAGCTGGACTTTTTCTTTTTAATCCAATGGTCATAGGGGTTTTGGAAGATTTAGTAAGGCTCCACGGCTGCTTAGTTATGAGTATACACATTTTTCATCACTTCTGTTTTACCTTCATCTTCAGCTACGGCAGAAGTTGTAAACAT